>NZ_AKIU01000006.1:0-65785 GCF_000282675.1 Pantoea sp. GM01 | reverse complement strand
CGGCAGCCGCCACGCTAATGACCGGTGGCACCAGATTTGGCATGACAATCGCACGACCATTCACGGCGCTGGTATAAGGCAGCACGGCGTTAAGCATCGCGCCATCGCGCAAATGGATGTGCCAGTCGTCAGGGCGGCGAATAGTGATTTGCTGAGGTTGGGCTGTCATTCAAAAAGACTCCGGCTGAGAAGAAAACGAGAGGCGCGTTTAGGCCGGGGAGTAATCATAAGGATGTGGGCAACCGTTTGCACGGGATTTTATCGTGACATACAAAAACCGCACCCGAAGGTGCGGTTGCGTGGATTATTCGGTAAACGGAATCACTAACTGTCCCGGTTTTACTTCAATCCCTTTAGCAAGTTTCTTCGCCAGCGCTTCGCCTTTACTGCGGTCTGCACTCAGCACATAGGCCGGCTTCTCATTGAAGTAGCGTTTCAGCGACTCATTGAGATAAGGCGTCAGCGTTTTCATGATTGAAGCCATTTTCTCTGGCTGCACCTGCGCATCAACAATTTCCATATCATGCAGATAAATCGCGCCTTCCTGGGCGTTATACACCGGCTGCGCCTTCATCTTCAGCAGCATTTCTGCCTGCTGCGGCCCAAACAGCGAGCTGACATTGATATTGGCTTTACCAGAAAGCGTGACTTTGCCCGGCTCTTCCCGGCCAATTTGGCTATTGAGTTCACTCAGCACGATATGCGCATTTACCAGCCCGGAAACGCCGATGTCTTTTTCAAAGTTATTGCGCTTTTGCAGCGCCTGATTCACTTCCTGCTCGCTGATGGTGTATTGCGTTAATTGGTTACAGCCGCTGAGTAGCACGGCTAAAAACAGGGCCAGCAGCCCGGAAAACGCCTTTTTCATAGTGTCCTCATCCTGATCGAAACGGCAAAACAGCGATAGCCTGCCTGAATATGGACAAGGTGTCACCAGGCCAGAGCTGAGAAGCGCGACTGCGCTTCTCATTGCAGGATGATTAAGCGGCGATAGAGGAGAGGAGATTAACCTGAGTTTGTTTCGCCATATTGTCGCGATAATCGGCCACACGGCTAGGCCATTCAATGCCGCTAACCAGCGTCAGGGAGCGCAGCAGCGGGAACAGATGAATGTCATCTTCGGAAAGCTCGCCGTTAACGGCGTTAGGTTTGACAATCAACTTATCGAGCTGGCGCAGATCATCGCTGATGTTTTTGATCAGACCCGGCGCGTGTTTACGCAACTCGGTGAAGTCACCGATGCTGGCCTGTTTTTTCTCACTAAAGTAGCGGCGTGCTTCCGGCGTGGCGAATTCGGCAAAGGACGCATCGGCGATGCGCGGTATCAGCAGCTTATTGACATAGCCGTTCACGCGGCGCAGCCAGTCGCTAATCGCGGGATTACTTTTGCCATTCAGCAGCGGTTCATGATCGGATTTATCCACCAGACGTACAATATCCATGCTTTCCGGCACGGCACTGCCATCGGCTTTTTGCAGAATCGGCGCCATTTTCTGCCCAATCAACCTCTTCGGTGTTTGCTCATCGTCATTGAGCATCACGATCAGTTCTAACGGCAGATTTTTTAACCCGAAAATCATGCGTGCCTTCACGCAGAAAGGGCAGTGATCGTAGATGTAAAGTTTCATCCCGTTTCTCCTGTGGTTCTCAGGGTGACGGAGGTCACCCTTTTTTCGGACGTGCGGGAAGTATGGAAGAGATCTTTGGCCGGGGCAAACTAGCTGCTGAAAATCGCCGGAGCCACCGGGCGCGGCTGGAACTGCCACCACAGAGCGAAAAGCGTGACCATGCCCACGCTGCTGAGCAGCATCCACGGCAGTTCGGGTAGCGCCCATTGCTGGCCCATATCGAACATCCAGCCGCCGCCGGAATAGCCGATTAAGCCGCCAATGGCGAGGCCGAGACGACTAAAGCCCATATAGCTGCCACGTGCGCGCGAACTGGCCAGCGACGCGCTGAGCGTTTCACGCGCCGGTTCGGCAATAATCGAACCGAGGTAAAATATCGCGATCAGCATAAACAGCGACGGCAGCGAATCGGTCATGCCAACCGGTAGCAGACTGAAAGTCATCAGGAACAACCCTGCCATCAGGCGCGTTTCCAGGCGGAAGCGTTTTTCGCTCCAGCGCGCCAGCGGATAGAGCAGACTTAGCGACAGCAGCGCTTCAATGGCGTACATCCACTTCACGGCAGCCGGTGCCCCAGCCACCTGATTCACCATCACCGGCAGCATCAACATCACCTGTACGGCGAGAATGTAGTAGCCGGTCAACGTCAGCACATACAGGCGGAAGCGCTTGTCCTGCCAGACGCGCTGCATGCCCGCACGCATCGCGATGCGTTCGGTCGAGATGCGCCATGCCGGTAGCCAAAACGCATTAAACAGTGCTGCGCTAACAAACACCGCTGCGCCAACCCAGCACACCAGACGAAAATCCCACGCCAGCAACCAACTACCTATTAGCGCACCCAGTACCGCGCCGGCGCTGTCCTGCATCATCAACAGCGAGAAGAAGCGACCGCGTTCACGCGCGCGCACCAGTTTCATCACCAGCGCACTGCGTGGTGGATCAAACAGCGTGCCGCCCAGACCAGAGAGCAAACAGGCGAGCCATAACAGCCAGGGCTCATGCGCCAGCGCCATGCAGGCAAAACCCGCCGCACGCATCAGCATGCCGGTCACAATCAGCGGACGCGCACCGAAACGATCGGCGATAGCACCGCCGAAAATGCCAAATCCCTGCTGAACGAATTGACGCAAGCCGAGCGCGATGCCAACCATCAGCGCGGCCCAACCCAGCTGTTCAACAAAATGGATGGAGATGAGGGGAAATACCACGAAAAATCCCAACACCACCAGCATGTTATCGACTAAAAGAAAAGTTTTACCGAGGCGTCGTGCCCGCGCAACCCGAGACATGCTAATTCCTGAGCAAGTGAGAGGAGATAAGAGACCAGTTGGTCTATTTTCCACCTGCAGCAGAGCGAAAAATAGCTTTCTCAGGATGATATTTTTTCATCGAATCCGCAGAAATATTAATCCTAAGTCAGGATCAATCACCTGGAACGCGTTGCAGGGTTTTACCGCAAGCGGGGTGACGGTTATAGTGAGAAGTATCGCCGCTGGCGTACATCTTTCTTAAGTTATGGATTTCAGGAGTCATGATGTTTGGCTATCGTTCTGCTGGCCCACGCGTGCGCCTCACTACCGATCGCTTAGTGGTCCGTTTAGTACATGAACGCGATGCCTGGCGGTTGGCCGATTATTATGCGGAAAATCGTGCATTTCTTAAGCCCTGGGAGCCGGTTCGCGACGAAAGCCATTGTTATCCTTCGGGCTGGCAAGCACGCCTCGGACTGATCGCCGACATGCATAAACAGGGCTCTGCCTACTATTTTGTGCTGATGGACCCGGAAGAGCATGAAGTACGTGGCGTTGCCAACTACAGCAACGTGCTGCGCGGATCGTTCCACGCTTGCTACCTCGGCTATTCGCTCGGGGAGAAGTGGCAAGGTCAGGGGCTGATGTTTGAAGCGCTCAGCACCACGATTCGTTATATGCAGCGGCAGCAGCGCATTCACCGCATTATGGCCAATTACATGCCGCACAATCAGCGCAGTGGCGACTTGCTGGCGCGCCTCGGATTTGAAAAAGAGGGCTACGCCAAAGATTACTTATTGATTGATGGGCGCTGGCAGGATCACGTGCTGACTGCGCTCACTTACCGGGAGTGGACCCCGGATCGCCGTGGACAATAAAAAAGGATATCCCAATGAAAATGGCCTTATCCGCGCAGGCGTTGCGCGTGATTGGTTGCCTGCTGGAGAAGCAGGTCACCACACCGGATCAATATCCGCTCTCACTCAATGGCGTAGTGACCGCCTGTAATCAAAAATCCAACCGTGAACCGGTGCTGAATCTCAGCGAAATGGAGGTGCAAGCGCAGCTCGATGAGCTGGTGAAAAAGCATCTGGTGACGGCCAATAACGGTTTTGGCCAGCGCGTTAGTAAGTATGAGCAACGTTTCTGTAACTCGGCTTTCGGCAATCTGCAATTGAGTAGCGCCGAAGTGGCAGTGTTGACGCTGTTATTCCTGCGCGGTGCGCAGACGCCCGGCGAGCTGCGTACGCGCAGCGGCCGCCTGCATGAATTCAGCGATATGAATGAAGTGGAGCAGACACTCAACGGATTATCCACGCGCGATGATGGTCCGATGGTGGTGCGGCTGGCGCGTGAGCCGGGCAAACGTGAGAGCCGCTATATGCACTTGTTCGGTGGCGAGGTGGTGGAAGAGGCGGCCAACGGCGAAACCGCAGCGGATAATGACACGCTTGCGGCGCGCGTGGCGCAGCTGGAAGAAACGGTTGCACAGTTGCAGTCGCAGTTGGAACAGCTGCTGGCAAAGGAGAACTGAGATGACGCTACGTATTGGCATTGTGGGTTTAGGCGGTATCGCGCAAAAAGCGTGGCTGCCGGTGCTATCTCAGGCCAGCAGTTGGCAGCTGGCGGGGGCATTTTCTCCCAACCAGGCAAAGGCACAACCGATTTGCGACAGCTATCGCATGCCGTACTTTGGCCAGCTGGATGCCCTGGCGGCGGCCAGCGATGCGGTGTTCGTGCACAGTAGCACCGCCAGCCATTACGAAGTCGTCAAGGCGCTATTGCTGGCGGGCAAGGATGTGTGCGTTGATAAGCCATTAGCCGAAACCCTGCAGCAGGCCGAGGCGCTGGTGGCGCTGGCTGACAAGCATAAGCGTAAGCTGATGGTGGCGTTCAATCGCCGTTTTGCGCCGCGTTATCAGCAGCTGAAAAGTGAAATGCCGCGTGCCGCATCCTTGCGCATTGAGAAGCACCGTGCAGATAGCGTCGGCCCGCACGATCTGCGTTTTACCTTACTGGACGATTATCTGCACGTGGTTGATACCGCGCTGTGGCTGGCTGGCGGTAGTCTAAAGCGCGAGTTAGGACACATCGAAACCAATGATGATGGCGCGATGCTTTTCGCCGAGCACCACTTCTCCGCCGGATCGCTACAAATCACCACCAGCATGCACCGTCGTGCGGGTACGCAGCGCGAGGTGGTGAGCGCCATCTGTGACGGCGATTACATTGAAATTAATGAGATGCGCGACTGGCAGCAGGAGAACCGCAGCGGAATCGTGCGTGATGTGCCGCCCGCGTGGCAAAGTCATCTTACCCAGCGCGGTTTCAGCGGCGCAGCGCAGCATTTCATCCAGTGTGTAGAAAATCAGACGATGCCTGAAACCAGTGGCGAGCAAGCACTGGCGGCGCAGCGTCTGGTGGAAAAACTGTGGCGCGATGCCGAACAGGAATAACCCCTTGTAACACTCAATGCTGGTCATTTCCCGCCGTGTCAGTAGACTATCGCCGGACATCAAGGGATGTCCGCGCTAAGTCGCTCATTTCTCCGACACTTTTCAGGATGCGCCACTCAATATGAATTTGTTGAAATCGCTGGCTGCGGTCAGTTCGATGACCCTGTTTTCCCGCGTGCTGGGCTTTGCCCGCGATGCCATTGTGGCGCGCGTATTTGGTGCTGGCATGGCAACCGATGCCTTCTTTGTTGCCTTCAAACTGCCGAACCTGCTGCGTCGTATTTTCGCTGAGGGCGCGTTCTCTCAGGCCTTTGTGCCGATTCTCGCGGAATATAAAAGTAAGCAGGGCGAAGATGCCACCCGTGTATTTGTCGCCTACGTCTCCGGTTTATTAACGCTGGTACTGGCGGTGGTGACCGTATTGGGGATGATTGCGGCGCCCTGGGTGATTGTGGTGACCGCGCCAGGCTTCGCCGATACGCCCGATAAATTCGCCTTAACCAGCGCACTGCTGCGCGTCACCTTTCCCTATATTCTGCTGATCTCGCTGGCCTCGCTGGCGGGGGCCATTCTTAATACCTGGAACCGTTTTTCGGTGCCGGCGTTTGCGCCAACGCTGTTAAACATCAGCATGATTGGGTTTGCGGTGTTTGCCGCGCCGCATTTCCATCCGCCGGTAATGGCGCTGGCCTGGGCGGTGGTGATGGGCGGCGTGCTGCAGCTGTTCTATCAACTGCCGCACCTGAAGAAGATTGGCATGCTAGTCTTGCCGCGCCTGAATTTGCGCGATGCGGGCGTGTGGCGCGTGATGCGTCAAATGGGGCCGGCGATTCTCGGCGTCTCGGTCAGCCAGATTTCACTGATCATCAACACCATCTTCGCCTCGTTTCTGGTGTCCGGTTCGGTTTCGTGGATGTACTACGCCGATCGTCTGATGGAGTTTCCTTCTGGCGTGCTCGGTGTGGCGCTGGGGACCATTTTGCTGCCATCGCTGGCGAAAAGCTTTGCCAGCGGTAACCAGGATGAGTATTCACGCTTGATGGATTGGGGCCTGCGCCTCTGTTTCCTGCTGGCGTTGCCGAGCGCGGTGGCGTTGGGCATTTTGTCCGGCCCGCTGACGGTAGCGCTGTTCCAGTACGGTAAATTTACCGCCTTTGATGCGTTAATGACGCAGCGCGCGCTGATTGCCTATTCGGTAGGTTTGATGGGGCTGATCGTGGTGAAAGTGCTGGCACCGGGCTTTTACTCACGTCAGGACATCAAAACGCCGGTGAAAATTGCCATCGTGACGCTGATTGTCACGCAGTTGATGAACCTGGTGTTTATTGGTCCGCTGAAGCATGCCGGTTTGTCACTGTCGATCGGTTTGGCCGCTTGCCTGAATGCCGCGCTGCTCTACTGGCAGTTACGTAAACAGGATATCTTCCAGCCGCAGCCAGGCTGGTTCAGTTTCCTGTCGCGCTTGCTGATTGCGGTGGTGGTGATGGCCGCGGCGCTGCTGGGTATTTTGCAGGTGATGCCGGCCTGGGAAGAGGGGCAGATGTGGTGGCGCCTGATTCGTCTGGCGGCAGTCTGCGCCATCGGCGGCGGGGCTTATTTTGTGATGCTTGGCCTGCTTGGCTTCCGTCCCCGCGATTTTGCGCGCCGTACGCTGGCGTAAACTCCGCATTATCTCAACGGACATGCAACATCTGCCGCCGCGTAAGGGCTATCCGCAGCGCTGAAGCGTAAACGGTGGGCCAGGAGAGTCCCGCATGGATGCGGGACTCAGTTCGGGCCGGGCAGGAAGCCCGATCCCGAACGGTCCGTCGGCACAACGTTGGAGCTGAAGGCACCGCATAAGCGGCGCGAGGACAGCCCGGCAGTGGCGGGTGATGTATGTCCCGCACCCGCAGCAAAACAAAAAGGCCGCCATCCCGAAAGATCGCAGCCTTAATCAAACCCGCAATATTACGCCACGAACAGCGTTTTTACCCTTTACGACTCAAGGTCGCCTGACCTTTACCTAAACCATCCGGGCCGTAAAATGCCTGAGTTTGATGGGGTCGCAACACCGCCAGGGCTTCATTGGTGAAGCCAATCTGATGCTGCAGCAGAATCCCGTTATGCGTGTTGGTATCACGCAGGCGGCGCGTATGCTGCTGAATGCGTGTCCAGCGGATCTCGCGTTCACTGTGATCACCATAGGGCGCCTGCGTACCAAGGGTTTTCTCGGTATTACGACGCATTTCGTCCAGATAATTCAACGTCGTCAGCAGCGCGCTTTTATCTTCGGAGATACGCTGCAGCATGTTGCCATTAACCTGACCGGCAGAAAGTTGCTGCTGCTCCTCATCCATTATCACGGTAAGGGAAGCCAGCACGTCCTGCATTTTATCTAAGGTGATCAGCAGATTGTCCATTGGGATTAGTTACCCTCTAAATACGCCTTGGTATCGGCGATCAGCGCATCGGCGATCTTACCGGTATCCATTTTCAGTTCGCCATTACGAATGGCCGTTTTCAGCTGCTCAACGCGCGCTGTATTAATATCTTTGCTGCCAGGCTGCATCAGCTGCGCCTGCGCGGTGCTCAACTTCACTTCCGCACCGCTTTCGCTGGTGGTGCTGGCTGCTGGCGTGGCGCTCTGGCGCACTTTGCCGCTGTTATCGTTGTTGTCGCGTGTTTGAACAGTGCTAACCGGGTTAGTAGGCTGCGTTCTGTCGATGCTCATGGTAAGGCTCCTGTAAGGTCAGTTGGGGGTCAGCCAACTGAGTCAGCATAGGGTAATGTCTTTGTTGATATCTCTATCGGCAGAACAACAGGGTTCTTTAACGCTTTATAGCGATATCAGAATATTCCCATCCGCGTCGACGCGACCACTGACAACCTGACCATTTCCCATCCTCACGCGCACCATTTGGGCCGCGCTGGCGTTGTTCAGCGCACGTCCTTCGCTGCTGGCATTAAACCCGTTTCCGCTCGCCACCACCATCACATTTTGACCAGCTTTCACCCGCCACGGCTGACGCACCATGGTCGCGGTCACGGGTTGTCCTGGCGGGATATCGCGCAGCGCTACTGCATCAATGACGCCGCTGCTATCCATCAATGCGCGTGCCGGCAATTCATCCAGACGGCCGGTTTCCAGACGCACGTCCGCCGGGCTGAGATTGCTGCCGCGCGCTACCTGACGGCTCGCCACCAGATATTGGCCGGTGACCTGCACCTGCACCTGCAAGAAACGCCGATTTTGATCGCAGTTGGCGGCGATGCTGATGTTGCCCCACTGCCGGCTGTTGCCCGGCAGCTGCAACTCCGGGGTTTCACAGCTTGGCCATTGCGCCTGCGGTGTACGCACCACCACCGTCATACCGGCGGCATGTTGCGGGTCGCGCGCTTTAAAAAATTGCGTCAACTGTGCGGTGAGATCCGCAGCATGACTGGGTAGCGCCAGTGCCAGCCAAAGTGTGGTTAGCAAGGTGGAATATCTGCGCATAACGCCTCCTGACGAGAAGATGGCACTGAGTCTACGCCTTGTGCAAAAAAATCAATGTCAAAAATAGCCGTCATTTTTGCTGCTATTCAGACGATCACCCTTGCTTTTGTCCACTTAAGCTGTCAGCTCGAAATTCTCATTCGCGGAGGAAGCATGCTCGACAAACTCGATGCCGCGCTGCGATTTGGTACTGAAGCGTTAAACCTACGTGCTCAGCGTCAGGAAATCCTGGCGTCAAACATTGCCAACGCCGATACCCCGGGTTACCAGGCCCGGGATATCGACTTTGCCAGCCAACTGAGCAAGGTGATGCAAAACGGTCGCGCCGAAGGCAGCAGCCTGGCGCTGAATGTGACGTCCTCACGCCACATTGAAGCGCAAACCAACTCTCAGCCGTCACTGGATCTGATGTACCGCATTCCCGATCAACCCGCCGCGGATGGCAACACCGTGGATATGGATCGCGAGCGTACGCAGTTTGCTGATAACAGCCTGAAATACCAAACCGATCTCACCCTCATCAGTAGCCAGATCAAAGGCATGATGAGCGTACTGCAGGGGCAATAAGCATGGCATTGCTGAATATTTTTGATATCGCCGGTTCTGCGATGACAGCGCAATCTCAGCGCCTCAACGTCAGCGCCAGTAACCTGGCGAACGCCGACAGCGTAACCGGGCCCGATGGCCAGCCGTACGTGGCAAAGCAGGTGATTTTCCAGACCGATGCGGCGCAGGGCGCAGCCACCGGCGGCGTGAAAGTCGCCGGCGTGGTTGACGATCCGACACCGGCAAAACTGGTGTATGACCCAGGCAATCCGATGGCGGATCAGAAAGGCTACGTCAAGATGCCGAACGTTGACGTCGTGTCTGAGACCGTTAACACCATGTCAGCGTCGCGCAGCTATCAGGCCAACGTGGAAGTGCTGAACACGGTGAAGTCAATGATGATGAAAACCCTCACCATCGGTCAGTAACGGAGAACGAATATGAGCGTAGCAGTTGGGATTAAAGACAGTCTGGACCCAACGGTACTGACCTCCAGCAGTGCGTCGAGCGGTAACTCTTCCGCCGACCTGCAGAATCAGTTCCTGAACATGTTGGTGGCACAGCTAAAAAACCAGGATCCGACCAATCCCATGGATAACAGCCAGCTCACCACGCAGTTGGCACAGATCAACACCCTGAGCGGTATTGAAAAACTGAATACCACGCTGGGATCTATCTCTGGCCAAATCACCACCAGCCAGTCGTTGCAGAGTTCAACACTGATTGGACATGGCGTGATGGTCAAGGGTTCGCAGGTGCTGGTAGGCAGCGGGACAACCACGCCGTTTGGTGTGGAGCTCGCCACGGCTTCCACGGCCACCAGCGTCACCATTAAAGACAGCAATGGCGCGACGGTTCGGACCATCGATCTTGGCAAGCAGAGTGCGGGTGTCCACACCTTCTCGTGGGACGGCAAGATGGATGACGGGTCTACCGCCGCGGATGGCAAATATTCTATCTCACTGGCCGCCAGCAATGGCAGCACGCAACTGGTGGCGCAGCCGCTGAACTATGCCTACGTCAATGGCGTGAGCACCACGGATAACACCACAAAACTGGATCTCGGCACCATGGGCTCCGCGACACTCGATGAAATTCGTCAGATTCTCTGATTAACCTTTTAGCAGGAGAGATTACATGTCTTTTTCACAAGCGGTGAGCGGCCTGAATGCTGCCTCCAGCAACCTGGATGTGATTGGTAACAACATTGCCAACTCCGCCACAGCCGGTTTTAAATCCAGCACCATTGCTTTTGCCGATATGTTTGCCGGTTCTAATGTGGGTCTGGGTACCAAAGTTGCCGCCGTTATCCAGGACTTTGGTGATGGCAGTACCACATCAACCAGTCGTGGACTGGATGTAGCGCTGAGCGGCAACGGTTTCTTCCGCATGACCGACGCCAGTGGCGGCGTGTTCTATTCGCGTAACGGCCAGTTCACTCTGGATGAAAACCGTAACCTGGTAAACACTCAGGGCCTGAACGTCTCTGGCTATCCGGCCAGCGGCACACCGCCAACCATTCAGACCGGTGCCAACCCGGTTGCGCTGAGTATCCCTACCACGCAGATGGGCGCACGTGCAACGACGACAGCCACCCAGGTTGCAAACCTGAACTCCACCAGCACCACCCCGAGTGTGACCACGTTTGATAAGTCTAACGTTGACAGCTACAACGCGAAAACCACCATGACGGTGTATGACACGCAGGGTAATGATCATCAGCTGGATATGTACTACATCAAAACGGCGGACAACACCTGGACTGTGCACATGGTCGACTCCACCACGGGCAGTGAAGTTGGTAACACCGCAGCCGGCGATAACCTGGGCTACCAGATGTCGTTTGATGCTAACGGTAAGCTGACGCAGGTTGGAAAAATCACCGCTACCGGTGTAGCTGACACCAGCGCCTCATTAGCAAACCTGGTTGTGGGCGGCACCAACGGTGCGGATGGCATGAACATCAGCCTAAGCATGTTGGGTAGTTTGCAGCAAAACACCGGTGCGACCACCTTTGGTAACCCAACGCAGGATGGCTATCAGCCAGGCGATTTGACCAGCTACACCATCAACGATGACGGCACCATTACCGGCACTTACTCCAACCAGAAAACCCAATTGTTGGGCCAGATCGTGTTGGCGAGCTTCTCTAACCCGGAAGGTCTGAAGTCTGAAGGTGACAACGTCTGGTCAGCGACCAGCTCATCAGGTCAGGCAGCTGTGGGTCTGGCAGGCACGGGTACTTATGGCAACCTGACTTCAGGTGCGCTGGAAGCGTCCAATGTCGATATGAGCAAAGAGCTGGTCAATATGATCGTTGCGCAGCGTAACTATCAGGCCAATAGCCAGACCATCAAAACTCAGGACCAGATTCTTAACACCCTGGTTAACTTACGTTAATTCGCTAACGGGATTGCTTTATGGATCACGCAATATATACCGCGATGGGCGCGGCCAGTCAGACACTGGATCAGCAATCGGTTACCGCCAGCAACCTCGCCAACGCCTCAACGCCGGGCTTCCGTGCTCAGCTCAATGCGTTGCGCGCCGTGCCGGTCAGTGGCTGGTCGCTGCCGACGCGTACCCTGGTTGCCGCTTCAACGCCGGGCGCTGATATGTCACCCGGCGCGATGGACAACACCGGCCGTGCGCTGGATGTGGGCGTACAGCAAGACGGCTGGCTGGCGGTGCGTACCGCTGACGGTTCTGAAGCTTATACCCGCAACGGCAACATGCAGATCAGCTCAACCGGTATTTTGACCATTCAGGGCAATCCCGTGATGGGCGATGGCGGTCCAATCGCCATACCGCAAGGCTCCGAACTGACGATTGCGGCAGACGGCACCATCACCTCGCGTAACGCCGGCGATGCGCCTAACGCCACGGTACAGATTGGCAAACTGAAGTTGGTACGTGCCACTGCCAAAGAGTTACAGCGCGGTGATGACGGCATGTTCCGCCCAACCCAGCAAGCGCAGGCCACGCGCGGTGCCGCATTGGCCAACGACGCCACGGTGAGCGTTATGCCTGGCGTGCTGGAGGGCAGTAACGTCAAGCCGGTGGAAACCATGGTCGATATGATCGCCAACGCCCGACGTTTTGAGATGCAGATGAAAGTGATCTCCAACGTTGATGAAAACGAACAAAAAGCTAACAGCTTGCTCAACATGAGCAGCTAAGGCGTAAGGAAAACACCATGATTCGTTCTTTATGGATCGCCAAAACCGGTCTTGACGCTCAGCAAACCAACATGGACGTCATCTCAAACAACCTCGCGAACGTGAGCACCAACGGCTTTAAACGTTCGCGCGCGGTATTCGAAGATTTGATGTACCAAACCCTGCGTCAGCCGGGCACGCAGTCGTCGGAGCAAACCACGCTGCCGTCAGGTCTGCAGATCGGTACCGGTGTGCGTCCCGTCACCACCGAACGTCTGCATCAGCAGGGTAACCTGTCGCAGACCAGCAACTCGAAAGACGTGGCGATCAACGGCCAGGGTTATTTCGAAGTGCAGATGCCGGATGGCACCTCAGCCTATACCCGTGATGGTTCGTTCCAGGTGGATCAGAACGGCCAGCTGGTCACCAACGCCGGTTATCCGGTGCAGCCGGGCATTACCATTCCGGCCAATGCCACCAGCATCACCATCTCGCGTGATGGTGTGGTGAGCGTGACGCAGCAGGGCCAAACCAACCCGGCGCAGGTTGGTCAGCTGACGCTGAGCACCTTCATGAACGATGCCGGTCTGAATAGCCAGGGTGAAAACCTCTATCAGGAAACCCAGGCATCGGGCGCAGCCACGCAGAGCACGCCGGGCCAGAACGGCGCGGGCTTGCTGTATCAGGGTTATGTGGAAACCTCGAACGTCAACGTGGCGGAAGAGCTGGTTACCATGATTCAAACGCAGCGCGCTTACGAGATTAACAGCAAGGCGATCAGCACCTCCGATCAGATGCTGGCGAAATTAACCCAGCTGTAAGGCTGGTGTCGTTGGGCCAGCTTAGCTGGCCTGATTAAGCAACATGAATAAGGTCAGAACTCCGTGGCGAAGCAAGTGATTCTCAAGCCTGGTCATTGGTTGGTAGCCACGCTGCTACTCACTCTTAACGGTTGTGCGCTGGTACCGCGCACGCCACTGGTACAAGGATCGACAACGGCTGAGCCGACGCCATCCGCACCGCCGGTGGTGAACGGTTCCATTTTTCAGGGCGTCGCACCGCTGAACTACGGCTATCAGCCGCTGTTTGAGGATCGCCGTCCACGCAATATTGGCGACACATTGACGATTACCTTGCAGGAAAACGTCAGCGCCAGCAAAAGCTCCTCCGCCAACGCCAGCCGCGATGGCAGCAACAGTTTAGGCGTCACGGGCGTGCCAACCGGTCTGAGTGGCCTGCTGGGTGCGAGTGGCGAAAAAGCCACGCTTGATGCCAATGGCAAAAATGACTTCGCAGGTAAAGGCGGCGCGACCGCGAATAACACCTTTACCGGCACCATCACCGTCACCGTGAATCAGGTGTTGTCGAACGGCAACCTGCGCGTAGTGGGTGAGAAACAGATCGAAATTAACCAGGGCACCGAATTCATCCGGTTCTCCGGTGTGGTAAATCCGCGCACCATTAGCGCCAGCAACGCTGTGTTATCTACACAGGTGGCCGATGCACGTATTGAGTACGTCGGAAATGGTTATATCAATGAAGCGCAGACGATGGGCTGGTTCCAGCGTTTCTTCCTGAACGTCTCGCCGATGTAAGAGGTAGTAAGAATGACTATGACGACTCTGCTCCGCCTGAGCCTGGGCTTGCTGCTCGGTTTCAGCGTAATGGCACATGCTGACCGCATCCGCGATCTCACCTCGGTGCAGGGCGTGCGCGATAACCAGCTGATCGGTTACGGTTTGGTGGTGGGCCTCGACGGCACCGGTGACCAGACTACGCAAACCCCATTTACCACGCAAACCGTTAGCAACATGCTCTCGCAGCTCGGTATTACGGTACCTGCGGGTACCAACATGCAGCTGAAAAACGTGGCGGCGGTGATGGTCACCGCCAAGCTGCCTACGTTTGCGCGTCAGGGGCAAAACATCGACGTGGTGGTTTCCTCGCTGGGTAACGCCAAAAGTTTGCGCGGCGGTACGCTACTGATGACGCCGATGAAAGGCGTCGATAACCAGGTGTATGCGCTGGCGCAGGGCAACATTTTGGTCGGTGGTGCCGGTGCATCGGCCGGCGGCAGCAGCGTGCAGGTTAACCAGCTCAACGGTGGCCGTATTACCGGCGGCGCTACGGTGGAGCGTGAACTGCAGAGCAACTTCGGTAGCCAGAACACCATTAACCTGCAGCTGAATAATGAAGACTTCAGCATGGCGCAGCGTATCGCTGACGCGATCAACAGCCGTGGTATCGGCTCGGCGCAGCCGCTGGATGCGCGCACCGTGCAGATTCGCGTCTCACCAAATAACAGTTCGCAGGTACGACTGCTGGCAGAGATTCAGAATCTCGATGTTTCGGTACCGCTGGAAGATGCCAAGGTGATTATCAACTCACGTACCGGTTCGGTGGTGATGAATCGCGAAGTGACGCTGAACACCTGTGCCGTAGCGCAGGGCAATCTGTCGGTTACCGTCAATCAGCAGCAGAACGTCAGTCAGCCTGATACGCCATTGGCCGGTGGTCAGACCGTGACGACCAACAATACCCAGATCGATCTGCGTCAGAGTGGTGGCGCGCTACAGCGTGTGAACTCCAGCGCCAACCTCAATAACGTGGTGCGTGCGCTTAATGCGCTCGGTGCATCGCCGATTGATCTGATGTCGATTCTGCAATCGATGGAAAGCGCAGGTTGCTTACGCGCCAAACTGGAAATTATCTGATGACCGACACGCAATCGCTGATGAATGCGGCCTATGACAGCCGCTCACTGAACGACCTAAAACGTGAAGCCGCCGCCGATCCGAAAGGGAAGGCAATGCAGGTGGCAAAGCAGGTTGAAGGGATGTTTGTGCAGATGATGATGAAGAGCATGCGCGCAGCGCTGCCGCAGGATGGCATGCTGAGCAATGACCAGACGCGGCTTTTCACCTCAATGTACGATCAGCAGATTGCGCAGGAGATCGGGAAACGCGGGCTGGGGATGGCGGATCTGATCGTTAAACAGATGCAGCCCGCGCAGGAGCCAGACGAAATGGCGGGCACGGTGCCGATGAAGCTGGATAACAGCTTCATTTATAGCAATCTGCCCTCCAGTCAGCTCGAGCAGATGGTGCGTAAAGCGGTGCCACGTCTGCCAGTTTCACCGAGCAGTTTGCCCAGTGACAGCAGCGACTTTATCGCGCAGCTGGCGCAGCCTGCTCAGGTTGCCAGCCAGAAGAGTGGTATTCCGCATCACCTGATTCTGGCGCAGGCCGCGCTGGAATCAGGCTGGGGCCAGCGTCAGATTCTGACGCGTGATGGCAAACCGAGTTACAACGTGTTTGGTATCAAGGCGAGCGGCGACTGGAAGGGGCAAACCACCGATATCATGACCACGGAATATGAAGGCGGCGAAGCGAAAAAAGTGCGCGCCAGCTTCCGTGTCTATGGTTCGTATATGGAAGCGCTCAGCGACTACGTCAAACTGCTTTCCAGTAATCCGCGTTATGCCGCCGTGGCGAATGCGCCAAGCGCCGAGCAGGGCGCCCGTGCTCTGCAGGCCGCCGGTTACGCCACCGATCCGAAGTATGCGCAAAAATTGGTGGGAATGATCCAACAATTCAAAAACATGGGCGAAAAAGTGGTGAAGGCGTACAGCAACGATATCACCGATTTGTTCTGATTTTTGCCCTCAAGTTTCACTTAAGCACGCCGATAACAATCACATGCCGCGGGCGTTCTTCGCCCGCGCAATCGCACTGATGACTGCCAGCCCGGTTAACGGGAAATTAAGGAACCGAGATGTCCAGCATAATTAACTCAGCGATGAGTGGGCTGAGCGCCGCACAGGCTGCATTAAGCACCACCAGTAATAACATCAGCAATTACACGGTAGCGGGCTATTCGCGTCAGACGGCGATTTTGTCGCAGTCCAACAGCACCTTGCAGGGCAACAGCTATTACGGCAACGGTGTGACGCTTTCAGGCGTACAACGTGAATATGATGAATTCATTACTGCTCAGCTGCGCGGTTCCAGCGCCAACTACAGCGCCGTGAATACGCAATATAATCAAATTTCTAACATTGATGATCTGCTGTCGACGTCAACCACGAGCTTGTCGACCTCAATCCAAAGCTTCTTCACCAACGTACAGAACGTGGTGAGTAACGCCAACGATCCGTCCGCCCGTCAATCAATGTTGAGCTACGCACAAGGCCTGGTAAACCAGTTCCAGACCACGGCGCAATATCTCAATAATATGCAGAACAGCGTCAATACTGACGTTGCTTCAAGCGTTGATCAGATCAATACCTTCACCAGCCAAATCGCTGACCTCAACAGCCAGATCGCCAAGCTCACTACCGGCGGTGGTGCGGCACCGAACAATCTGTTGGATCAGCGCGATCAGTTGGTGAACAGCCTGAACAATGTGGTTGGCGTTAACGTATCTCAGCAGGATGGTAGCTATATCGTCTCCATGGGTAGCGTGACGCTGGTGAATGGTAAGAACTCCACCAGTTTGGTGGCGATGCCGTCCAGTAGCGATTCCACACGCACCACCGTCGGCTATGTCGACAAGCAGGCGGGAAATGTTGAAATTCCGGAGAAGACGCTGACCACCGGTTCACTCGGCGGTTTGTTGGCGTTCCGTACGCAGGATCTGGATAGCGCACAAAATCAGCTCGGCCAACTCGCTGCGGCGTTCACCACTAGCTTCAACAGCGTGCACAGCGAAGGATATGATAGCAACGGCGATCAGGGTGGCAACTTCTTCAATATCGGTTCGCCAACCGTAGTGGGTAACAGCAAAAACACCTCAGCAGCTACCATTACTGCTGCCTGGTCAGACACCAGCGCGATGAAAGCCTCTAACTACACCGTCAGTTACGACGGCAGTAATTGGTCGGTAACCCGCATGTCTGACAACGTGAAGTTTAGCGTTACGCCAGATGTGAACGACGGAACCCTCAACTTTGATGGTCTGAAACTGACGGTCAGCACCTCACCTGCGCCTAACGCCAAAGACAGTTTCCTGGTTAAACCGGTACAGAACGTCATTGCTGGCATGTCAGTGGCGATTACTGATGAGTCGCAAATTGCCGCGGCATCCAGCGCGACCAGCGGTGAAAGTGATAACCGCAATGCGCAAAAATTATTGGATCTGCAGGACAGCAAATTGGTGAATGGCAATGCGACCATTGCCCAGGCATACGCCAGTCTCGTTAGCAGCGTCGGTAACAAAACCAGCACGCTGGAAACCGCCAGTACCACCCAGGAAAATGTGGTCACGCAGTTGAGCGATCGCCAGCAGTCAGTGTCGGGTGTCAACCTTGATGAAGAGTACGCCAACCTGACGAAGTATCAGCAGTTCTATATGGCGAATGCGCAAGTGCTGCAAACGGCGAGTACCATTTTTAATGCGCTGATGGGCATCCGCGGCTAAGCATAGAGGATAAAAACCATGCGTCTTAGTACCAATATGATTTTCAACCAGCAGGTGCGCGGCATTACCGATTCGCAAGCCTCATGGTTAAAAGTGGGTGAGCAGCTCTCGACGGGGCGTCAGGTAAACAATCCTTCAGACGATCCCATTGCAGCTTCCCGAGCTGTAGTTTTGTCACAGTCTCAATCAAAAAGTAGTCAGTATGCTATGGCGCGAAGTTTTGCTAATCAAAGCTTGTCAATGGAAGAGAACTCTTTAACAAGCGTGACCACAAGTATTACCGCGGCACAGCAAATCGTTGTTGCTGCCTCAACAGGAACGCTGAACGATGAAGATCGTGCTTCCTATGCGACACAGTTACAGGGAATTCGCGATCAAATTCTCTCGCAAGCTAACAGTAAGGATGGCACGGGGCGCTATATTTTTGCTGGTTATAAAACAGATGTCGCCCCCTTTTCTGATGCTGCTGGCGGAGTGACATATGTGGGAGGGGCAGAGGCCATTTCTCAAAAAATAGATGATAGCCGAACTATCGCAGTTGGAGATGCGGGTAATGCGGTGTTTATGTCATTAACAAGCAATGCTAAAGCGGAGCCTGATGGGACTGACAGTGAAAAAAGTCTTTTCAATATGTTAGACAGTGCTATAGCTGCATTAAAAGTGCCACAAGAAGGAGCCGATGCAAGTACCACTGAGGCATTCAGTGATGTCATGGCTAAAACTAACCGCGGTCTCAGTAATTCCTTAAACAACGTGCTCAAGGTTCGTTCTGATCTGGGTACTAAAATGGCCGAACTTGACACACTAGATACCCAAGGTGATGACCGTGATTTAATTATGAGCTCACAAATGAGCGACCTTGTCGATGTTGATTACACCCAAGCCATTTCCAGCTATACCATGAAGCAAACAGCATTACAGGCGTCCTATAAAACCTTCACCGATATGTCGCAGATGTCGCTGTTCCAGCTTAATTCGTAATTGATCTGAACCTTTGAGCGTACTTTAACCGGGTGCGCTTAGTTTCTCCCACCGCCTTTCGGGCTGTGGGATTTTTTTTGCCTGCTGTTGGGGTAGCCATAAAGGGCGTCATGCCGCTCACGAAGGCAATAATTGGGTGCGCATGAATGCTTACCCCACAAAAACCCAGCTAAATAAACATAGGGGTGTCATTTATGGCATCAATCTAACGCCGCCAATCGCAGGCAATAAAAAACCCCGGACTGGCCGGGGTTCGATTTTACTGACTTGCTAACGCTTAGGCGCTTTCCGGACGGGTTGCCGGAGCGGTTGCCTGATGCGTTGCGCTGTGACCACCTGCAGAACCACGACCTTCGAAGCCAAACGCGGGACGAACCCAATCGCTATGACGAGCTGGTTCAGGTTCCCATGCCGGTGCCGGTGCTTTGGTCATCGGGGCGGTAGCATGATGTTTGAAGCGCGTTTCAACGGTCGTTACCGCAGTGTCACGTGCTGCAACCGGCGCATGCGGTTCCGTTACCGGTGTGACATCAGCTCCTGCAGCCACTGGCGCAGCCAGTACTTCTTCAACCTGTGCTTCCACTGCTGGCGAAACATCAGCAGGCGCCTGCTCAACAACGTCAGCCACTGCGCTAACTTCAGGCTGCGCTTCTTCAACGCTGGCCGCCGGTTCCGCTTCAGCTGCGGTTTCCTGCGCAACTTGTTCATCAGCAGCAGAAATCACTGATGGTTCTTCGTTGACGGGCGCTGCAATCGGCGTGACGTCATCAGTATTCACTACCGGCACCTCAGTGTGCGCCTGCGGTTCAACCTGATGCACGGCTTCTTCAGCGGCAACCTGCTCAACGGCCGGTTCAACAGCAGCGGGTTCAACCGTAGCGGTTTCAACAGTAGCGGTTTCAGCCACGGCGGCGGCGGTTTGTTGATAGCCGTAATCCGACACTTCATGCATGGCATCTTGCGTGGTGTACTCTTCCTGCGCTTGCGCAACCGGGTAAGAAATCCACACTTTACCGGATGCCATTTCTGGCGAAGCTGCAGCAGATTCCAGCGGCATTGCAGACTGCGTTGGGTAACGCTCGTCACGATAACGACGACGACGCTGGCCGCTTACGCGCAGGTGACGCGGTGAACGACGTGAACGACGCGGCATATTGGCGCTGTCCCGGTTCTCGCTATCATCTTGCTCGTCATTGCTGGCTTCCGGATGTTCGATGTACTGAGCACGTGGTGCAGTTTCAGCGGCGGCTTCATGCACAACTGGCGCTGGCGCTTCAGCGGTGACTTCACCGGTATCGCCCACACGTACGCGTTGTGACAGCTGACGCTGTTTACGACGCGGCATAACCTGTACACGCTCTTCTTCCTGCGCAACATTTTCGTCTACGACGTCAGCCTGAACGACCGGTTCAGCGACTTTCTGATCCTGCTGCTGAGTGCGTTTTTCTTCCTGACGACGACGCTGGCGATCGGCACGCTGTTCGCGGCGCTGTTGCTGCTGCTCATCACGTTGCTCAAGTGCTTCATCGCTCAGTACAGGACGCGCTTCACGCGGTTCGTTCTGACGCTTGTTGCGACGATTGTCCTGATTGTCACGCGGTTCGCGGGCTTCACGTGGCTCACGTGCTTCGCGCGGCTCGCGTGGTTCACGCGCTTCGCGACCTTCACGCACCTGACCATTCTCGCCATTACGCGGTGTGCGCTCACGACGATTATTACGACGGTTGTTATTGTTGCGACGTTCGCCACGCTGTTGCGTATTTTCCGCTTCAACAGCCGCTGGCGTCTCTTGCTGAATTTCAGCCGGAGCCGCAGCAGGCGTATCGCCGGCAAACAGTTTCTTCAAGCCGTTCAGCAGGCGGGCAACGAAGCCGGTGCTGGTCACTGCAGGTGCGGCAACAGCAGGTTTGTCTTTCGCTTCAACGGCTGGCGCTGGCTGTGTCTCTTTAACCACTTCAACCGGTGCTGGCGGCGCATCTGGCATCGCGAAGGCGGCCAGGGCAGGCTGCTCCGGACGACGACGCTCAGCGTGCTCTTCTTCAGAAGGCAGCGCCATTTCCGCTTCGTGCAGTTTTGGCAGATGGTAGCTCAGGGTTTGCGTCTCTTCACCGGTGCGGACACGCAGTACAGAGTAATGTGGCGTTTCCATCTGATCGTTTGGCACGATGATGGCACGCACGCCGCCCTGACGTTTCTCAATGGCGCTCACCGCATCACGTTTTTCGTTCAGCAGGTAAGAGGCCACCGGAACCGGCACGATCGCATGCACTTCTTTGGTGTTGTCTTTTAGCGCTTCTTCTTCTATCAGACGCAGAATAGACAGCGACAGCGATTCGTTATCACGGATGGTGCCGGTACCGCTACAGCGTGGGCAGACGTGATGACTGGATTCACCCAGTGACGGGCTGAGGCGCTGACGCGACATTTCCAGCAAACCGAAGCGTGAAATGTGGCTAATCTGGATGCGTGCACGATCCTGACGCACGGCTTCGCGCAGACGGTTCTCGACGGCACGCTGGTGACGCACTGGCGTCATATCGATAAAGTCGATAACAATCAGGCCGCCGAGATCGCGTAGACGCAACTGGCGAGCGATTTCATCGGCCGCTTCCAGGTTGGTATTAAACGCGGTCTCTTCAATGTCACCGCCGCGCGTAGCACGTGCGGAGTTAATATCGATGGCGGTCAGCGCTTCGGTGCTATCGATAACAATCGAGCCGCCTGACGGCAGGCGCACTTCACGCTGGAAGGCAGATTCAATCTGCGATTCAATTTGGTAATGGCTGAACAGCGGGATTTCACCGGTGTACAGTTTGATTTTGCTGCTAAAGTCGGGACGGCCTAGCGCAGCAATGTGCTGACGCGCCACTTCCAGAACTTTCGGGTTATCGATGAGGATTTCACCAATATCCTGACGCAGATAATCGCGGAAGGCACGGACGATAACGTTGCTCTCCTGATGAATCAGGAAAGGTGCTGGGCGGCTGTCTGCCGCTTTCTTGATCGCTTCCCAGTGCTTCAGACGGAAGCTGAGATCCCACTGCAGCGATTCGGCAGATTTACCGACGCCCGCGGTGCGAACAATCAGACCCATGCCATCTGGAAGTTCCAGTGCGGAAAGGGCTTCTTTCAACTCGGTACGATCGTCACCCTCAATACGGCGAGAAATACCGCCAGCACGTGGGTTGTTCGGCATCAATACCAAATAGCTACCGGCCAGCGAAATAAAGGTAGTCAGTGCTGCTCCTTTATTACCGCGCTCCTCTTTATCAATCTGAACGATAACTTCCTGACCTTCACGCAGCACATCTTTAATATTCGGACGACCATGTGCGTTGTAGTTGGCAGGGAAGTATTCGCGGGAAATTTCTTTCAGAGGGAGGAAACCGTGACGTTCAGCACCGTAATCGACAAACGCAGCTTCAAGGCTGGGCTCAACGCGGGTGATTTTACCTTTGTATATGTTGGCTTTTTTCTGTTCGTGTCCAGGACTTTCAATATCCAGATCGTACAGACGTTGTCCATCAACCAGGGCAACGCGCAACTCCTCCTGCTGAGTTGCGTTAATTAACATTCTTTTCATCGTGACTTACTCGTTATTCTCACATGAGTGATGTAGCTGCGGGCATCGTTACCCTGGACGAGAATCAACCGATGACCCCGTGTCTTAATGCACAGACGTCAACCTCACGGTTGTCGGCGGCTAAAGGGGCGCAAATCTTGTCGGTGGCCTGTTTTTCATAAGGAAATCCAGCGCCTGAAGGTGGAAGTGTTACAGAGTATTCAAAAATCCACTCATCCTAGTCTGTCGTCCAGGCCGCAACCCGCAGCCCGCTAAGTGCCTGATTTAACATTACGTCTTACGCCATTGCTGCGTGTCCGTTCAATCCGGCAAAATGACTTATTTCGCTCTTTTTCCTGCCTGAATCTTTCCAGGGCAGAAACACCTGCATTATTCCATTGCTCACCAACATATAGCAAGGCGACTTTTGCCAAGCTGAGAAGTTTATTCATCCTTAACCTGTTCATTTGCAGGGCTAATCATCGCATCGTTGAAAATGTCGCCATTTTCAACGTTTCGTGACGCGACAAAGAGAGAGTTAAGCACAGAAAAAGGGGTGGCGCTATCCAGGGACACTAATTAGAATCGCCGCCATGAAAACAGAGAATCCCGGCGTACAGTATGTCGCCATTACGGCTGAAAATGCCGGACAACGTATTGATAACTTTTTGCGCACCCAGCTCAAGGGCGTGCCAAAAAGCATGATTTATCGCATTTTGCGTAAAGGTGAAGTGCGGGTGAACAAAAAACGCGTGAAACCCGAATATAAGCTGGAGGATGGCGACGAGCTGCGCATTCCGCCAGTTCGGGTTGCCGAGCGCGAGGAAAATACCGTTTCACCGAAGCTGGATAAAGTTGCGGCTCTGACCAACGCCATTCTGTACGAAGATGACTATTTGATGGTGATGAATAAACCCTCCGGTACAGCGGTGCACGGCGGCAGCGGATTAAGTTTTGGCGTGATTGAAGGATTGCGCGCGTTGCGTCCGGAAGCGCGTTTTCTCGAATTAGTACATCGCCTCGACCGCGATACTTCTGGCATCTTGCTGGTGGCGAAGAAGCGCTCGGCGCTGCGTTCGCTGCATGAGCAACTGCGTGAGAAGGGCATGCAGAAAGATTATCTGGCGCTGGTGCGCGGTGACTGGCCATCGCATCTGAAAGTGGTGCAGGCGCCACTGCTGAAGAATATTTTGCAGAGTGGTGAGCGCGTAGTGCGCGTGAGTGCTGAGGGTAAGCCCTCCGAGACGCGCTTTAAGGTTGAAGAGCGCTTCGGCTTTGCGACCCTGGTTAAAGCGAGCCCGGTGACGGGGCGTACGCATCAGATCCGCGTCCATACGCTGCATGGCGGACATCCCATCGCTTTTGACGATCGTTATGGCGATCGCGAATTTGACGCGCAGCTTAGTTCGACCGGCTTATCTCGGCTGTTCCTGCATGCCGCCGCCTTGACTTTTACCCATCCCAACACCGGAGAAGTGCTGCGGATGGAGGCGCCACTGGATGGCGCACTGAAGCACTGCCTGGCCCAGCTGCGCCAGAAAAAAGCCTGATTACGCGGGCATCAACATAGCGCGTTGATGCCCGCCGCTCTTAGCATCTCATTCAAAGCAATCAGCGGTAAGCCAATTAAGGTATTGGGATCGCGTCCTTCCAGTTTATCGAACAAACAAATCCCTAATCCCTCACTTTTAAAGCTACCTGCGCATTGCAGCGGCTGCTCCTTCTCCACATAACCGCGTATCTCTTCTGCACTTAACTGACGGAAATGGACAGTAAAAGGTTCGCAAATAACCCACCGTTTGCCGCTCTGCGGTTGTATCAGCGCCAGCCCGGTATAAAAGGTTATGGCATTGCCGCTGGCAGCAGCGAGCTGACGGCAGGCGTTCTCTACGGTATGCGGCTTGCCGGTAATCTCGCCATTTAACACGCAGACCTGATCGGAACCGACAATCCAGCTATTGGGATGATGTCCAGCAAGCGCCTCTGCCTTGGCTAAGGCCAGACGCTGCACCAGCTCGGGTGCCGATTCATCCATCAGCGGTGTTTCGTCACAATTGGGCGCAGCGGTAATAAAAGGCAGGCCCAATTTGTTCAGCAGCGCCTGACGAAAAGGAGAGGTAGAAGCTAATACCAAAGGTGTCATCATTTTTTTTCAGAATAGATAGCGTAAAGATGACAGTCATTTTAAACTATGCGCCGCACTGGATGCGACTAACGGGTGAAAGATGCCGTAAACCGGCCTTTTTCTTTGACTCTATGACGTTACAAAGTTAATATGCGCGCCCTATGCAAAAGGTAAAATTACCCCTGACGCTCGATCCGGTCCGCGCCGCGCAAAAACGCCTTGATTATCATGGTGTTTATGCACCTGAATTGGTGGCGCGCTTGGCCGAAACGGTCGTGAGTGTGGACAGTGAAGTTGAATGCGATATGTCGTTTGCGGTTGACAACCAGCGCCTCGCCGTTCTGCAAGGAACAGCCGAAGTGCAGGTGACTCTGTCATGTCAACGCTGCAACCAGTCGTTTCCACGTCATGTTCACGTAAGCTATTGCTTCAGTCCTGTCTCTTCTGATGAACAGGCCGAAGCACTACCGGAAGCCTACGAGCCAGTTGATGTCAATGATTTTGGTGAGATCGACTTGCTGGCGGTGATCGAAGATGAACTCATCCTCGCGCTGCCCGTGGTTCCGGTGCATGATTCTGAACACTGTGAAGTGTCCGACGCGGACATGGTATTTGGTCAATTGCCTCCAGAGGCAGAAAAACCAAATCCGTTTGCCGTATTAGCCAGTTTAAAGCGTAAGTAATAGGAGTAAGGTCCATGGCCGTACAACAGAATAAACCAACCCGTTCTAAGCGTGGTATGCGTCGTTCACACGATGCTCTGACCACTGCTGCTCTGTCAGTAGATAAAGTTTCTGGCGAAACTCATCTGCGTCACCATATCACTGCGGATGGTTACTACCGCGGTCGCAAGGTTATCACCAAGTAATCCTCGCGATTACACAAGGCGATACCTTGACACGTTTGACCCTGGCAGTTGATGCCATGGGCGGGGATTTCGGTCCCTGCGTGACAGTGCCTGCAGCCTTGCAGGCACTGGCCTCTCATTCGGAGCTGGTTCTTCTTCTGGTCGGTGATCCCGACATCATCTCGTCATTTCTTGCCAAAGCGGATTCCTCGTTACAGAGGCGTGTGCAGGTTATTCCTGCCGAATCGGTTATTGCAAGTGATGCCAAACCCTCTCAGGCAATTCGTAACAGCCGCGGCAGTTCAATGCGTGTGGCGTTAGAGTTGGTGAAAGAGGGTAAAGCGCAAGCCTGTGTCAGTGCGGGAAATACCGGCGCGTTGATGGGGCTGGCGAAAATGTTATTAAAACCGCTGGATGGCATAGATCGTCCGGCGCTGATGACGGTTTTACCGCATCAGCAACATGGCAAAACGGTGGTGCTGGATCTCGGTGCCAACGTCGAATCTGACAGCGCCATGCTGGTGCAGTTTGCGATTATGGGCGCAGTGATGGCCGAAGAAGTGCTGGAGATCGCCCAGCCGCGGGTGGCGTTGCTGAATATTGGTCAGGAAGAGACTAAAGGATTGGAAGCAATCCGCGCCGCATCTGCGGTGCTGCGAGCGTCACCGCAAATCAACTATATTGGTTATCTTGAGGGGAACGATCTCCTCACCGGCAAGACGGATGTGCTGGTCTGTGATGGCTTCGTGGGTAACGTCACGTTGAAGACCATGGAAGGCGTGGTAAGAATGTTCCTCTCTCTGCTGAAATCATCAGAGGAAGGAAAAAAACGGGCCTGGTGGCTAAAATTGTTGGGGCGCTGGATTCAAAAGCGCCTGGCAAAGCGTTTCGGCCACCTCAACCCCGACCAGTACAATGGCGCTTGTCTGTTAGGATTGCGCGGGACAGTGATCAAAAGCCACGGTGCGGCGAATCAACGTGCATTTGCCGTGGCGATAGAGCAGGCAGAGCAGACGGTGCGAAGGCAAGTCCCAGAGAGGATTGCGGCGCGCCTTGACACTGTATTAGCCAGGAGTGACAAAGCGTAGATGTTTACCAAAATTATCGGTACGGGCAGCTATTTGCCTGAGCAGATTCGCTCTAACGCGGATCTGGAAAAAATGGTCGAGACGACGGACGAGTGGATTGTCACCCGTACCGGCATCCGTGAGCGCCGCATTGCAGCACCGGATGAAACGGTCGCCACCATGGGCTTCACCGCAGCACAACGCGCGCTGGAAATGGCGGGTGTGAATGCGAGCGACGTTGGCCTGATCATTGTGGCCACGACGTCTTCCAGCCATGCCTTCCCAAGTTCTGCATGCATGATCCAGCAAATGCTGGAGATCAATGACTGCGCCGCTTTCGATTTGGCCGCTGCCTGTGCGGGCTTCACCTATGCACTGAGCGTTGCCGATCAATACATCAAAAATGGTGTCGTTAAACATGCTCTGGTGATCGGCGCAGACGTGTTAGCACGTACGCTCGATCCCAACGATCGCGGCACCATTATTCTGTTCGGTGATGGTGCGGGCGCTGTGGTGCTGAGCCAGAGCCAAGAGCCAGGCATCCTTTCCACTCATCTGCACGCCGATGGCCGTTACAGTAAGCTGTTAACGCTGCCGTATCAGGATCGTGCCCATCAGGATGAGCCGGCTTATCTAACAATGGCGGGCAATGAAGTCTTCAAAGTGGCGGTAACTGAACTGGCGCACATTGTTGATGAAACCCTGCAAGCCAACAATCTCGATCGTGAAATGCTCGACTGGCTGGTGCCGCATCAAGCGAACCTGCGCATAATTAGCGCAACCGCCAAAAAGCTGGGCATGGGCATGGAGAAAGTGGTGGTCACGCTGGATCGCCACGGCAATACCTCAGCCGCTTCCGTGCCAAGTGCGCTGGATGAAGCGGTGCGTGATGGCCGTATCAAGCCGGGACAACTGATTTTGCTAGAGGCCTTTGGTGGTGGTTTCACCTGGGGTTCTGCACTGGTTCGCTTTTGATTGACAGGAACGAAAGATGACGCAATTTGCTTATGTTTTCCCAGGACAGGGATCGCAGACTGTCGGCATGTTAGCCGAGCTGGCTGCCGAAAATCCGCAGGTTGAAGCCACTTTCCGTGAAGCTTCTGACGCGCTGGGTTATGACTTATGGCAGTTAGTCCAGCAAGGGCCGGCTGAAGAGTTGAATAAAACCTGGCAGACGCAGCCTGCGTTGCTGGCAGCTTCAGTTGCTATCTATCGTGTGTTGCAGAGCAAGAACGCAACGCAGCCAACGCTGATGGCTGGTCACAGCCTTGGTGAGTATTCTGCACTGGTTTGTGCTGGTGTGCTCGACTTCGCGGATGCCATTAAACTGGTTGAGCTGCGTGGCAAATTAATGCAGGAAGCGGTGCCAGAAGGCACGGGCGCAATGCAGGCTATTATTGGTCTGGACGATGCGTCCATTCGTAAAGCCTGCGAAGAGAGTGCGCAAGGCCAGGTGGTTTCACCGGTCAATTTCAACTCGCCAGGTCAGGTCGTGATCGCCGGTAATAAAGAAGCGGTTGAGCGTGCAGGTGCAGCGTGTAAAGCTGCTGGCGCCAAACGTGCGCTGCCATTGCCGGTGAGCGTGCCGTCACATTGCGCGCTGATGAAGCCGGCTGCCGATAAACTGGCGGTTGCGCTGGAAGCTATTACCTTTAACGCACCTGCCGTACCGGTGGTTAATAACGTTGATGTGAAGTGTGAAACCGACGGCGCTGCGATTCGAAGCGCGCTGGTACGTCAGCTGTATAGCCCAGTGCGCTGGACCGAAGCGGTCGAATTTATTGCTACACAAGGCGTAGAACAGCTGCTGGAGATCGGTCCAGGCAAAGTCCTGACCGGTCTGACCAAACGTATTGTGGATAGCCTGAGTGCCGCTGCCGTGAACGATTCTGCTTCACTGAGTGCGGCGCTTACACAGGAATAAGAGGAAAAACATGAGCTTTGAAGGTAAAGTAGCGCTGGTTACCGGTGCAAGCCGTGGTATTGGTCGCGCCATTGCGGAAACGCTGGCTGCGCGCGGTGCAAAAGTGGTGGGAACCGCCACCAGTGCGAGCGGTGCAGAAGCAATCAGTGCTTACCTCGGCGACAAGGGCAAAGGCCTGCTGCTGAACGTCACTGATGCAGCCTCAATTGAGAGCGTCCTCGAACAAGTTCGCGCCGAATTTGGCGAAGTGGACATTTTAGTCAATAATGCAGGCATTACGCGTGACAATCTGTTGATGCGCATGAAAGACGATGAATGGGCGGATATCCTTGATACCAACCTGACATCGGTCTTCCGTCTTTCTAAGGCGGTTATGCGTGCCATGATGAAAAAACGCGTGGGCCGTATCATTACCATCGGTTCTGTAGTTGGGACCATGGGTAACGCGGGTCAGGCAAACTATGCGGCAGCAAAAGCAGGTTTGATTGGCTTTAGCAAATCACTGGCGCGAGAAATTGCGTCACGTGGCATTACTGTAAACGTCGTGGCTCCGGGCTTTATTGAGACGGACATGACGCGTGCACTGAACGAAGATCAACGTTCGGGTATTTTGGCAGAAGTTCCTGCAGGTCGTTTAGGTGACCCGCAGGAGATTGCCAATGCTGTTGCATTCTTAGCCTCTGACGAAGCAGCCTACATCACGGGTGAGACGCTTCATGTCAACGGCGGCATGTACATGGTCTGATAATCACGAAAACATTTGCTTTATCTGCGGTAAACACCGCAGAATAACGCAAAATCGTGGTTCGACCAGCCGGGATTTTGTTGCATCTTTTTCAACATTTTATACACTACGAAAACCATCGCGAAAGCGAGTTTTGATAGGAAATTAAATAGTATGAGCGATATCGAACAACGCGTTAAGAAAATCGTAGCTGAGCAGCTGGGTGTTAAAGAAGACGAAGTGATTAACACTGCTTCTTTCGTTGAAGACCTTGGTGCAGATTCTCTTGACACCGTTGAGCTGGTAATGGCTCTGGAAGAAGAGTTTGATACTGAAATTCCAGACGAAGAAGCTGAGAAAATCACTACCGTTCAGGCAGCGATCGACTACATCAATAGCCATCAAGGCTAATGAATATCTTCAGGCGGTCACCTCGACCGCCTGAGTTTTATGTTTGCCCCACATAGCGTTATTTTTTCCCTCCCTGGAGGACGTGCGTGTCTAAGCGTCGTGTAGTTGTGACTGGTCTTGGCATGTTGTCTCCTGTCGGCAATACCGTAGAGTCTACCTGGAGTGCTCTCCTTGCCGGTCAGAGCGGCATTAGCCTGATCGACCATTTTGATACTAGTGCCTACGCAACGCGTTTTGCAGGCTTAGTAAGAGATTTCAATTGCGATGATTTCATCTCGCGCAAAGATCAGCGCAAGATGGATGACTTCATCCAATACGGCATCGTTGCTGGTATTCAGGCTATGGCAGACTCAGGTCTGGTCGTAACTGATGAGAATGCGGGTCGCATTGGTGCGGCAATCGGTTCTGGCATTGGCGGACTGGGTTTAATCGAAGATAACCACAGCTCGCTGGTCAACGGTGGTCCGCGTAAAATCAGCCCGTTCTTTGTACCGTCTACCATCGTAAACATGGTGGCAGGTCACCTCACCATTATGTATGGCCTGAAAGGCCCAAGCATCTCAATCGCAACGGCGTGTACCTCCGGCGTGCATAACATTGGTCATGCGGCGCGAATTATTGCGTATAACGATGCGGATGTGATGTTGGCCGGTGGTGCGGAAAAAGCCAGTACGCCATTAGGTGTCGGTGGTTTCGGTGCTGCACGTGCGCTCTCTACCCGTAATGACAATCCGCAGGCGGCAAGCCGTCCGTGGGATAAAGATCGTGACGGTTTCGTGTTGGGTGACGGTGCTGGCATTGTCGTACTGGAAGAGTACGAACACGCGAAGAAACGTGGTGCGAAGATTTATGCTGAAATTATTGGTTTCGGCATGAGCAGCGATGCTTACCACATGACGTCACCTCCGGAAGACGGTTCAGGCGCTGCAGCCGCGATGGTTAATGCACTGCGTGATGCGCAGCTGAACGCTGAGCAGATCGGCTATGTCAACGCGCACGGCACCTCAACGCCAGCCGGCGACAAAGCGGAAGCGCAGGCGGTGAAATCGGTATTTGGTGCTGCAGCTCACAGTGTGATGGTCAGTTCAACCAAGTCGATGACCGGTCATTTGCTGGGCGCTGCTGGTGCGGTAGAAGCGATTTATTCGATTCTGGCGCTGCGCGACCAGGCGATTCCACCGACCATCAACCTCGACAATCCTGACGAAGGTTGTGATCTGGACTTCGTGCCACATACGGCGCGCCAGATCAGCGGACTGGAGTACACGTTGTGTAACTCCTTCGGGTTTGGCGGCACCAACGGCTCGCTGATCTTCCGTAAGGTATAATCGCTCCTGAGCTATACAGAGGCCCGCAATGCGGGCCTTTTTTATATTGCTATTGTGGTGTTCAAGGTGACCAGCATGTGGATCAACGGCATACAACAAACCGAGCTTTCAGCACGCGATCGCAGCGTGCAATTTGGTGACGGCTGTTTTACCACCGCCGCCGTAATCAACGGAAAGGTTGTTTTACTGGATGCGCATCTGCAACGTCTGCGTAAGGGCTGCGAACGCTTATTCATGGCTGCACCCGACCTACCGCAACTCTCCGCTGAAATGTGCCAGGCTGCTCATGGAGAGATGCAGGCGGTACTCAAAGTTATTTTAACGCCAGGCGCAGGTGGCCGCGGTTACAGCCGCACCGGTTGCACCTCACCTACGCGTATTGTTTCGCTCTCTCCGTGGCCGCAGCACTACGCCGCCCTGCAACAGCAGGGTGCAGTGCTCCAGACTAGCCCAATACGTCTGGCGCGCAATCCGTTGCTGGCCGGTGTGAAGCATCTGAATCGCCTTGAGCAGGTAATGATTCGCCACCATCTTGACCAGACGGGCGGCGACGAGGCGCTGGTGCTTGACACTGAAGGGACGGTGGTGGAATGCTGTGCGGCCAATTTATTCTGGCGCAAAGGCGGCAACGTTTTTACGCCGCGCCTTGAACAAGCTGGCGTGGATGGCATTATGCGTCGTTATCTGATGGCACAGATGGCCGCGAATGGCCAAACTTGTCAGCTGATTGATGGCAGCAGGGACGAGGTGTTGAATGCCGATGAAGTGGTAATTTGTAACGCCCTGATGCCCGTTTTACCCGTGCGACAAATTGACGACGTTTCGTTTACCGCACGCTCGCTGTACCAGCAACTGCGCGCCAGTTGCCCGACGATGGAAGCATCATGACTCGAATGAAAAAAATTCTCGCAGGCGTAGTGGTTGTCGCAGGACTCGCCGCCGCCTTTAGCTATTGGCAGATTGAACGCTTAGCCGATACACCGTTAACACTGCAGCAGGAAACCATTTACACCTTGCCCGCCGGTAGCGGCCGCGTGGTGTTAGAAGCGCAGTTGGAAAGCCAGCACATTATTCCACAAAGTATCTGGTTTGGGCCGTTACTCAAACTGGAGCCCGAACTGGCAAAGTTTAAAGCGGGTACCTATCGCCTTGAAACTGGCATGACGGTGCGCCAGCTACTGCAACTTCTGGCAAGCGGTAAAGAAGCGCAATTCCCGGTGCGCTTTATTGAAGGTTCACGCTTAACCGAGTGGTTAGCGGAGCTGCGTAAAGCACCCTATTTGAAACATACGCTGACCGACGATCAATTTACCACCGTTGCCGCTGCGCTCAAGCTTGAGGTTAACCAACTGGAAGGCAGCTTCTATCCAGACACCTACCTTTATACCGCCAATACCAGCGATGTGGCGCTGCTGGAACGTGCGCATGCGCGTATGAATAAACTGGTTGATGAGATTTGGCAGGGGCGCATGGATAATCTGCCTTACAAGAAAGAGCAGGATTTAGTCACCATGGCGTCTATCATCGAAAAAGAAACCGGTGTAAGTGAAGAGCGCGCGCGCGTGGCATCAGTGTTTATCAATCGCCTGCGCACCGGCATGAAACTGCAAACCGATCCCACTGTCATTTATGGCATGGGTGATAGCTATGCTGGCACGCTAACGCGTAAAAACCTGGAAACGCCAACCGATTACAATACCTACACCATTAGCGGCTTACCGCCGGGACCGATTGCGATGCCAGGCCGTGCGTCACTCGAAGCGGCGGCGCATCCAGAGAAGACCAACTACCTCTATTTCGTCGCAGATGGCAAAGGTGGACACACCTTTACCACCAATCTGGCCAGCCATAATAAAGCGGTGCAGGTTTATCGGTTGGCCATGAAGGAAAAAAATGAAAAGTAAGTTTATCGTCATCGAAGGTCTGGAAGGCGCGGGCAAAACCACCGCACGTGATGCGTTGGTCGCCGTGCTGCATGAGCATGGCATTAATGACGTCGTCTACACGCGTGAGCCCGGCGGTACGCCATTGGCGGAACAGCTGCGGGTGTTGGTGAAGCAGGGCATCGAAGGTGAACAGGTTACCGATAAAGCGGAGCTGCTGATGCTGTACGCAGCCCGCGTGCAGTTGGTCGAAAACGTGATTAAACCCGCGTTGGCACGCGGTGCCTGGGTAGTCGGCGATCGTCACGATCTCTCATCACAAGCGTATCAGGGCGGCGGACGCGGCCTGGATGCGCAGCTCATGACCACGCTGCGCGATGCGGTACTGGGCGATTTCCGTCCCGATCTGACGCTGTATCTCGACGTAACGCCAGAAATTGGCTTACAGCGCGCTCGGGCTCGCGGTGAGCTGGATCGTATCGAGCAAGAGTCGCTGCGCTTTTTTGAACGCACACGTGAACGCTATTTAGCACTGGCGGCTGAGGATCCTAACATCCTGACCATTGACGCCACACAAAACATCGCAGACGTGACGATGTCACTTAAAGGTGCATTACGTCACTGGCTGGCAGATCAATCGGTATGAACTGGTATCCGTGGCTGAATCAGCCTTATCGACAGATCATCGCGCGTCATCAAAGTGGTCAGGCACATCACGCCTTGCTGGTACAGGCCATTGAAGGGATGGGCGATGATGCGCTGATATGGGGCGTAAGCCGTTGGTTGATGTGTTTGCAGCCGGAAGGGCTGAAAAGCTGTGGGCACTGCCACGGCTGCCAACTGATGCAGGCGCACACGCATCCGGATTGGTATCGCCTTGAAGCGGAGAAGGGCAAGTCTTCGCTCGGCATTGACGCGGTGCGCGACGTTACTGAAAAGCTTTACCATTTCGCCCAGCAGGGCGGCGCGAAGATCGTCTGGTTGCCCGACGCGTCACAGCTCACTGAAGCCGCTGCCAATGCGTTATTGAAAACGCTGGAAGAGCCACCGGTCAACTGTTGGTTTTTCCTCAGTGTGCGCGAGCCTTCGCGATTGCTGGCCACGCTACGCAGTCGCTGCATGACGTGGCATCTGTCGCCGCCGGAAGAGGCTCTGAGTTTGCAATGGTTGCAAAAACAGCAGCCGCAGCCGGAAGCTAAACTGCGTGCAGCCTTGCGCCTGAGTAATGGCGCACCTGCGGCCGCGTTGACGCTATTACAGCCTGAACGCTGGCAGGCACGTGAAACGCTGTGTGAGACGCTGATCAAAGCGCTTAACGGCGATGTGCTGCAACTGCTGCCCGCGCTGAACAGCGAGGATGTCGCCGAGCATCTTAGTTGGTTGATTTCGCTGCTGGTTGATGCAATGAAAGTGCAGCAGGGCGCGAGTCACTGGCTAAGTAACGGCGATCGTCCCGATGTGGTTACGCAACTGGCGCAGCAAATGAATAGCAGCTCGCTGAACAGCAGCGCGCAGCAGTGGATGCAATGCCGCGATCAACTGCTGCATGTAGCCGCGCTCAACCGTGAATTAATTCTCACCGATCGTTTACTCGCCTGGGGACGTTTACTCTCACCAGCAGTCGTCGGCTAAGCGAAAAAGAGATTTCTATGTTTATTGTCGATTCACACTGCCATCTTGATGGCCTTGATTACGAAAAACATCATCGCGATCTGGATGATGTCATCGCAAAAGCCGCCGCGCGCGATGTGAAGTTTATGCTCGCGATCGCCACCACCTTGCCGGATTACTACAAAATCAAACAGCTGGTTGGCGACCGTGAAAACATTGCGTTGGCCTGTGGCGTACATCCTCTGAATCAGGAGGCGCCGTACGACGTTGAAGAGTTTCGTCGCCTGGCCGCGGAAGATCGCGTCGTGGCGCTGGGTGAAACCGGGCTGGATTACTTCTATCAGCAGGAAACTAAAGCGCAGCAGCAAGCCTCGTTCCGCGAGCACATTCGCACCGGCATCGCACTGAATAAACCGATTATTGTGCATACGCGCGATGCGCGTGAGGATACGCTGGCGATTCTGCGTGAAGAGCAGGTAGAAAAATGTGGTGGCGTGCTGCACTGCTTCACTGAAGATAAGGAAACCGCGGCCAAGCTGCTGGATCTCGGCTTTTATATCTCTTTCTCCGGCATTTTAACGTTCCGCAACGCCGAGCAGATCCGCGATGCGGCGCGCTATGTGCCGCTGGATCGTATGCTGGTGGAGACGGATTCACCCTATCTGGCGCCGGTGCCGCATCGTGGTAAAGAAAACCAGCCCGCATTTACCCGCGATGTTGCGGACTACATGGCGGTGTTAAAAGGTGTCGATATTGAGACGCTGGCCGCAGCCACCACGGAAAATTTCTCCCGCCTGTTCCATATCCCAATGAGCCGTCTCGGCTGCTAACGGCTTTATTTCAAACACTGTAATTAATCACAAATAATACAGCTGCACTGCGTCTTCATCGACGCAGGCAGTGTTTTATTGCTGTTTATTAGCTCAAGTCAGTAAGAAATGACTGAAAGGATATCCCTCTCCTTAGCGAAATGTGATGGCCGTCAATTTAACAATTAGCGATTTATTTTACTCTTCGTAATAAATCAAAAGACGCTCAGCGTCACCCCGGCGAAGGATCCTCCCCCTGAGCCATGCGCACTGCGCAAAAAAATTGCACTCATACTCAGGAGTTTCTATGTTCAAGAACGCATTTGCGAACCTGCAGAAAGTAGGTAAATCGCTGATGTTGCCGGTATCGGTTCTGCCGATTGCCGGTATTTTGTTAGGTGTTGGTTCTGCAAACTTTAGCTGGCTGCCGGAAGTGGTTTCCCACGTAATGGCCGAAGCGGGTGGTTCGGTATTTGCCAATATGCCGCTGATCTTTGCGATTGGTGTAGCGCTAGGCTTTACCAATAACGACGGCGTTTCAGCGCTGGCGGCTGTGGTTGCTTACGGCATCATGGTGAAAACCATGGCGGTGGTCGCGCCACTGGTGCTGCATATCTCGGCTGCGGAAATCGAAGCTAAGCATCTGGCAGATACCGGTGTGCTCGGCGGGATTATTGCCGGCTCGATTGCTGCCTATATGTTTAATCGCTTCTATCGCATCAAGCTACCTGAGTATCTCGGCTTCTTTGCGGGCAAGCGCTTTGTGCCGATCATCTCGGGCCTGGCGGCAATTTTCACCGGTGTGGTGTTGTCGTTCATCTGGCCACCAATCGGTACCGCTATTCAGAACTTCTCGCAGTGGGCAGCCTATCAAAACCCGGTGGTCGCCTTTGGACTGTACGGTCTGATTGAGCGTTCGCTGGTGCCGTTTGGTCTGCATCACATCTGGAACGTTCCTTTCCAGATGCAGATTGGTGAATTCACCAATGCGGCAGGTCAGGTATTCCACGGTGATATTCCGCGCTACATGGCGGGCGACCCAACCGCAGGCAAACTGTCTGGCGGCTTCCTGTTCAAAATGTATGGTCTGCCAGCCGCTGCTATCGCGATTTGGCACTCGGCTAAACCAGAAAACCGCGCCAAAGTGGGCGGCATCATGATCTCGGCCGCGCTGACCTCGTTCCTGACCGGTATTACCGAACCGATCGAGTTCGCCTTCATGTTCGTCGCGCCGATTCTGTATGTGATCCACGCGATTCTGGCAGGTCTGGCATTCCCAATCTGTATTCTGCTCGGTATGCGTGACGGCACCAGTTTCTCACACGGTTTGATCGACTTTATCGTGCTGAGCGGCAACAGCAGCAAAATCTGGCTGTTCCCGATTGTCGGCATCATTTACGGCCTGATTTACTACACCGTATTCCGTTTCCTGATTGTGAAACTGAACCTGAAAACACCTGGCCGCGAGGACACTGCAATGGAGCAGAGCAGCGCAACCGGCAGCGAAATGGCGGGCAAACTGGTTACCGCGTTTGGTGGTAAAGAGAACATCACTAATCTGGATGCCTGCATTACCCGTCTGCGCGTGAGCGTGGCGGATGTGGGTAAAGTGGATCAAGCTGAATTGAAAACGCTGGGTGCACGTGGCGTCGTGGTGGCAGGTTCAGGCGTTCAGGCAATTTTCGGTACTAAGTCCGATAACCTGAAAACCGAAATGGATGACTATATCCGCAGTATGTAACCTAAGTTGGCGGGCAGAGCCGGTGCGATGAAGCGGCGTCAGATCGTAAAGACGCCATAAACCATCCCCTGGGGCTCGCCCCAAGCCATCCATGGCTTGGGATGCTTTACTCCTCTGCCGCCGCTTCAATGCACTTTAATTTCGGTGCCTAAAAATGCCCTCCAATGAGGGCATTTTTTATTACAAGTAGACCCGCAAATACTCCGTCAAACACAGCAGCGCCATTGCCTGGCCATACGGCATCGAGGTAAGCGGTATCTGGCGGTAATACTCCAGATCGCTGCCCATTGCCGTGCCGAACGATACCTGCTTCAACTCCCCATCCTGGTCGATATTGCCGATTACCCCGCGCAACGCTTTCTCCGCCATGGGGAGATATTCTGCGGAGAGATAATGTTTGCGCACCGCCTTGAGAATGCCGTAGGCGAAACCGGCGGTAGCAGAGGCTTCAGGGTAGCTGTTGGGATCGTCGAGCAAGGTATGCCACAAACCGCTGCTGTGCTGACAACTGCTCAGTGCCTTCACCTGACTCTCCAGCACCTGCTGCAGGAAACGGCGCGTTGCATGCTGTTGTGGCCAGTTCATCATTTCGAGAAAATCAGGGATCACGATGGTGAGCCAGCTGTTGCCGCGCGCCCAACGTGCGTTGGCAAAATTGTGTCGCCCATCAAACGTCCAGCCGTGGAACCACAAACCGGTTTGGCGATCCATCAAATATTGGGTATGAATCAGGAACTGATAGCTGGCTTCCTCCACAAACTCTGGGCGATCGAGCAGCTGACCAATCTTCGCCAGCGCCATCACGCTCATCATTAGCGTATCGTCCCACAGCTGTTGGGTATTTTCGTTGTTATAGACGATGTGCTGCAAGCCGTCTTGCTCGGTGCGTGGCATCTCATACATTACCCATTCTGCCCAACGCTCCAGCACTGGCCGCCATGCCGCATTTCGCGTCTCTTCATAACGGTAGGCCAGCGTCAAAAACGGACAAACCGTATTGACGTTCTTGGTCGGCGTACCTTCCGCCAACCGCGTACTGAACCAGTCATCAATAATCTTCAACGTCGCCTGATCGCCGGTTTGTTGATAATAGTGCAGCATGCCGTATAGACCGATGCCATGCGTCCACTCCCAACCGGCCCAGCCTTTGGTATCGATCACCCGCCCATCGTCAAGGCGCAGCAAAAACTCACCGCTATGGTCGGTAATATTCACCAGATTCTGCGTGAGCTGATGAATCAACTGCACCAGTTCGGTTCGTGGCAACAGATACTCAGGTTGACGTAGCAATGCGCTGTGCTTTACAGGAAATACAGTCATGGTTCATTCCTATCATTAATCAGGGTAGTAGGTAGAGAAGGTAAAGATCGCGGCTGGCTCGGCAGCGGCGGCGCAGCCGCTTTATGCCGATTGAGATAACCGACGTTGTTATTGCCCCACAGATTTTCATACGGCATGCCCGCCAGCATTTCGACGATGCCGCGCGCCTGTGGCGTAATGCGTTCAGGCACCACGCGTCCGGCTGCGCGCATCTTCAGCGTCTCTTCACGCAGCACGGTGTGAGTTTGCAGGTTGAGCTTGAAACGCAGTGAGATAATGAAGCCGCAGGCCAGCACGCAAAGGGTGCCAACGCTGAGAATCGCCAAAATGGTATGGCCGACGGCAGGCACTTGGGTGGCCTGGCCGGAGGAGAAACCGGCTAACTGTAATACGATGCCGACAAACATCACCGCACCCGCCTGCGACGCCTTACGCGTCAGCGTCATAATGCCGGCGAAAATGCCTTCGCGACGCTGGCCGGTAATCACTTCATCGACGTCAGCAATATAGGTGTAGGTGTTCCACGGCACATAATTGATGCCGCCGCGACCAAGACCGGCAAGGCCTGAAATCAGTACCAGCAGCGCGAAGTTGTCGTTCATGCCGGTGTACCACAAGCCAGCGTAGGAGAGGGCGCTGAGACCGAACAGTACGACCACCATGCGATAGGCGGGGGCGGGTCCAAGGCGGATACACAGCGGAATCATCGCCATCACCGCAATAAACTGCATCACCGCCATGGTGCCCATCAGATTGGACGCGATTTGGGCACTTTGCATCAACACAAACACCACATACCAGGTGAATACCGCGTTGAACACGTCCTGCGCAATATAGCCGCCAAGATACATCCCAAGATGCTGACGAAAAATGCGAATGCGCAGCGTTGAGGCCAGCTCGGTGTAGAGGCGTTTCAGGCTCTGCATCAGCGTCAACTGTGATTTCTCCTGCTCTGCACGACGTGATTCGGCAGAGAAGTCGTCTGGATCGCGCTCCCAGGTAAACAGCCACACCAGCGTTAACACCAGCGCACAAATTACCGAGAACACCAGGCTGGCGTAGAAGAAGGAGATAGGATTTTCTTTGCCAAACCAGCCAATCAATACGCCCGGCAGGAATGCCGCCAGAATGGCCGAGAGTTGCGCCAGGCCAATACGCGCGCCGGAGAAGCGGGTTTTCTGTTTGAAATCGTCGGTCATCTCCGGTACCAGCGTTTCATAAGGCACCAGGATCATGGTGTAGACCATATCGAACAGCAGATAGGTCAGCAGATACCACCAGAAACTCATGTCGCCAACCCACATCAGGCTGTAGCTGAACACACAAGGGATGCCGAGCAGGATAAAGAACTTGCGGCGGCCAAAACGTTTGCCAAGCCAGGTTGAACCGAAGTTATCGGTCAGGAATCCCATCAGCGGGCTTACGACCGCATCCAGCACGCGGGCGGCGGCAAAAATGAACGTGGCCTGAATCGGCGAGAGCCCGCAAAAGGTGGTGTAGAAGTAGAGCAGCCAGGCGGCAGTCAGCGCCGTGGTGCCTGCACCGAGGAAATCCCCGGAACCATAGGCCAGATAATGGCCCAGGCCAATCTTACGAGAGCGCATGGCAGGTTCTCCTTGAATTAGTCGGTAAACACATCCCTCATCACTCCGTACAACTTGCTCGGATTGGATTGAAAGTAGAGCGGCTTAAGCCGGCAAACCTTCGTGATTTCGCAATGCTTTAAAACGTCGTGGCAAAATCACAAAGAAAATGGCGTGATATCTCTAATTTATAAAACAGCGTTTCATTTTTGTGGTTAATCAGATGTGAGAAATGCGAGGTGCAGCACAGGGCAGGCAAAATGACAAAACGGCGTAAACGCAGCCATTTAATGCAGGAATTGTGGTCCTGAGGTTGAAAGAAATGGAATTCCTCACGCATACTGCCTGACTGAACTCAGGCTTAAGGAAATGCACCATGGCTGAAGAAACCATTTTCAGTAAAATCATCCGTCGCGAGATTCCCGCCGACGTGGTTTATCAGGACGAACTGGTCACCGCCTTCCGCGATATCGCGCCCAAAGCGCCTACCCATATTCTGATCATTCCTAACGTATTGATTCCTACCGCCAACGATGTGCAGGCTGCACATGAGCAGGCGCTGGGCCGCATGATCACCGTGGCGGCAAAAATTGCCCGTGATGAAGGCATTGCAGAAGATGGCTATCGCCTGATCATGAACTGTAATAGCCATGGCGGTCAGGAGGTTTATCACATCCATATGCACCTGGTCGGCGGTCAGCCGCTGGGCCCGATGTTGGCCATCTAACTCAGGCGGATAATGTGATGCGTCAATGGCTGAGTGGCTTGCTGTTGCTGACCCTTGCGGGTTGCAGCAGCGATAAGCCGATGATTAATACTTCGCAGTCGCTGGTGATGGAGTCGGCGGTGCTGTCAGCAGGCATCATTACCGATGATCCAACGTTGACTGAACAAGATGGTCAGCAGCGTGCCATGAGCGTGTTGTACAACCAGCGTGAAACGCCGGTAAAAGTGCACTATCGTTTCTATTGGTACGACGACAAAGGATTGGAAATTACGCCAGAAGAGCCGGCACAGAGCCAAATCGTACCGGCGCATGGCAGCGTAGAAGTGGCCTCGCAAATGGGCAATCCGACCGCCAGTAAGGTGCGTCTCTATCTTTATCTTTGAGGAGTAAGCTGTGATTCGCAGTGTAAAACGTTCGGGCGCGCTGTTGTTTGCGCTAATGCTCACCGGTTGTGTGGTGCAACAACAGACGCCGGCACCGGTTGAACCGACGCAGCCAACCCCGCCAACCCAGCCGGTAGAACCGCCGACGCAGCCAGTGCCGCCGCCGCAAACCGTGCCACAGCCGCCAAAGCTGAAAACCATTAACTGGGATGCCAGCGTGCAGCCGCTGGTCGGCAAGATGGTGCAATCATCCGGTGTGAATCCAGGCAGCGTGCTACTGGTGGACCGCATTAAAAACAGCACCAACGGATCGTTGCAGACCGACAAGGCCACCGACGCGATTCAGAACGCCTTAGCTAACAACGGTAAATTCACCCTGATCACCCCAGAACAGTTGGCGCAGGCTAAGCAGACCCTGGGCTTGTCGCCGGATGACAGTCTGAACTCGCGCAGCAAAGCGATTGGCCTGGCACGTAACGTCAACGCGCAGTATGTGCTGTACAGCAATGCGCAGGGCGATGTGAAAGCACCCACGCTGCAAATGCAGCTGATGTTGGTGCAGACCGGTGAAATCATCTGGTCAGGAAACGGTGTTGCTCAACCCTGATCCTCAGCTGCAAAACATGATTCAGCAACAATGGCCGACGGCGCAAGCTGCCGGTCATTTTTTCGCGCAGCCGGGACTGAGCGGACAAAGCGTGCGCGTGCAAACCGAGCAGGGCGAGCTGCTGGCGCGTCGTGCGCCGCCGCAGCCGATTCCGTTTGTCGATCGCCAACGCGAATACCGTGTGCTGCGCCAGCTGCGTCATGCGCAACTGGGGCCGCAGCCGTTGGCGTGGCGCGATCCGTGGCTGCTACAGAGCTGGTTACCGGGCGAGGTGCTCACGCCCGCGCAATTTAATACGCAGCGCGAGGCCATTCTGGCGCTGCTGCAGCGTCTGCATCAACAGCCGCTCACCGGCTACCGTTTACGTTTAGCGCCGCTGCTGCAGCGTTACTGGCAGCTCTGTCGTCAGCGTCACTGGCGCTGGCAGCGTCGGCTGCAACGCTTATTACAGCAGGGCGAGCCGCAGCCGCTGCGCCTTGCGCCTCTACATATGGACGTGCATGCCGGCAACCTGGTCGCCACACCCACGGGTTTACGCCTGATCGACTGGGAATATGCCGCCGACGGCGATGTGGCGCTGGAACTGGCGGCGGTTTGCGCGGTTGATGGTGATATGCGCCCGGCGTGGATTGCCGGTTACGCCGCGCACGCGCAGCTTGATGAGCGGGCACTGGCGCGTCAGATGCAGCGCTGGCAGCCGTGGCTGCAACTGCTGATGGCCAGCTGGTACCAGCTGCGGGCCGAGCAGAGTCAGGATGAAACATTACAACAGCTGGCGCAGGCCAGCTGGCACGACCTTTAACCTAGGATTTTAATCATGACCATGAACACGCCTGGACCGCTGATGCTTGACGTCGAGAGCTTTGAGCTTGATGCCGAAGAGCGCGACATTCTGCAGCATCCGTTGGTGGGCGGGCTGATTCTGTTTGCCCGTAACTTCCATGATGTTGCGCAACTGGCAGAGCTGGTGCGCCAGATTCGCGCCGCTTCGCGTAATCGGCTGGTGGTCGCCGTGGATCAGGAAGGGGGCCGCGTGCAGCGCTTCCGCGACGGCTTTACCCAATTGCCAGCGATGCAATCTTTTGCTGCGCTGCACGATCTCAACAGTGCCGGTGAACTGGCGCAGCAGGCTGGCTGGCAGATGGCGGCGGAGATGATCGCCATGGACATCGACATCAGCTTCGCCCCGGTGCTGGATATTGGCCACATCAGCGCGGCAATCGGCGATCGTTCATTCCATGCAGATCCGGCGATTGCGCTGCAGATCGCGCGTCGCTTTATCAACGGCATGCATGAAGCCGGCATGAAAACCACCGGCAAACACTTCCCCGGTCACGGCGCGGTCAGCGCGGACTCACATAAAGAGACGCCGCGCGATCCGCGCGATGCCGCCACGCTGCGCCAGCATGACATGGCAATCTTTAAGCAGTTGATTGACGAACAGCTCCTCGATGCGGTGATGCCGGCGCACGTTATCTATACTGAGGTGGATCCGCTTCCTGCCAGCGGTTCGCCATACTGGCTGCAAACCGTGCTGCGTAAAGAGCTCAGCTTCAACGGCGTGATCTTCTCCGATGATTTGTCGATGGAAGGCGCGGCGGTGATGGGCAGCTATGCTGAACGCGCGCAGCAGTCGCTGAATGCCGGTTGCGATATGATCCTGGTGTGCAATCAGCGAGCAGGCGCAGTAAGCGTGTTGGATAACTTGACGCCGATCGGGGCAGAGCGCGTGACGCAGTTATACCATCAGGGCCGTATGACCCGTCAAAGCCTGCTGGCAAGCGAGCGCTGGCGGCAGAATCAGCGTCAACTCAGCGCGTTGCAACAGCGCTGGCTGGCGCATAAAGCTTCGGTCAGCTAAGCGTCGCTGCCCGGATCTCACTTCACGCTGAGGAAAATCATGATCATCTATTTGCACGGTTTTGATTCCAACAGTCCGGGCAACCATGAAAAGGTGCTGCAGCTGCAGTTCATTGACCCGGACGTCAGATTAGTCAGTTACAGCACCCGTCATCCCAAACATGATATGCAGTTTCTGCTGAAAGAGTGCGATAAGTTGCTGCAACAGGGCGACGATGCGCATCCGTTGATTTGCGGGGTTGGCCTCGGCGGTTATTGGGCCGAGCGTATTGGTTTTCTTTGCGGCATGCGTCAGGCGATTTTCAATCCCAATCTTTTTCCCTTCGAAAACATGGAAGGCAAAATAGATCGGCCGGAAGAGTATCTCGATATTGCCACCAAATGCGTCAGCGATTTCCGCGCAACGAATCGCAACCGCTGTCTGACCATTTTGTCGCGCAATGATGAAGCGCTGGATAATCAGCGCAGCGCGGCACAGCTGCAGCCGTTCTATGAAATCATCTGGGATGACGAGGCCAGCCATAAATTTAAAAATATTGCGCCGCATTTACAGCGCATCAAAGCCTTTAAACTCCTCGCCTGACCTCCCGTGCGCCGTGTGATGCGGCGCATAAAATGTGTAACATTCTGATAATGCTGTTGAAAGATTGATCCACATCAATTTTCTTATGTTATGTCTCCGACGCCGTGATATTCTGCCCCTAGCTCGCGATTTAACGTCGCCAACCCTATGTTTATTAAGGTTTTTATTAACCATTAATTAACTATTGGTTTACAACTTTGAGGGGGTCTTTGTTGACTACATCTATGGAAAAAATCGTTATCATCGGCGGTGGTGCTGGAGGCTTAGAACTGGCCACGCAGCTGGGTCACAAGCTGGGACGCAAGAAAAAAGCCGAGATCATTCTGGTCGATCGTAACCACAGCCACCTGTGGAAACCGTTGCTGCATGAAGTGGCGACCGGTTCGATGGACGAAGGTATTGATGCGCTGAGCTATCTGGCGCACGCGCGCAATCACGGCTTCCAGTTCCAGCTGGGATCGCTGACGCAAATCAACCGTGAGAATAAAACCCTTGAGCTGGCCGAAATCCGCGATGCCGAAGGTGCGCTGTTAGTGCCGCAGCGTGAGCTGGCTTACGATCGCCTGGTCATTGCGCTCGGCAGCACTTCAAACGACTTCGGTACGCCGGGCGTAAAAGATCACTGCATCTTCCTCGATAACCCGCATCAGGCGCGCCGTTTCCACAACGAAATGCTTAACTTGTTCCTGCGTTTCTCGGCCAGCGAAGGCAGCCTGGAAAAAGTGAACATTGCCATCGTCGGCGGCGGCGCTACCGGCGTGGAACTCTCCGCTGAGCTGTATAACGCGGTGAAACAGCTTCACAGCTACGGCTACAAAGGTCTGGACAGCTCTTCGTTGAACGTCACGCTGGTGGAAGCCGGTGAACGTATTTTGCCTGCGCTGCCACCGCGTATCTCTGCTGCGGCGCATCAGGAGCTGACCAAGCTTGGCGTGCGCGTGTTGACGCAAACCATGGTCACCAGCGCCACGGAAAACGGCTTGAATACCAAAGGCGGCGAATTTATTGATGCCGATCTGATGGTGTGGGCGGCGGGGATTAAAGCGCCAGATTTCCTGAAGGAGATTGGCGGGCTGGAAACCAACCGCATTAATCAGCTGGTGGTGAAAGAGACGCTGCAAACCACGCTGGATGATGATATCTACGCCATTGGCGACTGTGCATCCTGCGCGCTGCCGGGTGGCGGATTTGTACCGCCGCGCGCGCAGTCAGCGCATCAGATGGCTTCCCGCGCGCTGGAAAACATTCTCGCGCAGCGTAAAGACAAGCCGCTGAAAGCCTACGTGTATAAAGATCATGGTTCCCTGGTATCGCTGTCGCGCTTCAGCACCGTGGGAAGTTTGATGGGTAACCTGATGCGCGGTTCAATGATGGTAGAAGGGCGTATTGCACGTTTTGTCTACATCTCTCTATATCGTATGCACCAGATTGCGCTCCACGGATATTTCAAGACTGGGCTGATGATGTTGGTTGGCAGTCTTAACCGCGTACTGCGTCCGCGCCTCAAGCTGCACTAATGATTTTCGGGCGGTGCAATCCCGCCCCAAGCCACACCCGCTGCCGTAACCTGCTGAAAAACACCCGTTCAGCTTAAGGTTGCGGCGCTATTACACCCGCTCTCAGAACTCTCCTAAAAGCTGGCCCTGATGGGTTTCCGCTGCGTTTCCTCCATTAATCTGATGTTGCAATTACGGTCCATCTGTAAAACTTATTACCAACAAACACGGCGCGGCGCGCACGCCGGTTATGCCTCGGCTACCAGGATTTCGTAGCGGCAGGAATGCGCGGTAACAACCTTCAGGAGGACATTCCTGTGAATAAATCAATGTTAGCGGGTATCGGTATCGGCGTAGCAGCAGCGTTAGGTGTTGCCGCAGTCGCCAGCATGGATGTTTTCGATCGCGGCCCGCAGTTTGCACAAGTTCTGTCGGCGACGCCGATCAAAGAGAGCATCAAACAGCCGCGACAGGAGTGTCGCAACGTGACCTTAACCCATCGCCGAGCGGTACAGGATGAGAATCGTATCGCCGGTTCAGTATTGGGTGCGGTAGCGGGTGGCGTGTTGGGCCACCAGTTTGGTGGCGGACGCGGTCGCGATGTGGCGACGGTAGCTGGCGCGCTGGCCGGAGGTTACGGCGGTAATCAGGTGCAGGGTGCGCTGCAGGATCGTGATACTTACACCACCAACGAGCAACGTTGCAAAACGGTATACGATAAACAGGAAAAAATGCTGGGTTATGACGTGACCTATAAAATAGGCGACCAGCAGGGCAAGATCCGCATGGAGAATGACCCTGGCACCCGCATTCCGCTCGACCGCAACGGTCAGCTGATCCTGAATTCGAATCAGGCCTAATTGGGCAAAGCTACATCACAGCAGCAGTAACGAAAAAAGCGCCGTAAGGCGCTTTTTTATTGGATTCAATGCGGTTTGCCGGGGAGCACCTTAAAGGGCGCCCCCACAACATCAAACCCGGTTCTTCGCCAGCTCGCTAACAAAACTCTGCACCCACTCCATACGGATTTTCCGGTCCGCCATTTCACGGGTGAATTTCAGACGGGTTGGCCCATCCAGTTTCCACTGCTGCGGATCTTTCTGCAGCAGGCCAATCAGCCAGCCTGGATCGACGTGGTTCTGCGGCGCGAACTCGAAGAAGCCGCCTTTATCGCTGGCTTCAATCTTACGAATCCCCAACTCGCGCGCCACTAAACGCAGCCCGGCGATGTCCAGCAAATTACGCGCCGCATCCGGCAGTTTGCCAAAGCGATCGATCATCTCCACCTTCAACTCAGCCAAATCCTGCTCATCCGCAGCGCTGGCTACGCGTTTGTACAGCGACAAACGGGTATTCACATCGGGGATAAAATCATCCGGCAGCAGGGCGGGCATGCGCAGTTCGATTTCAGTTTGATTGCTGGTGAGATCTTCCAGTGACGGCTCGCGACCCGCTTTCAACGCATCAACCGCGTTCTCCAGCAGCTCCATATACAGCGTGAAACCGATGGTTTCCATCTGTCCGCTCTGATCTTCGCCAAGCAGTTCACCGGCACCGCGAATCTCCAGATCGTGCGTTGCCAGCGCGAAACCGGCACCTAAATCTTCCAGCGAAGCGATGGCCTCGAGGCGTTTCTGTGCATCGGTAGTCATCGCTTTCGGATGCGGCGTCAGCAGCCACGCATACGCCTGATGATGCGAACGGCCCACGCGGCCGCGCAGCTGATGCAGCTGCGCCAAACCAAAGTGATCGGCGCGCTCAATGATGATGGTATTCGCGCTGGGCACATCGATACCGGTTTCGATGATGGTGGTACACACCAGTACGTTAAAGCGCTGATGGTGGAAATCGTTCATCACCCGCTCCAGATCGCGCTCGCGCATCTGGCCGTGACCAATGGCGATACGCGCTTCCGGCACCAGTTCTGCCAGCCGCTGCGCCGCTTTCTCGATGTTCTCCACGTCATTGTAGAGATAGTAAACCTGGCCACCGCGCAGCACTTCACGCAGGATCGCCTCGCGCACCACCAGGCTGTCGTACTCGCGCACAAAGGTTTTCACCGCCATACGTCGTGCCGGTGGCGTGGCAATAATCGACAGATCGCGCATGCCGCTCATCGCCATATTCAGCGTACGCGGGATTGGCGTAGCGGTGAGCGTCAGGATATCCACATCGGCGCGCATCGCCTTGATACGCTCTTTGTGACGCACGCCAAAGCGGTGCTCTTCATCGACGATCAGCAGGCCGAGATCGTGCCATTTCAGATCGTTCGACAGCAGCTTGTGCGTACCTATCAGAATATCGACTTTGCCTTCGCGTGCCTGTTCCAGCACCTGACTTTGCTCTTTCGCGGTACGGAAACGCGACAGCATCTCAATACGCACCGGCCAGTTGGCGAAACGATCGCGGAAGTTGTCGTAATGTTGCTGCGCCAGCAACGTGGTCGGCACCAGCACGGCAACCTGTTTAGCATTTTCGACCGCGAGGAACGCGGCACGCATCGCCACTTCGGTTTTACCAAAGCCTACGTCGCCGCACACCAGGCGATCCATCGCCAGCGGCTGGCACATATCGCTCAGTACGGCATTGATCGCCTGGCCCTGATCCGGCGTAGTTTCAAACGGGAAGCCTTCACAGAACAGCTGATACTGATCGCGATCGTGCTTAAAGGCGAAGCCGGTCTTGGCGGCGCGCTGGGCGTAGATATCCAGCAGCTCTGCCGCCACGTCGCGCACTTTCTCGGCGGCTTTCTGGCGCGCGCGTGACCAGGCATCACTGCCGAGTTTATGCAGCGGCGCATTCTCATCCGCGCCACCGGCATAGCGACTGATTAAATGCAGCGACGAAACCGGCACGTACAATTTGGCATCGCCGGCATAGGAGAGCATCAAGTATTCCGCCACAATGCCGCCGGCTTCCAGCGTGGTCAGGCCGATATAGCGCCCAACGCCGTGCTCCAGATGCACCACCGGCTGGCCGGGATGCAGTTCGGCGAGGTTGCGGATCAATACGTCTGGATTGATGGTGCGGCGATTATCCTGGCGGCGGCGACTGACGCGCTCGCCGAGCAGGTCGCTTTCGCAGATCAACGCCAGCTGGCGCTGGGTATCGATAAAGCCACGCTCGCTGGCGCCGATCATCAGGCTGTACGGCTGATCGACGGCTTGATCGAAGTGATCGATAGCGTGCGGACGTAGTTTGATGCGCGTCAGCAGCTCTTGCAGGCTTTCACGGCGGCCTTCGCTCTCAACCGAAAAAATCACCTGCCCGCTGAACTGCTCCAGGAACTGACGCAGCAGATCAAGCGGTGCCTTGGCCTGCGCCTGCACGGTTAATTCCGGCAGCGGTTGATAACCGAGGTTGGTGTTTGCGGCTTTCTCCGGCAGCGTCTCGCTGCTCAACTGCATGCGCGGCCAGGCTTTCAGTTCGCTGAGCAGCGCATCGGGGCGCAGCCACAGCGTGACCGGCTCCAGCAGCGGGCGCATCGGGTCGATGCGGCGATTCTCGAAGCGCGCATTGGCGTCAAGCCAGAAGCGCTCGGCGCTCGCCAGTAAATCGCCGCTGTTGAGCAGCAGCGTGTTGCCCGGCAGATAGCTGAACAGCGTCGGCAGCTCCTGCTCGAAAAATAGCGGCTGCCAGTATTCGATACCGGCGGGCAGCGTGCCTTTGCTCACCTGCTGATAGACGTGTTCCGGCTCGCGGCGCACGTCAAAGGTTTCACGCCAGCGGCTGCGGAACAGCTCGATGGCGGCTTTATCGGTCGGGAACTCATGTGCGGGCAGCAGGTTGATGGCGTTGACCGCTTCCAGCGTGCGCTGGGTATCGACATCAAACAGGCGCAGGCTATCAATTTCGTCATCAAAGAAGTCGATGCGATAGGGCTGATCGCTGCCCATCGGGAAGAGATCGAGCAGCGCGCCGCGCGTGGCGTATTCGCCATGCTCCATCACCTGATCGACATGGCGATAGCCGGCCTGCTCCAGCTGATCGCGCAGCGCATCGCGCGACAGTTTTTGCCCCTGCTGCATCACCAGCGCATGACCGTGCAGGAAGCTGTGCGGACAGACGCGCTGCATCAGCGTGTTGACCGGCATAATCAGCATGCCGCGCGTTAAGTTCGGCAGTTGATACAGCGTGGAGAGACGAGCGGAGATAATGTCCTGATGCGGTGAGAAGCTGTCGTAGGGCAGCGTTTCCCAGTCAGCGAGATTGGTGACCGGCAGATCGGTGAACTGGCGAATCTCCTCCTGCAGACGCAGGGCAGATTGCATATCCGGGGTAATCATCAACACCGGACCGCTGTGGCGTTCGGTGATGCTGGCACATTCAAGCGCTTGTGCAGCGCCGACTAGCTGGCCGAGCTGGCGATGATCGCCGGCTTTGACTGGCAGGGTATAACGACTCTGTTCCGACATGGGATCTCGACATTCTCTCCTTGGATTACAGGGCGTCATCATTCCATAATCCGCCCTGAGGATCATCTGTCGTGGTGCGATTTCTCACACTCTGTCGGTTCTGCTACTTGGTGGATTGCTGTGTATAGTGCATGCGGGGTCGATCGACATTGGCCCATGACAGCTCTTTTTCCAGATGATAGCTGTGGTTGCCGTCGTCCCACTTCACGTAATAACCGGTGGGCGAATCGCCCTGTTCGAAAACGTTCACAATCTCCCCTCTGATCTCGCCCGATTTATGTTTAACGATGCTGCCTTTAGGAAATTTCAACATAGTCTGTACTCCCGCGCCTGGCGCTTACTTCGGTACAATCGGTGCTTGATCTGGTGCTACATCATTGAGTTTACGCCAGCCTATGACCAATAAACGTACAAATAACATCATTATTTTGTCGCAATTTTATGCATAAGCCTCCGCTGGGACGGTTTTTGACACAACTTTGCCGCAGACTCAGAGGGTTAGAGGTTTCATAAAGCAGGCACCTCCTTTATCATCCCACTACTTATTTTTAGGCAACTGCCAAGACGGATCTCATGTATCAACCAGTCGCGTTATTCATCGGTTTGCGCTACATGCGTGGACGTGCCTCAGACCGCTTTGGTCGCTTCGTCTCCTGGCTCTCTACCATCGGTATCACGCTCGGCGTGCTGGCGCTGGTCACCGTGTTATCGGTGATGAACGGCTTTGAGCGCGAGCTGGAAGGCAATATCCTTGGCCTGATGCCGCAGGCGCTGGTTACCAGCGAGAAAGGCAGTATCAATCCGCAACAACTTCCGGCGCAGGATCTCAAGCTGCAAGGCGTCACCCGCATGGCGCCGCTCACCACCGCTGATGTGGTGCTGCAGAGCGCACGCAACGTCTCGGTTGGCGTGATGCTGGGCATCAATCCCGATGAACAGGATCCGCTGACACCGTTCCTCGTTAATACCCAACAAAGCGTGCTGCAAGCGGGGCAATATAACGTCATCCTCGGTGAACAGCTGGCTGCACAGCTGGGTGTCAAGCGTGGCGATCAGCTGCGTTTGATGGTGCCGTCGGTCAGCCAGTTCACGCCGGTCGGGCGCTTGCCTAGTCAGCGTATTTTCACCGTGGCAGGGACCTACGCGGCGAACAGCGAAGTTGACGGCTACCAGATTCTGGTCAATCAGCAGGATGCGTCACGCGTGATGCGCTATCCGCTCGGCAACGTTACCGGCTGGCGTCTGTGGCTGGATAAACCGCTGAGCGTAGATGCGCTCAGCCAGCAAACGTTGCCGCAAGGTTTGACGTGGAAAGACTGGCGCGAGCGCAAAGGCGATCTGTTCCAGGCGGTGCGCATGGAGAAAAACATGATGGGGCTGCTGCTGAGCCTGATCATCGCGGTAGCGGCTTTCAATATCATTACGTCGCTGGGCCTGCTGATCATGGAGAAGCAGGGCGAAGTGGCGATTCTGCAAACGCTGGGCCTCACCCGGCGCCAGATCGTGGCGGTATTTATGGTGCAGGGCGCCAGCGCCGGGATCATTGGCGCGCTGCTTGGCACCGTGCTCGGCGTACTGCTGGCCAGCCAGCTGAATAATTTAATGCCGGTGATCGGCCTGTTCCTGGATGGCGCGGCGCTGCCGGTCGACATCAACGTGTTGCAGGTGATCACCATTGCGCTGGTTTCGATGGCCGTTGCGCTGCTTTCTACCCTTTATCCGTCGTGGCGCGCTGCCGCCGTCCAACCCGCTGAGGCTTTACGTTATGAGTAATACTCCTTTGTTGCAGTGTCGTGACCTGTGTAAACGCTATCAGGAAGGCAGCGTGCAGACCGATGTGCTGCGCAATGTGGCTTTCAGCCTGCAGCCGGGTGAACTGACGGCGATTGTCGGCAGCTCCGGTTCAGGCAAAAGTACCTTATTGCACCTGCTGGGTGGTTTGGATGCGCCGACCTCGGGCGATGTGATTTTTGATGGCAAATCGCTGAATGCGATGTCATCCGCCGCGAAGGCGGAACTGCGCAACCGCGAGCTGGGCTTTATCTATCAGTTCCACCATTTGCTGCCGGATTTTAGCGCGCTGGAGAACGTGGCGATGCCGCTGCTGATTGGCAAAATCGGCAAGGCAGAAGCGGAATCCCGCGCGCGTGAAATGCTGGCGGCGGTGGGGCTGGATAAACGTGCTGCGCACCGGCCTTCTGAGCTATCGGGCGGTGAACGTCAGCGCGTGGCGATTGCCCGCGCGCTGGTGAATCGTCCGCGTTTGGTGATGGCCGACGAGCCCACCGGTAATCTTGATGCGCGCAACGCGGATGCGATTTTTGAACTGCTGGGCGAGTTGAACGTCAAGCAGGGCACCGCCTTCCTGGTGGTGACGCACGATCTGCAATTGGCGAAACGCCTGAGTCGCCAGATGGAGATGCGCGATGGCGAGCTGAGCGACCAACTGACGCTGGGAGTGATCTGATGGGTTCATCCTTATCCCTGCTGCTCGGGCTGCGTTTTAGTCGCGGTAGGCGGCGTGGTGGCATGGTCTCGCTGATCTCCATCATCTCCACCGTTGGCATTGCGCTGGGCGTGGCGGTGCTGATCATCGGACTAAGCGCCATGAACGGTTTCGAGCGTGAGCTGAACAACCGCATTCTGGCGGTGGTGCCGCACGGTGAAATCGAACCGGTTAATCAGCCGTTCCGTCACTGGCAGCCGATGATCGCGCCAATTGAAAAGGTTTCGGGCATTGCCGCTGCGGCGCCCTATATTAACTTTACCGGGCTGATTGAGAGCGGCGCGAAGCTGCAGGCGCTGCAGGTGAAAGGCGTCGATCCGCAGCAGGAGTCACGGCTGAGCGCCTTGCCGAGCTTCGTCGCCGGTAACGCCTGGTCACAGTTCGCGGCCGGTAAGCAACAGATCATACTCGGTGGCGGTATCGCCAAATCGCTTAACGTCAAACAGGGCGATTGGATCACCATCATGATCCCCAATAACGATGGCGATAATAAGCTGCTGCAGCCGAAACGCATTCGTCTGCAGGTCAGCGGTGTGCTGCAGCTCAGCGGTATGCTGGATCACAGCCTGGCGCTGGTGCCGCTGGCCGATGCGCAGAAATATCTGGATATGGGCGACAGCGTCAGCGGCATTGCGTTGAAGATGAATGACCCGTTCCAGGCGCAAAAGCTGGTGCGCGACGCCGGTGAAGTGACGCATTCATATGTCTACATCAAGAGCTGGATTGGTACGTACGGCTACATGTACCGTGACATCCAGATGATTCGCGCCATTATGTATTTAGCCATGGTGCTGGTGATTGGCGTGGCCTGCTTTAACATCGTCTCAACGCTGGTGATGGCGGTGAAAGACAAGAGCAGCGATATCGCCGTGCTGCGCACGTTGGGCGCCAAAGATGGCCTGATTCGCGCCATTTTTATCTGGTATGGCTTGCTGGCGGGTCTGCTCGGCAGTGTCAGCGGCGTGGTGGTCGGCGTGCTGGTGGCGCTCAATCTCACGCTGGTGATGCGGGTGTTTGAGCATCTTACCGGGCATCAGCTATTGGCGGGTGATATCTACTTTATTGATTTCCTGCCGTCCGAGCTGCACTGGATTGATGTGATTTCGGTATTGGGCACCGCGATTGTGCTGAGCCTGATTGCCAGCTGGTATCCGGCACGGCGCGCCAGCCGTATCGATCCGGCCCGCGTGCTGAGCGGGCAGTAAGATTGACCGCGCAGCCGCTTTAGCGGCTGCGCACATTTTCAGCGTCTGCCGCATGCAGCCGTCATACGCAGCCGCTATTATCGGGCAGATTAGCCTGAAAAATACCCGAAGCGCGGCGTTAAACGCCGCAGATTAAGGAGCTTTTATGCGCATACCGCGCCGCCGCCTACGACTCGCCCGCGACAAAAAAAACCGCCGCAAAGTGCATCAGCGCTTTCGCCAGCGCATCTTCGAGCGCGATCGCAAAGCTGAACTGGCTGCGCATCCGCAACCGCGCGTGGTGGTACTCACCGGTGCGGGTATCTCCGCCGAGTCCGGCATTCGCACCTTCCGTGCCGCCGATGGTTTGTGGGAAGAGCACCGGGTGGAAGATGTGGCTACGCCGGAAGGTTTTCAGCGCGATCCGGCGCTGGTGCAGGCGTTCTACAACGCGCGCCGTCAACAGCTGCAGCAGCCAGAGATTCAGCCTAATGCCGCGCACAAAGCGCTGGCGGAACTGGAGCAGGTGCTGGGCGATAACTTCCTGCTGGTAACACAGAACATCGACAATCTGCATGAACGCGCCGGCAGCCAGCGCGTGCTGCATATGCACGGTGAATTGCTGAAAGTGCGCTGTGTGAACAGTGGACAAGTGCTGGACTGGACAGAAGATTTAACCCCGGACGATCGCTGCACCTGCTGCCAGTTCCCGGCAATGTTGCGTCCGCACATCGTGTGGTTTGGCGAAATGCCGCTGGGGATGGAGGAGATTTACCAGGCGATTGAGCAGGCAAACCTGTTTATTGCCATCGGCACCTCGGGTCATGTTTATCCGGCCGCCGGTTTTGTTCATGAAGCGAAACTGCAGGGCGCGCATACCGTGGAGCTGAACCTGGAGCCGAGCCAGGTGGGCAATGAGTTTGCCGAGCGTCATTACGGTTTAGCCAGTGAAGTGGTTCCGGAGTTTGTGCACACGTTCTTGCGTGGGCTGTATAAATAGTTTGTGCGCGCTTTCCCTCATCCCAACCTTCTCCCGCAAGCGGGAGAAGGAGCTAAAAACAACCCTCTCCCGCTTGCGGACATGGAACTTTTTAGAACCCTCTCCCGCTTGCGGGAGAGGGCAGGGTGAGGGAAAACGCGCAGAGGACTAACGTCCCGCCTTCAACTTCTGAAACAGCGTCTCATACTGCACGCTGGCATCACCGACATCGTTCTGCCACTCGCCGTTTTTGATCACCGCCTCAGAAGGATAAAGCGAAGGATCATTCGCCACTGCCTGCGGCAGTAGCTTCTTCGCCGCCAGGTTTGGCGTTGGATAACCAATGGTTTCCGCCACCTGCGCTGCCACTTCCGGACGCAACAGGAAGTTAATCAGTTTCAGCGCACCTGCGCGGTTTTTCGCGTTAGCCGGAATCGCCAGATTATCCATCCAGAAAATTCCGCCTTCCTGCGGCCAGATAATCTGCAGCGGCGTGCCGGCCTGGCGCGCCACGTACGCCGAGCCGTTCCAGATCATGCCAACGTTCACTTCGCCTTCCATAAACGGATTGCCTGGATTGTCTGAGTTAAACGCCAGCACGTTCGGCATCAGCTTTTTTAACTCTTCATAAGCGGCTTCGATCTGCTTTGGATCGCGGGTGTTGCCCGAATAGCCGAGCTTACGCAGCGCCATCTGGAACACTTCGCGCGCGTCGTCGGTCAGCAGCAGGCTCTGCTTGTACTGCGGCTGCCATAAATCAGCCCAGCGGGTGATGCTTTTGGCATCCACTTCATCGGTGTTGACCCCAATTGCGGTCGCGCCCCAGATATAGGGGATCGAATAGTCATTGTTGGGATCGAACGGTTTGTTCAGCAGGTTAGGATCGAGATTCTTAAAGTTGCTGAGCTGGGATTTATCAATCTTCTGCAACATGCCTTCATTACGCATTTTGGCAACGAAGTAAGTCGAAGGCACCACCAAATCGTAGGCGCCATCTTTCCAGGTCTTTAGCTTGGCATACATGCTCTCATTGGACTCGTAAGTGGAATAAATCACCTTGATGCCGGTCTCTTTAGTGAACTGCTCCAGCAGCCCCGGCGGCACGTATTCTGTCCAGTTATAGAAATAGAGCGTTTTGCCGTCATCCGCCTGCGCGCTCTGCATGCCCAGTGCCAGCGCCCCAGCCGCCAGCCAGTGAGACCACTTTTTCATCGATTATCCTCTATTTAGTTTTATCTCGGAGCAACAGCTGACTGAGCGCCACCAACAGCAGCGACAGCAGCAGCAAAATCGTCGCCAGCGCATTCACTTCGGGTGACACGCCAACTTTGACCATCGAATAAATTTTTAACGGTAAGATTTCAAAACTCGGGCCAGTGACAAATGACGAAACCACCACGTCGTCCATCGACAGGGTAAAGCTCAGCAACCAGCCCGCCGCGACAGCGGGCAGCGCCAGCGGCAGCAGAATTTTGCGCAAAATGGTGACTTCGCTGGCGCCAAGATCTTTAGCGGCTTCCAGCATGCGCACATCAAAACCTTTCAGGCGCGAATAGACGGTGATCACCACAAACGGTAGACAAAAGGTGATGTGTGAGAACAGCAGCGACCAGAAACCAAGCGAAATGCCCAACAGCATAAACAGCACCAGCAGCGAAATGGCCATCACGATATCGGGCGACATCATCACCACAAACAGCATGCCGCTGACGAAGGGTTTACCGCGAAAACGATAGCGATAGAGTGCAACCGCGGTCAGCGAGCCGATAATTGTGGCACAACTGGCCGACAGCACGCCCATGATCAGCGAATGCTGCGCCGCCTGAATCAGGCTGTCGTTATTCATCAACAGGCGATACCACTGGGTGCTGAAACCCTGCCAGTTGATGCCAAAGCGCGAGCTGTTGAAGGAGTTGACGATCAGAATGATGATCGGGATATAAAACCAGGCGTAAATCACGGCCATAAAGCCGCCGCGTAACCAGCGCGCCATCATTGCAGCTCCACCTTGCTGTTCAGCATACGCGCCGCGCGCCAGTAGGCCAGCAGCATCAAGCCCATCAGCAGCGTCATCACAATACTGGTGGCCGCGCCAAACGGCCAGTCGCGGATATTCAGGAACTGACTTTTGATCACGTTGCCAATCAACAGGTTTTTCGCGCCGCCCAGCAAATCGGCAACAAAGAACAGGCCCATCGCCGGAATAAACACCAGCAGACAACCCGCAACAATGCCCGGCATGGTGAGCGGTAAAATAATGCGCAGAAAGGTTTTCACTTTATTGGCACCGAGATCGCGTGCCGCTTCGAGGCAGGATTTATCCAGTTTTTCCAGGCTGGAGTAGAGCGGCAGCACCATAAACGGCAGCAAAATGTAGATCAGTCCCAATATCACCGCTTCCGAGGTGTACATAATGCGAAAGGGTTTATCGATCACCCCGAGCCACAGCAAAAACTCATTGAGCCAGCCGCGCGTGCTGAGAAAGATCTTCAGCCCGTAGATGCGGATCAAGGAGTTGGTCCAGAACGGCACAATCAGCAGGAACAGCATCAGCGGACGCAGGCGCGCCGGCAGTTTAGTCAGACACCAGGCAAACGGGTAACCGAGCAGCAGGCAGCAGAGCGTGGCGATAAACGCCATGTTCAGCGAGTGCAGCAGCACATCGGCGTACAGCGGATCGAGCAGTCGCGTATAGTTATTCAGGGTGAAGGCCATGCTGACAAAATGCGCATCGTCGCGCGTCAGGAAGCTGGTGGCGAAGATCATCAGGTTGGGCAGCAGCACAAACAGCGTCAACCAACTGACGATAAGCAGCACAATCACTTTCTGTAGACGGTTACGCATCCGTTTCATACGGCAGCACCACCTCCCAGTTCGCTACCCAGCTGACGGCCATTTTCTGGTTCAGCGAGTGGTCAAAATCGGGATCGTCTTCATTAAAGAACTCGCTCACCGTCAGTAGCTTGCCGTTCTCCAGTTCAACGGTGGATTCCAGCGTCATGCCTTTGTAGTTGCGCTCACGGACGTAGCCGATCAGGTTATCGCTGCGGCTGTCATGATCGATCTCTTCCACGCGCAGATCTTCCGGACGCAGCAGCACATGCAGCTTATCGCCGGCGTTAACCGGAAAATCACACTGCAGCTCACATTCACGCCCTTCAACGCGCGCAAGGATAGTGGGCGCCTTTTCGCTATTCAGCACTTCGGCATCGAACACGTTGATCTCGCCAATAAAGCGCGCCACAAACAGGTTAGCCGGCTCTTCATAAATCTCACGCGGCGTGCCGTCCTGCTCGATGCGGCCATCGCGCATCACGACGATGCGATCGGACATGGTCAGCGCTTCTTCCTGATCGTGGGTGACAAACACAAAGGTGATGCCAAGCTTGCGCTGCAACGCTTTCAGCTCGTTTTGCATCTGGCGACGCAGCTTATAATCCAGCGCCGAAAGCGACTCATCCAGCAGCAACACTTTCGGGCGATTCACCACCGCACGCGCAATCGCTACACGCTGTTGCTGCCCGCCGGAGAGCTGATGCGGACGCCGATCGGCAAAGCTCTCTAGCTGCACCATCGCCAGCGCGTCGTTGACACGTGTCGTGATCTCGGCGGCTGGGGTTTTCTGCATGCGCAGGCCAAAGGCGACGTTTTCAAATACCGACATGTGCGGAAACAGCGCATAACTCTGAAATACCGTATTGATGTGGCGATGTTCGGCTGGCAGATCGGTGATGTCATTATCATCAAGAATGATATGTCCGGAATCGGCATCTTCCAGTCCGGCAATCAGGCGTAAAATGGTGGTTTTACCGCAGCCGGACGGACCGAGCAGCGTGATGAATTCGCCGTGACGGATGGTCAGATCGAAGTCAGAGATGATGGTTTTGCCATCGAAAGCTTTACTGATGCCAGAAAGCGTAACCAGCGCGAGATCGCGTGTTTGCGTCATTTTAGTCACTCAGTCTGATGGTGAATCAGGTTACAGCATAGCCGCTGGTGCCAGCTTGCTGTGATGAAGGGCGCGATGATACCGCAAAAAAGCGTCAATGCCATGTTTTGCCACGGATTTACCTTGAAAACTCTGAAAAATGCCGGAGTATGCGTAACGGGCAAGTCGTACAGGCGACGGTGAGTGAATTTTCAGCGCATTTCACGCTGAGAGAGCTAACCTGAAGGATAATGATTTGACGCAACATGGGGGCTCCAGGCCACCATGATAATGACGCAGGTTCTTAAGAGGGATGACAGATGGATCAATTACTTGAGCGTTTTCTCAGTTATGTCGCAGTAGAAACTCAGTCAAAACCTCAGGCGCGACAGGTGCCAAGCAGTGAAGGGCAGTGGGCACTGGCGCGTCAGTTACAGGAAGAACTTATTGCGCTGGGCTTTGTTGATGTCTCTTTAAGCGACCATTGCTGCGTAATGGGCACCTTACCGGCGAATGTCGACTGGGCCACGCCGGTAATCGGCTTTATTTCGCATATGGACACGTCACCGGATTTTACCGCCAAAAACGTTAATCCGCAGATTATTGAAAACTATCGCGGGGGTGACATTGCGCTGGGCAACGGCGATGAAGTTCTGTCGCCGGTGATGTTCCCAATCCTGCATAAGCTGATTGGCCATACGCTGATTACCACCGACGGTAAAACCCTGCTCGGCGCCGATGACAAAGCCGGCATCGCCGAGATCATGACGGCGATGGCGCGTCTGGCGAACAGTGATATTCCGCACGGTGCAATTCGGGTGGCATTTACCCCCGATGAAGAGATTGGCCGTGGCGCGTCGCACTTTGACGTGGAAGGTTTTGCCGCCGATTGGGCCTACACCGTGGATGGCAGCGATCTCGGCGAGTTCGAATTCGAGAACTTCAACGCCGCCACCGCGATGGTCAAGATCACTGGCAATAACGTCCATCCGGGCAGCGCTAAAAATGTGATGGTCAATGCGCTGGATCTGGCGATGCGCTTCCACGCGGAGCTGCCAGCAAAAGAGAAGCCGCAGTATACCGATGGCTACGAAGGTTTTTTCCATCTGCACACCATCAAAGGCACGGTTGAGCATGCCGAACTGATGTATCTGATTCGTGATTTCGACGCGGATAGCTATGCCCAGCGCAAGCAGCTGCTGGAAGAGATTGGCCAGCGTGTGAGCCAGGGGCTGCAAAGCGAATGTTCAGTGAAGGTGGAGATCAGCGATAGCTATCGCAACATGCGTGAGAAAGTCGAACCGCATCCGCACATTATTGAGCTGGCGCTGCAGGCGATGCGCGATTGTGGCATTGAACCGAACGTTAAACCGATTCGCGGCGGTACCGATGGATCTGCGCTGTCATGGAAAGGGTTGCCATGTCCGAACCTGTTCACCGGCGGCTACAACTATCACGGCAAGCACGAGTTCGCCTCACTCAACGTGATGGCGCAGTCAGTAGAGGTGATTGTGCGTCTGGCTGAGTTGGCAGGGCAGAAAAAGTGACAGTAACCAGGTGCGCATGAATGCGCACCTTATAACATTGTAGGGTCGCCTTTCATGGCGACCGGAACACCAATTTACTCGCCGAAGAACCAATATCCGCTATTAACCAGCGCCGCCAGCTGCGCCAGCATTGACGGATCGTCCAGCGCATCGCCAAAATCTTCCAGCGTCAGCACATGATTGTGCGCCAATGCCGCCAGCACCTGCGGATGGTTGCAGCTGATTGATTCACCGTTCACAAACACCGCATCACCGATGGTCAACACGCGCAGGCCGCCAAGACGCGTCAGCGCATCGCCTTGCTGCAATGCATCGTAAATTTCATCCGGCTGATAAGGTGGCTCCGGCGGAGCGACATCCAACTCATGACGCGACTGAGAAATAAACTCGCCAAACCATTGGTTAAACTGCTCCGGCTGGTTGATCACATCCATCATCACTTTGCGGATGCCTTCCAGCTCCGACGGCAAAATTTGCGATGGGCAATCACGTGACGGCACGTCCGGATCGCTGTAGCGATAGCTGCCCAATTCGTTAGCCAGCATGTGATCGGCAAAGCCGCTGATCAGCTCGCGACCGTTCGGTGCACGGAAGCCCACCGAATAGTTGATGGCGTTTTCAAGCGAATAGCCTTCATGCGGGAATCCAGGCGGAATATAGAGAATATCGCCCGGCTCCATCTCCTCATCAATGATGGCGTCAAACGGTTCAACCTGCAGCAGATCTGGATGCGGGCAGTGCTGTTTCAACGGCACTTTTTCACCCACGCGCCAGCGACGACGGCCGGTGCCCTGAATGATAAACACATCATATTGGTCGAAATGTGGGCCCACGCCGCCGCCCGGCACGGCGAAGGAGATCATCAGATCGTCAACGCGCCAGTCGGGCAGGAAACGGAACGGGCGCATCAGTGCAGCCGAAGGCTCATGCCAATGGTTGACCGCCTGCACCAGCAGCGACCAGTTGCTCTCACCGAGATGATCGTAGCTTTCAAACGGGCCGTGGCTAACTTGCCATTTGCCTTCGTTATGGCTAACCAGACGGCTATCCACCTCATTTTCCATTGCCAGACCGGCCAGCTCGTCAGGAGAAATAGGATCGACGAAGTTTTTAAAACCCCGTTTAAGCACCACCGGGCGTTTCTGCCAGTAGCGTTGAATAAAGTCGGGCCAGTTGATGTCGAGCTGATAGTCCATATGCGGAGTCCGTTTGCTGCAAAGAATGATGGCAAGTATAACAGCCCGCGTCCCTTTCTACTCGCGGTGATGCTCGACTTCCTGGCGCTGGAAAATCACTTCCATCCGCGCGCCGCCGAGCGGGCTGGTGGTGGCGATGACCTGACCGGCGTACTGTTCGAGGATATCGCGCACCACGGCCAAACCTAATCCCTGGCCGGGACGTAGCGTATCGGCGCGCTGACCGCGCACGAAGATCAGATCGCGTTTGCTTTCTGGAATGCCCGGGCCATCATCATCAATAAACAGATGCAGAGTTTTGTCGGTTTGGCGTGCGGTGACTTCAATAAACTCCAGGCAGTATTTGCAGGCGTTATCCAGCACGTTGCCGAGCACTTCCATAAAGTCATTTTTATCGCCGATAAAGGTCAGCTCGGGAGAGATATCCAGGGTGATCGCCACGCCTTTACGCTGATAAACCTTGTTGAGAGCCGAACACAGGCTGTCGAGCAGCGCCGAAACCGAATGTAAATCGCGCTGCAGCGGATTGTGATCGGCCTGCATGCTGGCGCGATGCAGATAATAGCCAATCTGCTGGGAGATACGGCTAATCTGCTCCAGCATCACCGGTTCCGCCTGTTCCACGGTTAACTCTTTGCCGCTGCGTAACGAGCGTAGCGTACTCTGCAGCACCGCCAGCGGGGTTTTCAGGCTGTGCGTCACGTCCGACAGGGTGGTGCGATAGCGCGTATAGCGCTGGCGTTCGTTGGTCAGCAGCAGGTTGAGATTGCGTACCAGGCTGCGCAACTCCTGCGGCGGATTATCATCGAGATTCTCGCGTTGGCCGGTTTCCAGCTCGCGCACATGCGCGGTGAGATCGCCAATTGGTCGTAGACTCCAGTGCGCCGCCAGCCACAACAGCGGGATCACCAGCAGCAGGTTGGCGGCCAGCACATAGCTAAACCACGACCACACCACATCGGAATGCTGCAACTCCTGCGGAATTGAGTCGACAACCACGATGGTCAGCGCCGGCAGGTTAGTGGTGGCATCGTAACGATTGACCGCTACCGAGTGAGTAAAGGTATCGTTGCTGTCACTATCCAGCGCATGCAGCCGCTCTTTTGCCTGTGGATTGTTGCCCATCGCCGCCATGCTGGTGCGATTGCTGGTGTCGATTTCGTAAAAATCGGGCTTGAGCAGCCATTCGCGGCGAATCTTTTTGCGGATGTCCGGCACGTCACGCTGCTGCCACAGCAGTTTGCCGTGTTCATCGTAGATAAACACCAGCGTGGGGAAGTTGAGCGTCATGCGCTCCGGCTGGGCGATGGTGAGCTTGTCGTCTTGCCACTGCGCCAGCGTGAAGAACAGATTGCTTTCGCCGCGCATCACGCGGTAGGTATTTTTATCGAAGCTAACTACGTAACCCACGACGGCAACCATGCCGTAGGAGAGCGATAAAAACAGGACGATCGCCGCCGTTGCCAGCAGGAAACGGGCGCGTAACGAGAAGGGGCGGAAGCGTTTTAACCACGTCATAAATCAGAGATCAAAGCGATAACCCTGGCCGCGCACGGTGTTAATCACTTCGGTCGGATAGAGCGAGAGAATTTTTTTACGCAGGCGACCCATCAACACATCAATGGTGTGACTCTCGCGCAGTTCCGCATCCGGATAGAGCTGCAGCATCAGTGAATCTTTGCTCACCACTTTACCCGCGTTGCGAATCAGCGTTTCAACGATGGTGTACTCGAAAGCGGTAAGTTTTACCGGTTGATCCTGCACCGTTAGCTCACGGCGTGACAGATCGACCTGGAACGGCGGCATGGAAATAATCTGTGACGCGTGGCCGCTGTTACGACGCATTAGCGCCTGCAGACGCGCCGCGACTTCTTCAATATGGAAAGGTTTAGTGACGTAGTCGTCGGCACCGGCTTCCAGCGCTTCGACTTTTGCCTGCCAGCCTTCGCGGGCGGTCAATACCAGAATCGGTTGACGTACGGCATCGGTGCGCCAGCGACGGATCAACGACATGCCATCTTCGTCGGGCAATCCCAGATCGACAAGAGCGATATCGGGCATGTGCTCCTGCAGGAAATAATCTGCTTCTTTGGCATCTTCTGCGGCATCGACCTGATGGCCCATTTCACGCAGCTGCACGGCGAGGTGATGGCGCAACAGCGCGTTATCTTCCACAACCAGAACACGCATAGTATTTCCTTAGCTTCCGACTCAATAATGATGGAGAAAAGTATATGCGAAGCCAGCTAAACAAGAGATCAACGTTTGTTAATAGAGGCGTGCCCAACATTGAACACGCCTGTTGTTGAGATTTACTGCAAATCATCAACCATCTGAATTGCACGGCCAAGGTAGTTGGCTGGCGTCATCTGCTTCAGACGCACTTTTTCCTCTTCCGGCAACGCAAGGCTATCGATGAACGCTTGCATGCCAGCTGCATCAACACGTTTACCGCGCGTCAGCTCTTTCAGCTTCTCGTACGGCTTCTCGATGCCGTAACGGCGCATCACGGTTTGAATTGGCTCGGCCAGTACTTCCCAGTTGTGATCCAGTTCATCCAGCAGACGATCGCGGTTCACTTCCAGCTTAGAGATGCCTTTCAGCGTCGCCTGATAAGCGATCAGCGCATAGCCGATGCCGACACCGAGGTTACGCAGCACGGTAGAGTCAGTGAGGTCACGCTGCCAGCGTGAAACCGGCAGTTTGCTGGCCAGATGCTGCATCATCGCGTTAGCCAGACCGAGGTTGCCTTCGGAGTTTTCGAAGTCAATCGGGTTCACTTTATGCGGCATGGTTGAAGAACCAATTTCACCGGCGATGGTTTTCTGTTTGAAGTGATTGAGCGCTACATAGCCCCAGATATCACGATCAAAGTCGATCAGAATGGTGTTGAAACGTGCGATGCAATCAAACAGCTCGGCGATGTAGTCGTGCGGCTCGATCTGCGTGGTGTACGGGTTCCAGGTGATGCCCAGTGAGGTGACAAACTGCTCGCTCAGCTGGTGCCAGTCCACTTCCGGATAAGCGGAGATGTGGGCATTGTAGTTGCCAACCGCGCCGTTAATTTTGCCGAGGACTTCAATCTTGCTGAGCTGACGCAGCTGGCGCTCCAGACGGTACGCCACGTTTGCCATCTCTTTGCCCATGGTTGACGGCGTGGCCGGCTGGCCGTGGGTACGCGACAGCAGCGGAATGTCACGATACTCGTGCGCCAACCCTTTTACGGCATCGATGAGCTGGTTCCAGAACGGCACGATCACCTCGCGACGTGCGGTTTCCAGCATCAGCGCGTGAGAAAGGTTATTGATATCTTCAGAGGTGCAGGCGAAGTGGATAAACTCAGACACCGCATGCAGCGCCGGAACATCGGCCACTTTCTCTTTGAGGAAATACTCCACGGCTTTTACGTCGTGGTTGGTGGTGCGCTCGATGGTTTTGATACGTGCAGCGTCTTCTTCGCTGAAATTGGCGACAATCGCATCAAGGAAAGCGTTTGCGTCGGCATCAAATGCAGGAACTTCCTTGATCTCTACAGTCGTAGCCAGTTTTTGTAACCAGCGAACCTCAACCTCAACGCGAAATTTCAGCAGACCGAATTCGCTGAAAATGGCGCGCAGTGGGCTGACTTTATCGCCGTAACGACCATCGACAGGTGAAACGGCGGTCAGAGAGGATAATTCCATCAGTGCAACTCCTGAATCGTTTAACAATGATGCCGGGGCGGCGCTTAATACGCCGGGCCCAGGCGGGATAAAATGGTTTTGGCTTCGCTCAGCAGACGCTGGCGCGAAAACATCAGCTGCAGACGGCCACCGCCAACCTGCTGCCATAACACCGCAGAGCGAATGCCGGCCAGCAGGGCGGCGCGCACTTTACTCTGCACTTGTGAATTCTGTAATACCTGCGGCGAACCGGTGACCTGAATGCGTGGGCCTAATGGGCTGATCACATCCACGTAAATCCCGGCCATGGCGCTGGTGATAGTGTCCGATTCCAGCTCGTAATGCGCCAGTTGGCGATCAAGCTGGCTAATGCGTTGTGCCAGCGTATTCATCGCGGTTTTATTACCGTGCAGCTTACGCTCCAGCACCATCATACTCAGGGTATAGCGCGTCAGTTCTGCGCTGGCGCCTTGACGATTACTGCTGTTGAGCACCGCCATCAAGGTCTCTAATCCTGGCTGCAGGTTGGCTTCGTCGTTGCCATACACCGCCAGCGTCGAACCGGGGTTGAGATCGATCAAGCTGCGCAGCGACACATTCAGGGCAGCATTATTGCACTGGCCCTGCTGCGCGAGTTGCTGCACCACATGGGCTGCCTGGCAGACACCCGCCAGCGCCAGCGTAATCTCATAATAGTTCTTAGCCACGCTTAACTCCTGTCATCGCGTCGGGCAGCGCCGACCTTAGGCTTCTGCCAGAGGCAGGCGTTGTTCGATAATGCCGCCGCCGAGGCACACTTCACCGAGATAAAACACGGCGGATTGGCCTGGCGTGACCGCCGCTACCGGCTCCCCCAAAA
>NZ_AKIU01000005.1:0-155717 GCF_000282675.1 Pantoea sp. GM01 | reverse complement strand
ATGGAAACTAGATAATCAGTACGTTATGTCCGCTTATGGCACAGAGCGGACCAGCAACAGGGCATGGTCCGCTGTAAGCTATAGTGTCTGGATGAATCAGGAAAAGGGAGAAGGTGAAAGCCAGTTATCTCTGATCATGTCTGGATCATATCTGGGGGCAGCGATAATAAGGAGTGCTGTTTTAAGCCCCCCCTTATGTTTATTCCGGTTCCCTGTTGAACTCAGAACCGTCTCACCCGGCAAGCGCCGAAGCCGTTTCACGGTAGGAGTGCAGGTCGCGGCCGAGCATCCTGACCAGGCGCTCACGGTCGCCATCCTGAGGGATCATGCCGTCGCTGACGTAGCGTTCGGCCATAATACGCATTTCGTACGCCATCCACCCGGGCATGAAACTCCCCATACTGGCTTCAAACCCGCTCGGGTCATCGCCACCATAAACAATGTGGCGGCCCAGGACCTCAGTCCAGATAGCAGCCACATCAGCGCCGGTAAGGGTGTCGGGACCAACGATATTGATTGTCTCAACAGGCAGCTTACCCGGGGCCTGATCCCGGCGAATCAGTTCAATCGCGGCTACTTCTGCGATGTCACGGGCATCGACCATGGCCACGCCTTTTGAACCAATTGGCATCGGGTAAACGCTATAGTTTCTGACCACGTCCGAAATCATCACTTCATTATCAATAAAGTAGGCAGGCCGCAGGATGGTGGCACTGAAGCCGAGGGTTTCAAGCATACGCTCAGCGCCGAACTTCACAGCAAAGTGTGGCACGTTTACGGCCTTATCGGCGTCGAACACTGACAGATACACAACGCGCTCGATGCCGGCTTCGCGGGCCACATTCAGCGTGATTATAGCTTGTGTAAACTCATCGCCGGTCACGGCGTTAAGCAGAAAAAGTGTGTCGACGCCGGTGAAAGCAGCACGTAAAGAATCAATATCGAGCAGGTCGCCCTTAACAACGTCCACGCCGTTGGCAAAGCTGGCTTTGTCAGGATCGCGGGTCAGGACACGGACGTCAGCGCCGCGCGTGGTGAGTTGCTCAACGACATGGCGGCCGACGCGGCCGGTGGCTCCGGTAACAAGGATGGTCATGTTCAGTTTCCTTCAGGTCTGGTTGGTGTAACTGAACTCTATTACGTTCCATTTTTTCTGAGAAGATGGTAAAAACAGGACAGACTGTCTCATTTATGGTACTGAGAATGCATCTTGATGATCTGAACGATTTTCTCTTAGTGGCAAGTCATGGCGGGCTGGGTAAAGCCAGCCGGATGTCCGGTCGTCCGAAGGCAACGCTGTCGCGACGCATCCTGGAACTGGAGGAGGCACTGGGCGTCAGGTTGTTAGAACGCGGTAGCCGGAATATTGAGCTGACCGGGGCAGCTCATTCGCTCCTCGCTCAGACGGCAGGCCCCCTGCAGGAAATAAAAGATGCAATGTCTGCTGCGCGCGATGCCCAGAGCTCTCCAAGTGGCCTGCTCAGGATCGCGGCACCGTTACTTTTTTCACAGCTCGCTCTGGGCCGGATTACTGCTGAATTCAGGCAACAATACCCGGCAATCCGGATTGAAGTGATATCAGAGGATCGCGTAAGTGATCTGATTGGTGAACATTTTGATGTCGCCATACGCGTTAACCCCCGGGATGATGATGGGCTGGTAGGCCGGTGTTTTGCCAGGGATCGGCTGATTCTGGCGGCAAATCCTGCGCTACGGCTTCCGGAACGCAGTAATGATGGCGCAGTGCCTGTTGACGCAGTTGTGATGCAGTCTTTCCGCGAGGGTGACGTGTGGAAAGTAAGTGACGGCAATACTCTTTATAAACCCCACCCCGTACTGAAGCTTTCGTCTTTATTGTCGGTTCGTGATGCGGTCCTGTACGGTGCCGGCGTTGCAATGCTTCCGCAGTCAATTATTACCGGGCATCTGGCGCGTAAAGAACTTGTTTCCTGGGGGATATCCGGAGCCGAAACGCAGTTATGGGTATTACATACTTCCCGCCGGCTGCAGAGCCCGAGGGTAAAATGTTTTGTTGAGTTCATCTGTAGTAAATATACGGCAGGCTGGTTTGTACCATAAAAACCAAGGGTTAAAATCTGATAACGCATTTTTACCCCGAAAGTGGGCCTTTAAGCCCACAGTGCATTCTCCTGTACCACATATGCTCTGGAAAGCCTGCGGTTCCTCAAAGAGTGGTGAGTAAGCAGTTTGCCCCCAGATACCTGTTATCTGCGATCGTGAAGGCAACAGTTGGGAGGATGACTGGCCCTGATATTTTCACCCGGGGCCGCCCCGACCGGCGGCATCTCCTCTGTAAGGAATAAGATACCCTCTTAACCTGCAAGCGGAGATCAGGATTAAAAAGGCCATTTTCGAGGGACAGGGAAAAGTGAAGGTCTGCTTTGAGCGAAAAGCGGACATTAAAATCTTTATTACTTGGCGCTACCTAAGTCACGGTCACTTTCCAGACCTTTAAGCATAAGTGTTGCTTCTTCGATACGAATAAATCGCCCTGAATCATCTGTTTCAGCAAACATGTAAACCTCCATATCTACTTTTTCACCATTGCGCTTATTTAACAGAACACGATGGCGGGTTGCATAGAGATTCCCATCACGTAGTTCGTCTTGCACTTCAATTTTACCGGAAGCAAGGATTTCCCGAAGTTTACTTGCATGGCGGGCAAAGCTATCTAAGCCCTCCCACTCGTTATCAGTGCGCTGCCGATAACCGGGACTAAAATGGCGATTGAGTATCACCTCCAGTGCCATATCCTGTTTGTTGATAATCTCATCCAGTACGGTAGTAATAGAAATCATTGTCATGGTCAGTCCTCAGTGAAAGTTATGAGTACTCTACAATCGACTCAATGGCTTCGGTACGGTATAAAAGACAACAAATACCTCAAGTACGCCAATATGACCGATTCATTGATTCCATTAGACCAGGCTCTTTCTTCAGATGGACCCACTTTGATTGTCGCGGCTCGCCAGTCTGATGCAATTAGGGAAACATCAAGGCACCACCACATTCGCGGACAGTTACTCGGCGCTGAACATGGGCTGCTTACGATCGATGCCGAAAATTATCGCTGGGTCGTACCGGCAACGCATGCCGTATGGATACCTCCAAATGTTCCGCATGGTCTTCTCTCGCACGGCCCCTATTCAGGATGGAGTGTTTATATATCTGCCGCGGCCTGTGGCGAATTACCTGATAAGCCTGCTGTCCTCTCAGTCACAAATCTGCTGCGTGAGGCGATAACTCGAGCAGCCTCATGGAAGAATGCAGAGCTTAATGCGCTTCAGAAACGTTTATGTGGCGTTATCCTCGATGAAATAGGAACTCTTCCTAAGGTTAATCTTGGGCTGCCAATGCCGCAGGATATTCGGCTCCTCAGAGTTGCGCAGGCGCTGTCAGATAACCCAGATGACGGTCGGAGACTGGAGGAATGGGCATACTGGGCGGGAGTGTCATCACGCACACTTACACGTCGATTCAGTGCTGAAACCGGTTTTAGCTTTAATGAATGGCGACAGCGCATACGATTACTCAAGGCTCTTGAACTCTTGGCTACGGGTAAGCAAGTGACGACAGTTGCACTGGAGCTTGGGTATGACAATGTGAGTGCCTTTATTGCGTTGTTTCGCAGAGTGTTTGGCACCACACCTGCGCGTTTTAAAGTTTAAATATCTAAGCCAGTGGTTAATGTCCGCTTCTGGCACAAAGCGGACTGACTTGGACGCAAGGTCCGCTATGAGCGAAGAGAGGACCTTAAACGTATGAGTTTAAGTAGTTAGCCCGCTATTTAACGGGCTTAAAGCCATTATTTTTTAACATGTATATGCAGGAACTGACGGTTTCCCCATCATCCGTAGTAACTATGACGGGCACGCGCTCATATTGACTACCTTCAAATTCGTCAAGTACATCCCAGTGACGCTGCAAATTCTCTGACGTAAAGAGAAATCCTTGCACGCAATTGCCTGAGTTATCCAAAATAATACCGGGATAGCCCATTTCGGCTCCCCATCCCTCATTGATAAGATAGCCTGCGACATGCCCTTCGCGCCATGCACCACCTATCTTTTCGAGAATATACGCGTTGGGACGGCCTGGTCCCAGCGTTCCGTAAACAAACAGACTTTCCATGCATCCTCCTGTTAAAAGCAATAATAAGAATATCTCACTATCAACTTTTTCTTCCAGAGTAGATGCGAGGCAACTTCATCAACGTCAGATAATGGTACAAAGCGCATTGACGTCAGACTTATGTCCGTTTAGGGCGAAAGGCGAACATAACGTAAGTTTATATTCATATAGCTATTAGTTAATTTATACGTTAATTACTAACTTGGATGTATGCGAATTCTAAGAATGTGAAGATGAAGAAAGAACCCAAGTATCTATTCGCAAAAGTGCGGCAACCTTGTGATTATCGTCCAAACGTAACGGCTATCGTGCTCTTTGGGTTAAAGATCATGGGGGATGACGAACCGGTTTATCTTGAGATCCGCTTCATCGATTACGACAGATTGCAGGTTGAAGGTGACCATATGATGTTTTCTCTGGAAGAGGCCCTTAAGTTTGCTCTTATTGATTATGGTATTGAGGCGTTGGATTGGCGCGAGATGAGCCAGCAGGAAATAAATCGGATTGACTGGTAGCCAGGAAGTGTTTATTTAAAACCTTTTACCTATCTTGTCACCCTCGGCTGAGAGGCTGGAGCAAGGTGAATGTAGACACCTGTACAGAGGCGTGCAATGTCATTTATGGCACGAAACTGACTCACGTCAGTCTAATGTCCGCTATGAGCGAGAAGCGGAAGTTGGCAATTTTGATCAGCGGCGAAGTGTGCATCAATAGCACAACCGTGCATTAATAAAAGGAGAGCACGTCACCCCGACAAGATATCGAGGCGTTTTTAGCATTCCATAAATAGATTTAGCGTCGGAAGCAACAAAAAGATAGTTGCCATTGTATCTTCTCAGGCAAACGTGGGATTAAATATCCCACTAATGATTTATTTTAATTTTTCGTGATGTTAAAAAAATCGCATGGCATATCTGGACCAAGATATGTTAAAGGGTTGTCAGGGCCTAACACATGCTCAGGCCAATCTTCAGATATTTTTTGTACTTTACCTCTGGCATCATCTGTCGAGTGGCATAATGTTAATGAGTTTACAGCTATTTCAATCATTCTATCTATTATGCTGCATACCTCATCAGTGCCGATCACTGCAGGAATAGTCACCCGGATTTCTTTTGATAATGAATCCATGCAAACGTGAATCAATTTATCTTTAAATTCATCTAATTCCTTCAGTGCCTTAGGGTAATTAAAAAACCAGTTGTCTCTTAAATTTATAATAACGTCATAGATATGGCCTGGTGTATCCGCTATTTCAGCTGACTTTTCAGACCAGCGTCGCCTAGATGAGTTAACTGATAAAATGTATTTAAGTCCTCGTGGAGCAGTGCCAAGCCTAGCCCACTGGTTATCACTAATCTCTTTATAAGCGAATGGGTCAAGATGAACATATTTATTTGCTACAGCATCTCTCTCTGGTGGTAATATTGGATGAATATCGTTGTAGTCCGTGCAAAAACGCCAGAACCCTTTATCAATATCTTTCATTAACTGCAACAGTCTATCAACATCGTCTCTATGACCATTCCTGAAATGAGCGACTCTGTTCCTGATGTGAATAATTTCATCAATCTTTATCTTCCAAATATTTTGAGGAGGAAGATATTCAGAAAAGAGATCCCAGTCTTTATCAATTAATTTGAGCAAGTCAGGGAATGTGATGAAGCTTAGTGGATTGTTGTTAGTGGTCGGAATATGCGTGAATGCTTTATCTGTTTCATAAGTGTTTTTTATTTTGTTAAGGTTAAACCAGTTTCGGCCTTTCTTAGACTTTAATTCAACATATACCATTTCTCTTAGCCACTTTTCAAATTGCCAGAGGCGAGCATATAAAACGATAGAGCGTTCATCCCTGTCCGAAATTTTTTCTAACTCTGAAAGCATAATGTTAACTCCATTCTGATAACTAGTGCCTGTAGCATTCCCGACTTAGCGATAAAATTTAACCGTAAAAAGTATTGTGGGAGAGTTCGTAGCAGCGTTATTAATAACCTTTTCTGGCTACGTGTTCAACATGACCAGATCCCTGTTGGCTAAAGCAAACCGCTTAGTAACTTCCGCTTCTGGCAAGAAGCGGACGCGGAAGTAAGCTCCGTTATGAGTGAAAAGCGGACGTCAAAATGATAACGGCAGGCAAACTCTGCCAAATTAACATAACTGCCCGGTCAACTCCCCCCGCACAAGCCAGCCGGTGTATGCTACCTCAGTCAAAAAAGGATGAAAAAAATGGATGACACGAACGAACCCTACTGGAACCGCATGGTTCCCGAGCTGACCGTAACAGATCTTCACGCTTCCCTGAGCTTCTATACTGATGTGCTTGGCTTTAGCGTCATGATCAGGCGCATAGAGCCGGAGTTTGCCTATATCAACCTTGGTGAAGCGCAAATGATGCTTGAGCAGTATCATTCAGGAGGATGGAATACGGCAGAACTCACCACACCGCTGGGACGCGGCGTAAATTTCCAGATAGAAGTGGACGACATTGAACAGATATTCGCCCGTGTAAATGCGCATAGCGTAATGCTATATCGGGGGCTCAGCGATAACCATTACAACACTGGCGAAACAACCGCCTGCCAGAGAGAATTTCTAGTGCAGGATCCGGATGGATACCTTCTGCGTTTCAGCCAGTACATTGAGTAGAGTTTCCGCTCTTTCTCACGAGACCCTGCCGGTCAATTGTATTTACCATTCCAGAACTGCTATGAATCGGGATAAGTCAGCTCCGCAAGCCTGCTGAGCGTAGAGCGGGGATCTGCCGAGCAATATTCCATGACGCCTAACCAGACAATTTTTCGTTTGTGGAAACCCTCATAGTAAAACTGATAACGAAGTCCCGGAGCGCAGACGAGAAGTACAGGATCGCGCGATATCAAAACCTCAATATCGGACTCGGTATCGTCAGCAATAACCCTGCAGTCTATGTCGAGCCTATCCAACTCCCGCTGAAGCGACTTGATATACTTTTCAGTTAGCGCGTAAGGGAAATATCCTCTTTGCAGCGGCGATCGTCCCAGCGTGGGGCTGGGGCTGTGAACAACGTAGATAGTTTTTCCTGTCATAACTCTCCCTTTTTAATACTGTATTGAACGTCGCCAAAGGAGTGAAATGTAAGTATAATGATAATCGTTATCAACAAAAGGAGATTGTTATGAATCGGTGTATGCTCATTCTGGCCGTTCTTACAGTAAGTGCATGTTCTACTTCTTCACTTAGTAAAACTGAACAACCAAAACCCCTTCATCAAGACCGACCCGCCTACCCATATTATGCTTTGAAGAACCGGATAGAGGGTATGGTTAAGTTTAACTTTGACGTTGATGCAGAAGGCAGGGTTAGCCAGATGAGAATTATAGAGTCCACGCCAGATCACTTGTTCGATAATGCTGTAATAACAGCCGTATCAAAATGGCGTTTTGAAAAGGGGAAACCAGCTAATAATCTGCCGATGACTGTAAAATTAAAAATGCAAAAATAGATTTATTTTAATACTGTATATCTGGATGTTGATGACCGCAATATTGGAAGTTCTTGTTATTGAATGCCGGTTTTCTAATCATTTAAATAAAATATAGTTGTGCCCGCTCCTGGCACTAGACATACATCCCCGGAGCGGTAAATTGCTCTTATTCTCTAATATCTGTTGAAATTGTAAACCTCTGCTTTGGGTTGCAGGTCGCAGCGACTGGCATATACGTAATACAGTACAGGAACGTCAGCATGAAACTGGCAGTAATATCAGACATCCATGGGAACCTTCCGGCGCTAAACGCCGTTCTGGCAGACATACAGGCTCAGAGTGTCGATCTCATCCTGAACTTAGGCGATATCGTTTCAGGAGGGCTATTTCCGGCAGAAACTGCGGACAGGCTCATGCCTCTCGATATTCCGACTATCAGAGGAAATCACGAACGGCAACTGCTTGAGCAGGATGTTGCAAGCATGAGCCTGTCCGACAGGCATGCATTTGAGCGCCTTCGCGCACCACACTGGCACTGGCTTAAAAACCTGCCGGCAGAGCTGACCATTAATGATGACGTCTTAATGGTGCACGGAGTACCAGGGGACGACCGCATTTATCTTCTCGAAGAAGTTACTGCTACAGGTGTGCGACCGTCGTCTGAAGCGCGTGTTTTATCGCTCGTGGCTGACAGAAGCGCATCATTGATCCTTTGCGGGCACACGCATATTCCCCGGCAGTTGCGCCTGGCTGACGGTCGCCTTATCGTTAACCCCGGCAGCGTGGGGCTTCAGGCATATGATGATGATAAGCCCCGCTCACATGTGATGGAAAGTGGTTCGCCCCATGCGCGTTATGCAATCGTGGAACGTCAAAATGGAGAATGGAATGCGGAGTTTAAAGCAATTGATTATGACTGGGAGTCGGCCGCCTCAGTTGCGTTCGAAAATAATCGGCCCGACTGGGTAAATGCTCTCAGGACAGGTCGAATGTAGAACCTGCGCAGCATTTTCACTGCCATTAAATTCGTCGCTTTATCTACTCAACACCCGGCAGAAAGCCCCCTAAAGTAACAGCGTCCGGTCTGCTTTAAGCAATGATCGGACTACGTGAATTCTTCTCTCAACAACCCAAAAATCCAGTCATCTTGCCAGCGCCCATGCAGGAAATAATTTTTTCTTAGCGTACCCTCCTGTTTAAATCCGCCCTTTAATAATGTCCTGCGTGAGGCCTCATTCCCTGATGTAACTGTGGCTGTTAACTTTCGATAATTGTGGGTATTGAATGCGAAACGAGTGATATCTATCAGAGATTCATAGCCAAACCCCTGCCCCTGAAATTCTGCGCAGAGGATGAAACCCACTTCTGCGATGTCCTCGCTACGCTCGATGAAGCCAGTTACACCAAGAGGTACACCGGTACTCTTTTGACTTATAACAAGGCATAGCCAGTGTTCGCTTCCCTTATGCCAGGTTTGCAAACGTTTCTCGAAAGACTGAATCCTGATTTCATCATCAGTGCGAGGATCGCTAATAAAATGCATTACATGGCGGTTCTGATTTAAGGCCTTAAAGAACTCCCAATCGCTGCGTTCCAGGCTGCGATAATCAAGCCTGACAGAAGATATGTCATGCATAACGATTTCCTTTCCCAGCGTTAATTCCCGTTAAGGCGAGTGGCCTCCTGGGGCTTAATTAATTGATGAATATAAACACGATGATCCACGTGCAACATCCGCATCTGGCACAGGCCAGTCCTTATCGTGGACGGAAAAGGCAGCTAAGAGCAGATAATTGCAGTGCGTGCGCAATCACTGTCAGTATGAGAATAAATGACTCTCCTTATTTTAAACATTAGGTATTCCCATGGTGTTTGTGATTACCAAATCGATGTTTCTCCATAGTTCATTAATTCTTGCGCATATGTCTGCATTTTCAATCAGAGCAAATTCTGTCGCATCAGGAAGTGTGTAAGGCGCATCAAGCGTTGCTCTGGGGCAGCACTCTTCGGTCAGCGCTGCGCCCATAACGTTTAACGTCTCTGAAAGCTGAAAGTGTGCAAGATTGGACCGGACAGACAGGTTAGGCAATGACAGCGGCTTATCCAGTAACTCCCCGCTGCTTACAATCCAGTCAAGCGCATTTTTTATGACGCCGGTGACACCATGGGCATATTCCGGGCTGGCTAATAACACCAGATCTGCGCGGGAAAGCGCGCGTCTCCAGTGGGCAACCGCAGGCCCCGGATTAGGTTCATCATCAACATTAAAAAGCGGGATATTGTCCAGGGAGTTGTATATCTCAAATGTGATTCCCACAGGACAAAGTAAAGACATAGCCCGTAAAAAGACGGTGTTCAGCGAAGCAGCCCGAAGACTGCCGGATACGCCCAGTACATGTTTTACCCTAATCATCCTAATGCGTCCTGAATTTTTATATTGTCTGACCCGGCCAGTTTGATGACCGGGGGTTTTCTGTCTCTTCCAGAGACTAAGCTCTGAGCTGATAATATGAAACCATGACATGTTCACGGAAACCCTCTGAACAGGATGGATTAATGCCAGTGGTAATTATGCGACTTCCAGCATGCTACCCATAACTGGTAGACATTTCATATCCATTATTATCAGTTAGATTACTTAAGACGGCCCCCTTATGTCATCTGTTTCACCCCGTAACAATTCCATCTTTTTAAATTCCGTTTCTGACACAGAGTTGACTGAAAGTCAGGCTAATGTCCGTTGGAGGCTTTTAGTTAAAGGGGATAATAATCAGCACAGTTTTGTCATCAAATGGAGCAATATATCAGAGCGCCCAGGCTTCCTTTGTTAACTGGTAATTATCCGGGTTGATGAAGTCAAATATTTATGGTTAGGATATGAAATTATTGCTTTCACTATTTTTAGAGGGACCTAAAAAATAGTCATCAGTCTTTTTTTACGGCACCTCTTATGTTTATCATTCAGGCAGCCAGGAAAGAGCTTACAATTAGATATTTTATTATGAGATTTTTTGTCAGGAAACCTACGAATAATAGCAGGTTGCGATTTTAATTACAGGTTAGTAGTATATTCACGCTTTCTAATTATTAATATACGTATTATTTGAGTTAAAATTTAAGGAAAAAAATGACGTCGGGTTATTATTATGTTTGTAATAATTCATTCCTGGGGATGGTAGTCCATCAAAAAGGTTGCAAAAATCTCCGGGAAAATGAAAAAACATTTCTTGGGACGTTTTACGGTTATTCCCAGGCTTTGGCCATAGCCAAACAGCGTTACCCTGAAGTTGACCAGTGCCAGGAGTGTCTGGAATTGAAGGATAATACCCGTGAATCACCAGCAGAGGAGAACTCGGAGAAATTTTTTAGTTCCAGTAAGAGGCCTGAAGCCAGCCCCGCTAGAGTGCATGTTTCTGAATTAAAGTCTAAAAGTACAGGTCATATTAAACGCGTCCCGAGAAAGCACTCATCGCCTGTTTTCTGATTCAGAAAAACATGCCATCCTCCGTGTAAATATCAGAGAGCATGGCTTCATCTCGTTTCAGAAAAAGTACCATATATTGGTAGAGATAAGTGCCTGCCCGAGGCGAAGTATCTACGCCATGTTACAGGATTTAAACTTCAATCCATCTGAACATCACACTTTTATTCAGAGATGAAATGATATCATCCAGGGATGATGTAACGATTATTAGCTAATTATTTAAACGCATTCCGCCCGCAATGCGGTATTCACTCTGAGCTGCGTGGCGCAGTACGACGCAAGCCTGAGTCTGCTGTAACTGATGAGCCGCTGTGGTTTTATCAGCCTGCAGCGGGTCATACAAACCAGATCGGAGCTGAGGCTGTTAATTATTCTTGTTCAGGCAAAAGGCTGACTAAGCAAAGGGTTGCCTCATTGGTGTCAATCCTTATGCTTAGAACTTCTGCTATAGGGTTAATAGGGAGGTTTATTGAATGAAAGATGCAGAGTTTAAGCGAAAAACGGAGAAAGCCTTTGCGCTGTTAAGGGAAAGGGGTTTGCGTAAAAAAAATCATATACCTTTAACTTACCGGCTGCTGTGGTCGGTGGGCGTAAAGAAACGTCCCGCACTCTTTGACAGCTTCGGCCGTAATGCGTGCTTTCTCGGGGTTTATTTTGCATTGATGTATGGAGGTATTATGTGGTTTGTTAGCTGGCGCCCACAGGGAATGAACCCAATTACCAGCCTGATATCTTCGCTGTTAGCTGGCCTGTTCTATGGACTTTGCATGGCGGCTTTATTCAGATCGCGTCGTAAATCACAGGACCTCCCGGACTGGGAAAAGTTGTAATTATCCGCGCTGAACCTGCAATAAAAGGCCTGGCGCTCTGCGGCTAGGCGGTTTCTGATGGTCAACGCACCTCACTGCCGCCGATACTGAGAGAGCCCAGCTTTTATATAACTGCACTGGAAATAAATTAAAAACGCGTGTCGTTAACTCAGTGCTGGACGGAGGCTGCTGAAACGTGTTTTCGGCTACCTTTTCCGTTATTCGCGTTTCTAATTGCGAATAAATTAGTATAAGTAGCCGAATATCAGGCATATGTTAATAATCCTATTTAAGCCACTGACTAATATTTTTGTCATGATGGAACGAGTTGATGAATAAAGCAGATGCAGGGATTGTAATATTTGATATTGATGGCACGCTGACCGACAGCGTTGCGCAACATCAGCGTGCATTCGAAATCGCCCTACGCACCTTTTCTTTCCCAAACCTCAGAACAAACTGGGGCGACTATACACACCATACAGATAGCGGTATTTTCGAAGAAGCCTGGGAAGAGGCGAATTATGAAGGTCACCCTGATTTATCCGAGCTGGAGTACCAGTATCACTGCGCGCTTGAGCATGAAATTGAATCGAGACCTTTCACTGAAATCTCCGGTGCCGCTTTTTTCCTGCAGTGGTTAAATGATCATTCATGGAGCGTTGTTTTCGCCACTGGCAGCCTGCGGTTTGGTGCCGTAAAAAAACTTGCGGCAGTAGGCGTGGACGCTGAAGAGGTTGTTTTGGTTACCGCATCAGAGTTCAGGACTCGCGAAGAGATCGTGCGGGAAGCTATTCATCAGGGCAGTAAAAAATTAACAGCTGCACATAAGCATTCGTTGGTTTCAATAGGCGATGGATTATGGGACTTAAAAACTGCATGCAATCTCAACCTGCCATTTATAGGCATTGGTCGCGGCGTTAAGGCTAAAGTGCTGACGGATTCAGGTGCTCCCGTGTTTGAAGATTTTATCCACCTGATGAACAATGGAATTGGCTTATTCAGATAGAAGAAAGTCCTGTACGCGTGACAAGGCCAGCTATGAACGAAAATTGGAAGCTGGCGAATTAATACCAATAATTTTTCGGCCTGCTTTTTACGAGCTTTTCACTAATTAGTGAAGTTGCATAAAGACATTCAATAGGATATAAGTCAGCATACAACGCCGGGTGGAACACGCTGAAATCCAAAATCATGCGCACCCCGTTATTTTGGCGGCCAACAGCAGTCTTCGGATTGTTGTTGGTTTCTGAATGCCTCTGCTTTATTTTATTCTTAAATCCAAAATAGAATATGATTATCTATTGCTACGCTTATGTAAGCCATAGGTTGTAACCTTTTAAATTAGATAAGGAGTAAGGAACTTAGTTAAGATGCTAATGTCACAAATGATACAGGTTTTCCCACCTGTAACGTTTTTCACCCGCCTCTGCGGGTTTTTTTTGCCTGAAACTCAGCGACGACGCTTTATCCAAGCCTGGATTTTCGCTACTTGAAGTAAGGTCTGCCTTGGCGCTCCGGTTATTGCCCGATGTTTGATGCATTACAGCTAAATGTTCACCGCTTCGCTACAAAAATAGAAAATGACGTCTAAGGTTTATTGTAACTTAACCCAAACCGGAGGCTACATGAGTGAAAGACGTGGTGGTGCCGGCAACTTTGCCGAAAACGTTGAGCGGGCCAGAGAAGCCGGACGTAAGGGCGGTCAGGCCAGCGGTGGTAACTTTCGCAATGATCCTGAACGTGCTGTTGAAGCCGGTCGTAAAGGCGGAAAGATAAGCCGAAGAACTAAGCACTAAGGTGAGCAAGTGATTTAACGTTACCTAAGGGGAGGATTCGTCAGTGTTTACGCTGCGTTTTTTTCATGCCCTTAAGGGATATGTATGAATACTGAAGTCACAAATTTTATGTATTCAGCGTTAACGATGAAGATGGATAAAGCTTACTTCATCGGGCCGATTGCCCCATGTTGCCTGACCTGAATCATCGGATTTTCCTGGGATCCTTTTGCACTTCGTCGCATACCAGGCAGTATTTTCGTGTCCATAACTCTTGACGCGCGGCATTCTGTCTTTTTTGTCCGAAAAATACCTGAGCTATTTCTTGTCTATCAACTCTTTGGTCTGATCACACGGCGCATTTTCATCTAACCACTCCATACCCATTTCGGTCATTTTTACGCTGTAATATCGCCCTGGCGTGACAGGTTCAGATTCGAATGCTACTAAGCCGGATCGCTCCAGTGGGATCAGACTAAGGGCAGTGCTGTCATCTCTCTGTTTAGTAACAGGATTATATTTGATCTGGCAACCATGGCTTCTGTCACCTCTTAACAGAAACTTAGTGCCATCGCGCATCGCAAGAAGAATTGATAAAGATGTTGCTGAAAAAGGCATTGATACCCCGCTGAATTACATGTTTACGTAATTAAGCATAGCAGGGTACAAGCTACCTCCTGTTATGGCACTTTTGACAAAGTGATTACATTCTGAGGTCCGAGCGCGTTTCTGTGTCTATAATAATTGCAGGTCCGACAATAAAAGTCCGTATAAATTGTCAGCGCAATTCACTCTCTGAGGTGGCTATGGACAAACCATTTTATTGTTATTTAGTTCAAAGCAAAAACGGTGAGATGACTTTACATATAAAAGACTGTTTGCACCGGAATGACGGCATTCGCCGGATTTTTCTGGGTTCAATTTATACTCAATTTCAGGCAATGAATCTGGCCAAAAAGCACAGTTCCGATATATCACTGTGTCAATATTGCATGGGAGAACAGCAAAGTTAAAGGTGAACTTGCCGAACCTGTAGATGAATGAATACCGCAATTTATGCGGTTAGCTTATCTCAATAAACTGGCAGCTATTATCTAATAATTCAATGATACTTTTTTATAATGGGCTGGAACGTTAATGTCCGCTTTTGGCACCAGGCTGACTGTGCTCAAGAGCCGATGTAGGCGGAAAGAGATGCCTTGCGTCTGCTGTAGTGAATATGTCATTTTAGCGTTTGAAGGATGTCTGAGAAACGTCAATGGTTACTCGTAAATAAAGTCAAAGAGAGCGTGATAAGAAGGATATGCTATGCCGGGTGTAACTCTGACCCTTTCCGGGTCAAAAAATGAAAGGTTAACCAAAGAGTGTGTGCTTTTAGCAACGCAAATTACATGCGATATATTGAAGAAAAACAGCTTCGAAACCATGGTTATCGTGAAGTACATCGATAGGGAAGACTGGTTTATTGATGGTAAAAATTTGGTGGAGTGGGGGAAAAATTCTTTCAGGCTTGAAGTGACTGTCGTTGATGAAACCTGTAGCAAAGATCAAAAGGCGGCATATCAAAAGGCAATTTATACTGCCATGGATCAGGTGATTGAAAATTTACACCCTCAGTCAAATGTGCATGTCATTGATTGTAAGGCTGCATCATACGGATATACCGGTATAACGCAAGAGTACAGATATCAGCATAAAGATGAGTTTTACTGAATCAGTGCCATAACATGACCGTTTCGCATCTGGAGGGTAAGTAAAGTGAGTATTTCTGAATGGAATGAATGGCAGCAAAATAATTACCTGGTCAGTACCGATAGTAAAAAGCTAGATTTACAGGCTATTCATCATTACCTGACGAGATCAAGCTGGGCTAAAGGTATTTCACCAGACACTGTTGCGTTATCAATACGAAATAGCCTTAGCTTTGGAGTGTATCATTCTGATGTTCAGATAGGCTTTGCTCGTCTTATAACAGATTATGCTACCTTTGCTTATCTCAGTGATGTCTATATTCTGGAAGATTATCAGGGCAAGGGGCTGGGCAGATGGGTGATGGAATGCATACATCAACATCCCATCTTTGAACAGCTTCGTAGAGTCATGTTGGTAACCACAACCGCACCCTGGCTTTATGAGAAATTAGGGTATGAGCCAGTAAACCAAAAAAACTTTGCGTGGACAATTGCACGTCCAGATATTTATAGCCAGGTAAAAGCTGATTGAGCAACTTTCACCTTAAGCTCCCCGTAGTGTTTTACTTACCTCTGTGTAAGGTCCGCTTCTGGCACGAAGCGGACGCGGTTGAAAGGTTCGCTATGAGTGAAAACTGCTGAGCTATATCTTTTCAATCAGCTCTTCGCCCTGATGACGTGGCATATTCACCTTCGTCGATACGGGGTGCCATTTGAATGTGCTCTCCGGTAAGGCTGCATCATGCGCGATTTCTTCTGCGCGTTCGGGTGTGGTATCACCACTTAGCCACTCCCTCACTGCTGACGCCTTCAGCACCAGCGGCCTGCGGTCATGAATGTCCACCATGCCCTTGTTACTGGCTGAGGTGACGATCAGAAAACCTTCATGCCCGTGCGGATCGTTATAGGGCGCTTTGCCGATGGCGGCAAAAAACAGCGGCTCATGCGTTTTGTGATAGATGAAATAGGGCTGTTTCCTTTCTTCTTCCTTCACCCACTCAAACCATCCATCGGCAAACACCACGGCGCGGCCGTGGTTCCATAGCGGTTTAAACATACGGCTCGATGCGGCGGTTTCTCCGCGCGCATTGATGAGCGGCTGCTTGTCCCACCATTCGGGTCCGTAACCCCAGTACACCGGATCTATTTTCAGTTCCTCGTCGCGCTCGCTCAGCAATAGCACGTTGGTTCCGGGCGCTACGTTATAACGGCCGATGGGTTCTGGATCGTGCACGTAATTGCTGTCGGCTACGCCAAGGGCGTCAAGGTAAACGTCCCGGCTCTGATACTGCGCAAACCTTCCGCACATAATTTTTCCCCTCCCTTTCTGCACGATATCTGTTAAGGCGCGCTGTGCCTGATTTTACTCATCATTCAATATTAGTCGGCGAAACCGCAGATTAAATTCTGCGTTCGGGGAATTAATTTAATGTCTTACGCTTGTTTCCCCATATCAGAGCTGGACGGAGGCACCTGAAACTTGTTTTCAGATGACGGCCGTCAGCAGGCAAGGCGCATAGCGCCGCGTCAGAGTACCTATTTAGTTACAACAAACACTAAGATCTGAATCAACTTCCTCCGGCATTCGCGCTGCTTTCTAAATTTTTATTTTCCCAAAAAGAGTTAACGGCTGAACCCGGCAGCCAGATTTCGCATGCTTACCACACTCAACAACCACTGGAGGTGCATATGAAATCTCTTCGTCCGGCAACACAACTTCTGTTATGCGGCGGTGTGCTGGGCCTGACCTTTCTCGCGTCCTTTCCGGCGTCTGCATCTGAGAAAGACGAGCTGGCATCCGCTCAGCGAATGATCGTCCAGGTTCAGGCTTCGCTGGAAAGGGCGCGGGTTGCCGCAGCACAGGCTGATCCGTCGGAGCGTGGCCGCTACTTCTTCGACTACCAGCGGGCAAACGGCGATTTGAAGACCATCAGCGCCGGTATTGACCGCTATCTGGAACCCACGCGTGCCCAGCCCCGCGATTTGTCTGGCGTGGCTGGAAATTATCGCCGGGAGCGTCCCTGATGGCGATGACCGCTGCACAGGAAGCTGCCTTTAAGGCGGGTTCCGGAAATGTGGAACCCAATCTGCTGCACCTGCTCTGTCTCGGGCTGCTGATCGGCTTCCTCTTCTTCTGGGCAGCATGGGCAATCGTGGATGTCTACTCAGGCTGGACAAATCAGCGTCTGAAGGAGGCCGCGATGGGCAGAGCCGTAGTCCGCTCAGTCTTATTGTTAGTCGTAAGTATCTGGATGTTTTGCAGTTAACCCTAAACCAACTCTTATTGAAGGTGAAATCATGTCTAAATTCGTATCTGCAGTAACACGCGTGGCCGCTCAAGCTCAGACTAAAGCTAAATCAGCCTGGGCCCGTATCCTGACGGCTGGCCTGCTGAGTGCTCTGGCTGCTAAGCCAGCTCTTGCCGATCTGCCTACGGTTGAAGGTCCTTCGTCCAGCGGAACGGGGACCGGCCTGATGGGAACACTCAGCGGGCATTTACAGGATGGTCTGGTTCTCGGCGGCCTGGTCGTGTGTGGGTTTGCATTCTTCAAAGTCGCAGAAGCCAGCCTGGTAACGTTTGGTGAAGTCCGCAACGATCGCGCCACCTGGACAAAGTTCGGCTCCATCGTTGTTGTTGGTGTGGTCATGCTGGTAGCGGTTATCTGGCTTCTGGGTAAATCAGCAGAAATCATCGCATAAGGAAAACATTCCGATGGCGACCATCAGATTTTTACCGGATCGCCTGAACGCTGAGCCCGTTGTATTCCGGGGGTTTAACACCCCCGAGTTAGGGCTGGCGGCGCTGATTGGCTCTGTATCCGGTTTCGTGCTTTCGCTGCCCTTCGCATTACTTTTTGGCTGGCTTGCCATCCCTACCGGGACTCTGCTTTTCCCTCTTGTATTGATTGCGTTCGGCGGCAAATGGCTTGCCAGCAAAAAACGCGGAAAACCGGAGACATTCCTCTGGCAGCAGTTTGATTTAAAAAAGCGCCGCATGGGGCTGGGCGATCCCAGATTAATCATTGACTCGCAGGGCTGGTCCCTGCGACGCAGCAAAACCCTCAGGAGTACCAGATGAGTCGTTTTCGCCACGCGGTTAAGGGCCGCGATCAGCATATTTTCACCCTGCGGGCGGCCTGTGTCGTATTGCTGCTGTTACTGATTACCGCTATGGGGGGCTGGATGCGGGCACCTGAAAAGCTGACCATCCATAACCCGCCTGATTTGCGTAAGGGCAGCACGCGCCCGTGGTGGGAAATCCCGCCTCCGACCGTGTACGGCTTTACGTATTACATTTTCCAGCAGCTAAACGCCTGGCCCAAAAACGGCAAAGTGGACTATCCCGCACGCATTCAGTCGCTTTCAGCTTACCTGACGCCACAGTGCAAGGCGTTTCTTGAGGAGGATTCAAAGGTTCGCGGTGAAAAAAACGAGTTAACCGACCGTGTGCGCGTCGTTTACGAAATTCCCGGACGCGGTTATTCAGGTGACAGCGTGAAGGTCATCGATCGCGACAACTGGGTGGTGAAACTCGATCTTGTTGCCGACGAATACTACCTCACCGAGCCGGTTAAGCGCGCGATGGTGCGCTATCCGCTAAAAGTCGTGCGCTGGGACGGCGACTCTGAATCTAATCCGTTTGGCATGGCGCTGGACTGCTATGAAGGCATCCCGCAGCGTCTTTCCGCCGCGCCTGAACAGCCGAAACCAGTAAGAAAGGGGATGTTCTGATGTTGAATCCATCTTTTACCTCAGGATCGCGTGCATGCCTTATGGCGCTGTCACTGTCCCTGCTGCCGGTGGCAGCGATGCTTTCCGCGCCGGCGCATGCGGACGAGCTGATGAAATGGGAGCGCGTGCCGCTGCAAATTCCCCTCAAAACGGGTCAGGAACGCGTGATTTTCGTTGATAAAAACGTGCGCGTGGGTTTCCCGCCGGCACTAAATGGAAAATTGCGCGTACAGAGCACCGGCGGCGCGGTCTATCTCAAAGCCAACAGTGATTTTCCTCAGACTCGCCTGCAGCTGCAGGACATGGAAAGCGGTGAGGTTATTCTGCTGGACGTCCGTACGACGGCCACCGCGTCAGCCGAACCGGTTAAAATCGTTTACAGCGGTGACGTCAGCACCCTCAGCCGTGCAGCCGCCGGCACCGGAGAGAAAGCCGCCAGCGACAGCAGCAGCACGCAGGCGAAGCGTAAAAAAGTCAGCTATAAGGCTCCCGTTCCGGTACTGCTGACGCGCTACGCAGCCCAGAATCTGTATGCACCGGTGCGCACCGTTGAAGCCGTGCCGGGCATTCATCCCGTTAATCCGCACCTGCCATCACGCATTACGACGTTGTACCCCTCGGCTCCCGTGACCGTGTCACCGGTAGCCGGCTGGGGCGTGGCCGGTCGCACCGTCATCGCGCTGAGGATACGCAACAGCTCATCACAGAAGGTTGTGCTCGATCCGCGTGAACTGCAGGGCCAGTTTGTCACGGCCACCTTTCAGCACCGCTGGGTGGGTGCCGCCGGCACGCCGGAGGACACCACCACGCTGTACCTGGTCACCGCCGGTCGTCCTGATGACGCTTTTGTACGTGAGCCATCCGTAACCCATAAGGCTGCTACCCGCCCGGCCCAGAAGGTGATCCGCTATGAAAATTAAGTCAAACGGACTGGTTAAAGTGCTGGTTCCGGCCATTCTGGTTGGCGGCGGATTCATTGCGGTGAAAAGTTATAACAGTAAGCCGCAGGAGCCCGCCACGCAGGCTGCACATGCACAGACAGACGACGCGCTGAAAAACCTGTCTCCACAGGAGCTCAAAGCGCTCGGCATCGAGGGCGACACGCCGCAGGATACGCTGAAAACCATCGTGGGCTCGCTAAACGCCGTTCGTCAGCAGCAGGATTCTCTTAACAAGCAGAATGCCAGACTGCTGGATGAAAATGAAAAGTTACGTGAGCGCAATACCAACGTTTCCGGCCAGGTTAATGAAGCGGTTCAGGGCGTGGAGAAAAGCTATCACGAGCGTGAAAGCCAGATGCGCCAGCAGCAGAACGTCCTGACGTCAAAAATCAACGAGCTGACGAATAAACTGCAGAATGCCGGTAAGGGTATTGCAGACAAGGCAAAAGGCACTGACAGCGATATCCCGCTGGGTCTGGGTCTCGACGGCATGGGTGCCGGCGGTGGTAATGCCCCGGCCTCCGGCAGCGATGGCCTGATGTGGGTCACGCCGCAGGACAGCCCCTCGACGTCCCCGGCGCAGAAAAATGGCGCGTCAAACAGCAGCGCCGGCGGTTCACAGTTCCCGACGTCGTTTCTCAGTGAAAACGCGCTGACGAAGCAAAAAGGCAGCTATGAACAGCAGGTAAAGGGCTCAACCGCTGAAAAAGGCGCGGAAGAGGAGGCCGAACCGGTGTATACGCTGCCGGAGAACTCCACGCTGATTGGCAGCCGCGCCATGACGGCACTGCTCGGCCGCGTGCCGATCAACGGCACCGTAACCGACCCCTATCCCTTTAAGGTACTCATTGGTAAGGACAACCTGACGGCCAACGGCATCGAGCTGCCGGACGTCGAGGGTGCGATCGTCTCCGGCACCGCCTCAGGCGACTGGACCCTGTCCTGCGTGCGTGGTCAGGTCAACAGCGTCACCTTTGTGTTCACTGACGGCACCGTACGGACTCTGCCGAAGCCGGACCGCAGCGGCAAAGGCGGCAATAACAGCAACCAGAACGGCGGTAAAGAGACCGGCACCAGTGGCGGCATCGGATGGATTTCTGATGAAAACGGGATCCCCTGCATCTCCGGCACGCGCAAGTCTAATGCCTCAAGCTATCTGCCAACGATCGGACTGCTGGGTGCAGCCGGCGCGGCGGGAGACGCCATCGGCCAGAACCAGACGACAAGCCAGACCAACGCCTATGGCGGCGTGACCTCCACGCTTACCGGCGACGCCGGGCAGGCCGTTCTGGGCAAGGCGATTTCAGGCAGTTCTGACGAAATCACCGAGTGGGTCAAACAGCGTTACGGACAGACTTTTGACGCTATCTACGTACAGCCGGGTGCAAAACTTGCCGTACACATCACCCGCGAGCTGGCGATCGATTACGAAGATAAGGGCCGCCGTGTGCGTTACGACTTTACCCTGCCAGGCGAAGACGGCAGCACCGGCGGACTGGACTGAGGAGAATGACCATGAGTATTACTGCAAAATTCGGGGTTTTCATGATTATTGCAGCCAGCACGCTTGCCGGCTGCTCAACAAACAAAGATGAAATGCTGCCGCCGGGCAACAGCAACATGCTGGAGCTGTGGAAAGGCACCGACGGTGAATCAGGCGTTTCGCGCGGCAGTGAAGCCCGCAGCACGCTGCGCCGTGGCCTTTCTGACAGTGAGCAACAGGCCGCACTGAGCGATGATCGCAGCTACAGCCGCACGCAGGAATCCGAAATCAGCCAGCAGTTCCCGCGACTGCCTAATCCTGACATGGTGATGTACGTGTTCCCTCATCTCGTCCAGGGAAACACCCCCGTGCCCGGTTACAGCACCGTTTTCCCCTTCTATGACCAGACGCAGTACGCCATGCCTGGCGAACGTACGGAGGCGCTGTAATGTTCGGACTCTTTAAAGGGAAATCTCCAGAAAAAAACCGCCACTTATCTGACGTTTCTGAGCAGGCCGGCCCGGAGCCCATTGTCCGTCCCGGTAAAATGTCACAGGCCGATGAAAAACGCGTTTACTCGCATAATCCGTCCATCGTTGATTATCTGCCGTGGGCAGAGTTTCTGGATGAGGAGCAGTGCCTGCTGCTTGATGATGGTATCTCAGTGGGTGCCGTCTATGAAGTGACGCCGGCGGCGACCGAAGGCCGACCTGACGAGCGACTGGAGCAGATCCGCGACGTAGTGGAAGATGCGCTGCAGGACAGCTTTGACGACCTGGCGAGCAATCCGTGGATCGTTCAGTTCTACTGTCAGGATGAAAATAACGTCGATGCCTACCTTGACCGCCTGCGCGGCTACGTCAGGCCGCACGCGCAGGGCAGCGAGTTTACCGAGGCGTGGCTTAAGGAAACCGAACAGCATATGCGCGGGATTGCGCGTCCTGAAGGTCTGTTTGAAGACAAGCTGATCACCGGCCAGCCATGGCGCGGGCAGCAGCGACGCACGCGCATGGTTATCTACCGCTGGGCGACAAAAAACAGCGTTGATTTGATGTCACCCATCGGCATGCTGAATCAGGCGTGTGAGCGCCTCTGCAGCGCCTTTTCCAGCGTCAACATCTACTGCACGCGCCAGAATGGCCTGCAGGTTCACGCCTGGCTGCTGCGGATGTTCAATCCTGCGCCCGAGGGCATGAATAAAGAAGCGTTTTACCGCGCAGCGGCCTATGAAGACAGCCGGGACACGCCTGCAGGCATGATACCCGTAGAGAATGATTTCGCCGAAACCCTGCTGTTCACGCCGCCACGTTCTGACGTTGAAAACGGCGTGTGGTGGCTGGATAACGTTGCCCATTCAGCCATTTCCGTGGAGCGCCTGCGTAAACCCCCTGAGCCCGGCACGCTCACCGGCGAAAAGAGCCGGGGTGAAAAGAAAATTAACGCGCTGATGGACACGTTCCCCGAAGGCACCATGCTATGCATGACGGTTGTCGCAGAGCCGCAGGACACGCTGGAAGAGAAGTTTAACCGCCTGGCGAAAAACGCCATCGGCGAGAATACCGAGTCGGGTCGCGTCCGTCAGGACGTCGCGGCGGTCAAGGAGCTGCTGGGAAACCGCCACAAACTTTATCGCGCCGCCATCACCTTTGTGCTCCGGGCAAAAGACATGCCCGAAATGAACCGTAAGCGCATCGAGCTCAGCACCGTACTCCTGAACGAAGGGCTGCAGCCGGTGCGCGCTGAACATGAAACCGGCCCGCTTAACACCTGGCTGCGAGCGCTGCCTATGTGCTTTAACCCGCAGCACGACAAAAAAAACTGGTATACCCGCCTGACGTGGGTTCAGCACCTTGCCGGGCTGCTGCCCGTCACCGGCCGCGAAACCGGGACCGGTAACGCCGGATTCAGCTTTTTTAACCGTGGCGGCGATGTGCTGGATTTTGATCCCCTGAACAAGGATGACCGCTCTCAGAACGCGCACATGCTGCTGTTCGGACCGACCGGCGCAGGTAAATCCGCCACGCTCTGCTCGATGCTCTGTCAGCTGATGGCTGTTCACCGTCCGCGTCTGTTCATCGCAGAGGCCGGTAACAGTTTCGGGCTGACCGCTGACTACTTTGAAAGTCTGGGCCTTACGGTTAACAAGGTCAGCGTCAAACCCGGCAGCGGCGTATCGCTGCCCCCCTTCGCTGATGCGCATAAGCTGTTTGACGGCGACGCGCCCGCCCCGGCAATTGATGAGAGTGAACTGCCGGACATTGAAGACGACCCGGATGATGATGAGAACGGTAAGCGCGACATTCTGGGCGAGATGGAAATTTCTGCCCGAATGATGATCACCGGCGGCGACCCGAAAGAAGACGCCGCGCTGAAACGTGCCGACCGCGCCATGATCCGCGAAGCGCTGATTATGGCCGCGCGTAAAACTCTGGATGAAGGCCGCCAGATGCTGCCGGGTGACCTGCAGAATGCGCTAAACGCCATTTCACTGGAGACTGAAAGCGGCAACGGGCAGGTGCGTAACGAAACCCGCCGGGCGAAAGCGGCTGAAATGGCGGAATCCCTGGGCATGTTTACGCAGCAGGGGAGCTTTGAGGCTGAGCTCTTTAATCAGGAAGGTTCTCTGTGGCCGGAGGCTGACGTTACGCTGATTGACCTGGCGCACCTTGCCCGTGAGGGGTACGAGGCGCAGATGGCGCTAACGATGGTGTCGCTGACCAACACCATCAACAACATTGCCGAACGGGACCAGTACCTTGAGCGCGATATTGTTTTTACCGTGGATGAAGCCCACGTTGTAACGGTTAACCCACTTCTCGCCCCCTATATGACCAAAGTGGTTAAAATGTGGCGTAAGCTTGGCGCATGGCTATGGCTTGCCACGCAGAACCTTGAGGATTACCCGAACGCCGCTGGCAAGATGCTGAATATGGCGGAATGGTGGATCTGCCTGACGATGCCGAAAAAAGAGGTGGAGGATATTGCCCGCTTCCGGACGCTTTCAGAAGAGCAAAAAGCCGTGCTGCTTTCCGCCAGTAAGCTGTCGCGGTGCTATACCGAAGGCGTGGTGCTCTCGAAGAAAATTGAAGCGCTGTTTCGCGCTGTTCCGCCCAGCCTTTACCTCGCGCTCGGGATGACGGAGAAAGAAGAGAAGGCCGAGCGTAAAGCACTGATGCGTAAACATAACTGTTCTGAGCTGGATGCTGCTATTCTCGTAGCGAAAAAACTGGATCGTCTGCGTGGATTGATGACGGAATATGTGGCCGGGATGCCCGAACACAATGATAAGAGAGAGATGCTGACCGCATGATTAAGCTCAAGTATGCGCAACCTCTGACCCATCGCCCTGCGCCGGACGAAACGCCAACCCCAGCTATGTTTAGCCTGCATCCGCAGGGGGAGCCCGCGATGACGGCAACGACCGCAGAGCGACTGACCGCAATGGAGAACGCGCTGAGGTCAAGGCTGCAACCGCCGGTAACGATCACCTGTAACCCGCATCGTATCGGTAAGAGCAGCTGCGTGTCGGTTCATCTTGAGGACAGCAGAGGCAAGCGTGCGGACGTTCTGCTGACACAGGAAGGCCGCGCCGGACTCCCGCTGGATAACGAATTTGACTCGCCGCGCTGGCACGTTAACGTACCTGACGCAGCTGATATGGTTTTCCTGACGCTTTGGATCAACAATATTTTTCCTGACTGAGATCAAAGTCAGCATTTAACCGGCCCTATGGCCGGTTTTTTTACGCTTAATGACCGAGAAATCGTCTGTAACAATGTCCGCCATGAGCGATCAGCGGACATCAAACCCAGCTGATGCGAATTCAATCTGTAAAAAATTTGAACGGTTCATAATTTTAACTACACAATTTTTCGAGAAGCCAGCGAGCAGCTTTTCCTGGAGGTCGCGCAGGGTGCCATACCACGAACATTGGCATCACTGCCCAGTCCAGACTGACATTACTAATGTTTAGCTCTACCAGATCACCACTCGCCACGTCATTTTCAACATACTCAAGGGGCATAGCTCCCCATCCCAGCCCCTCTTTCAGAAGAATGCGCTTTGCATTCAGATCCGACACATTCCAGGTCATTGACGAAATAACGCCGAAGTCTCGTCCATGTGAGATGGTTGAGCGCTCGGAAAGCACGATTTGGCGATGCTCGGCCAATTGTTCCAGCGTGAGATTGGACGCCAGTGCGGCCAGCGGATGAGATGGAGATACGCAAGCCGCCATCGGTATCCCTGCAAAGGCTTCTGAAACCAGTTCCGGATATTCCTTTGATAATGGCCCGGTGATGGCAAAGACAGCGCTACCTGCAATAACCGGATGAAGTGCTGCCCCAAGTGTTTCGATAGATAACGATAAGCGCGTATCTGGGTAAATTTTCTCAAATTCCCGCAAGGCTCCAGTTACGGACTGCAGTGGTACCATCACATCTAGCACCACAACAATTTCCGCTTCCACGCCCTGCGACATACTTTTTGCCCTGCCTTTAAAAATATCGACCTCCGCCAGAATATTTTTTGCAGGGCTCAGCAGCGCGAGCCCTGCTGAAGTGATGACGGGATAACGTCCTGTGCGGTCAAACAGCCTTACACCCAGTCGCATTTCCATCGTGGCAAGCGTATGGCTTACCACGGACTGTGCACGCCCAAGTTGTCGCCCGGCTGCCGAAAAACTTCTGTTTTCGGCAGCGGCCACAAACGTACGTATTTGATCGAGACTAAGGCCATCAAGCATTTCATATATCTGTTTAATTGGTACATCACATCAAGTTATATCGTCTTCTCAGCTGGCTGCAAGCGAGGAATAATCCTAAGCAACTTTTGATGAGGAGCAAAATATGGATTTCACAACGTCTGCAACACGCTTAAGCGCCAGAAAAGTTTTCCGATGGACGCTGCAAATTCTGGTTGGCCTAGCCTTTATCGCGGCAGCTGCAGCTAAGATTTTTTCTGCGCCACCGATGGTTGAAGTGTTCGACCGTATTGGCTTTGGACAGTGGTTTCGTTATGTGGTCGCGGTGATTGAACTGACGGGAGGGATATTACTGATACTGCCCCGACGGGCGCTTTTTGGCGCGCTTATCCTGTCTATCACTATGTTGGGCGCATTGCTCACGCACGCACTGATTATTGGAGGACAATGGCAACCCGCTGCGGGGCTTTTCGTGCTGAGCCTTCTGCTGGTCTGGCTTAATGCCCTAAAGCAGGAAGGTGAAAAGTGAGCGCGGTCATGGAGCTTGGTATCGATAGTTTCGCTTCGGTAATTGCAGGTTCACGACCTGCAGTTCCCGCAGTCCAGCGTGTCGCACATCTGCTTGAGGAGTCGGAGGTAGCCGACCGGGCGGGACTGGATGTGTTTGGGTTGGGGGAGCATCACCGGCAGGAGTTTATTGAGTCCGCCCCCGCCGTTTTGTTAGGGGCCATTGCAGCAAGAACCCGATCTATTCGCCTGCAGAGTTCAGTAACGGTGCTGGGTGCAGCCGATCCCGTCCGGGTTTTTCAGGACTATGCAACCATTGACCTAATCGCAGATGGCCGCGCAGAGATTGTTGCCGGGCGCGGATCTTCAACTGAAGCCTATCCGCTGTTTGGCTACGACATCGCAGACCGGGATGGGTTATTTTATGAGAAATTAAATTTGCTTTTAAAGCTTCGTGAAGAGAGTCATCCTCACTGGCAGGGGCGATTCCGCGCACCTCTTCACGGATATGGTATTTATCCTCGCCCGGTCCAGCCCTCATTACCTGTGTGGCTCGGCGTTGGCGGAACCCCCGCATCATTTGCACGCGCCGGTCATCTAGGTATCCCATTAATGGTCGCCATTATCGGCGGTCCGTTTGCACGATTCCGCACCCTGGTTGACCTTTATAGGGCTGAATCCACGATATCAGGCGTTCCGGCTGGAGAGCAAAAGGTTGGCGTACATGCGATAGGTTTTGTGGCCGACACGGACAAGGCTGCTCGCGACGCTTTTTATCCCGGATGGAGCGATTTATGGAGCCAGCTCGGGCCGGAACGTGGCTGGTCGGCTCCATCCAGAGAGAAATTTGATGCACTGTGTGATGGCGATGGACCTTACATCATTGGCAATCCACATACTGTCGCGAGCAAACTATGCAGGCTGTCGGCTGCTCTCGGAGGGGTTAATCGCGTAAATTTTCAGATGAGTTCAGCAGCAGGTGATCACGAAGCAATGCTTAATTCCATCGCTTTACTGGGTGAAAAGGTTAAACCGCTGCTACGCGTCTCATGAATTATAAAGAGTGAAGATCTGGCTCGCGTTTTTCTTTGAATTATATATTCCCACTGAATCACTTAGAAGTGTAACTCTCAGGGCTCGAATGACTATATCTGGCACACAGCGGACACTAAAATGCAAGTTAGTCCGCTGGTGCTAAACACAGACGTAATCTCTTCGCTGCCGCGTAGCGTTGTTATAAAGTTAAACCTAATGGAAAGGCAATATGCCATTCGCTCAAGATAGGCTTTTGACTTTAATGATTAAGCATTGATAGTGGCGAAGGTAGAGGCGAAACGATCTTCTTTTTCCGCATTGCGTTGAAAGCTGACACGCTGGACCAGGATTTCATCCGGCACTTCATCCTGGGACAGAATCGCGATGACTTCTTTAGTGAATGCCTCAAGCGACAGCGCATTTTCCCAAGTCGATTGACCCGGCGTCAATTCTGTTGCGACCAGCGGTGGGGCTATCTCATGCACCGCTACCGATGTGCCACGTAACTGATGACGTAACGACTGAGACCAGGAATGAATAGCCGCTTTTGTAGCGGAATAAACCGGGTTTTCTGCCCGTGGGACAAAAGCCAGACCTGATGACACTGTCACCAGGGCGGATTCAGGTCGACCCCGCAAATGGGGCAGCAGAGCGGCAGCCAGATGTATGGGGGCGATGAGATTGGTGGCAATGGTACGGTCAGCAACATCAGTATCGACAGCCTGAGCAGTGTAGTTCTCTGGTTCCATAATTCCGGCATTCAGGATCACCGCGTCCAGGTCGGGGTGCTCGGCCAGTAATGTTTCTGAAAAGGTGGCCACCGCACCGCTTTGCGTCACGTCCAGCACATAGCCTTCCATTTCAGGATTGTCACTCAGGACCTGAGAAAGCGTCGCTTCCTTGCGACCCGTAATAATCACTTTATTACCTTTCTCCTTAAGCGCTTCTGCCAGTGCCCGTCCAATACCAGAATTGCCGCCGGTAATAAGAATTTTTTTATTAACGAATATCATTGAAAACTCCTGATGTGATAGTGAGATTCAAGCATACTTAGGCTGGTTTCTGACAGAAAGTAGGCACCTGAAATATCTATACTTACTAAAAAGAGAGTGACTCGTGACACCAGATAATTTTCGTGATGCAAAAATCCATCCAGAATCGTCTCCTGAACTGGATCGGCTGGTGATGCAACTTATTGGTCGTATCGCAGATAAGTGGACCATGTTAGTGATAGAAATACTTACAGAAAAAGGAGAATTACGATTTGGTCAGCTTTCCCGCGCCTGCGATGGGATTAGCCAGAAAATGCTGACACAAACTTTGCGCGCGCTGGAAAGAGACGGCCTTGTCACCCGTATCGTTTATCCTGTAATCCCGCCAAAGGTTATTTATTCATTGACAGAATTGGGGCTGGGACTCAGTGAAGCATTTTGTGGCGTATGGATATGGGCGCAGGCGAACCATGAAAAGATCAATAATGCCAGAGCCGCCTATGATGCCAGTAATATGGGCTGAACAGATCAGTGCCTGCTAAATTGATGGACATGCAGTGTTTATTAATTTTTTCCAGCAACAAGGAAAAACGGGGGGCTTCCGCTTCTGGCACAAAGCTGCCCTTGTTGTTTAACTCCGTGATTGCGGTGGTGACAGGTTCAGCCACCGCTAACTGCAGCACTAACCCCTGCCTCAGTAATTTTCAACTTCGGAAAAAGAGTTTACTGCTGAAAGCCTGACCACGCGCTGCCACTCTGACGGCCTGTTACCGTAACGGAGACCGCTATGCAACTCAGGCTATTAGACTCACTTTTCCTGTTTATACCGTTTCAGCTTATGGCCGGCACCGTTGTGTATACCGATGCCGAACATCCCCCTCAGAATCTGACCGAAGAAAGCACTGTTGTATGGCTTGATGGCCCCGACCGCCTGCAGGACTCAATTTTCGGCCAGCTGGCTGCGGATCCACAGATCGCCGCTCAGCAGGCCCGCGAAATCATTCAGTCGCCGCAATGGCCCGGACAGCAGGAGCAGATTGCTCAGGCATACCGGCAGGTTGTGCATGCCTGGGAGATCGGTCTGCATAAGTTCCCCGCCGTCGTTTTCGATGATAGGGATGTGATTTATGGCACGGCCGACGTTGCCCGGGCTACCACGCTTCGCAGTCAGGGGGGTAAATGATACGTTTCTCCCCCGGAACACACTTCAGCGCCGCCGGTGTTGCCACCGTGCTGGTAGCAGCTGCGGCTCCGACCACGGTTTCTGCCATTGATACTGCCAGCATTATTGCCAGCGCCATCACCCAGGACTGCATCAGCTGGCGCGTCAGCGGCATCTGTTACTGGCTGATGTGCACGCCCTTTGGCTGTTCGGTGAAAACCTCCGTTAAGGTGACGCACTTCATTCCTGAAGTGGTGGTGTCCACCTACACCGGCCCGGGCGGGAATCCCTGGACAGAAATGGCGTTTATGAGCGGTGCGTCCGGTACGATCGACAACGCGCTGACCAGCGGTGCGCCAGTCGGCGGCGGTAACGCCGCCGATATCAAGACTCCTGGGCTGCGCAAGTCGAACATCAAATTCAAGTACGCCGATGCGATAGGCCACCCTGCCACCTCCGTCATTGGCGGCAGCATTGCCGGTTACTCGTGCGATACCGCCGCCACGCCATTTAATCCCTACTTTCTGAGCACGCTGGATTCACTTGTCTGGCGATCGGGATTGCCTGAATCGCTGTATCCCGAGGCGCTGGTTCCCGGCCAGCGCGAATTGGGCAGCCAGGTCAGCGCCAACATGTGGGGCAATATTTATCCCCGCTCCGGCTTCGTCAGCCAGACAGACGATGACAAAGCCTCCGCCGTGGTCGCGCAGCGGGTCGCCGACATTATCACCCGCTCCGGGCAGCCTCACGTTTATCAGGTACTGAAGGGCACGCACAAAGCCGGCTACTGGCCGCCCGGAGAGGTGAACGAAAACACGGGCACGGCGAATCATAAATGGCAGCGCCTGTCGCCCACGCTTTCCGCTTCCTGCGCCGTCTTCCCGGACGGCGCGTATCCCATTGCTCAGGACGGCAACGAAGCGTACGCGCTCTGGCAGCCCTACAGCTGCTGCAAGCGACGCGGCCAGACCTTCCTCTACTCAACTGACTTCTGAGAGGCACAATGTCACCAGTTAATTTCAAATCGGCTGCGCTTGCGCTGTGCATTGCGTCCGCGGCGGCATCTGTCCAGGCGGCAGACGATAATCAGTCCGGCGCATTCGGCATTTCACTTCCTTCCGTGAACAACAGCGCCATAGGCTACGGCAAGGACGTCAGCGGCGCGGTCTCTGACAAGCTTTACTATACGCTCGGCGGCGGCTCTGTCATTTCCCAGCCGGCAACGCGCAGCAGCATGCGTAAAATCGGTATGAGCGCAGGCTGGAGCAGCGATCTGATGTGCGGCAACTTCGATCTGAAAACAACCGTCGGTAATCAGCTCAACGGGGTAACAAACGGCTTTAAAAACCTCATGGGCGACGTGGTGCAGAACGCCACCGGTGCCGTCGCCAGCCTGCCGGCGATGATTATTCAGCGTGCCAATCCCGGCCTGTACGACATGCTCACAAACGGCGTGCTGCAGGCAAACGTCTCTTTTGATAAAGCACAGCTCAACTGCCAGAACATGTCAAAACGCATGATGGATTTTGCCGGTAACAACAAATGGACGCAGGGCGCGGTTATGGATGAGTACCGATCGCTTGTTAACAGCGGAGACGCTGATGCTGTACGCGTAAATAACTCAGCTGACAAGCTGCAGGGTAACTCAGGTCAGAACTGGATTGGCGGACAGAAACGGGGTGGTCAGGGGCAGCAGGCCATCCGGCCAACCCATGACTTAACGGCTGCAGGGTTCAACATGATGAACAGCCTGCCGGTGCTGAGCTCTGACTCAGTCAGCAGCAACAGTTGCAACGGGGGGGCCTGCGGAAAATATGCCAGCGCTGAAGAAGCGGCCAAAGCAGTGGTTCAGGTCGTTGGAGACAGCTCCCTGCGCACCTGCAGCGACGCATCTCAATGTACCAGCGGTGATGACGAACAGCAGCCGGGTGCCACTCAGGCCGGCACCGGCTTTGCGCCCATTCTGGAAGAGACCACCAAAGAGAATACTGAGCAGCTGGCCAAACTCGTCAATGGCACCGAACAGCCTAACGCGACGAACCTGGCAAAACTCAAAACCGGCAGTTTACCCATCACGGCAGGCGTCATCAGAGCACTGCAGAGAGATCCCGATAACGCGGCACTGACCGCCCGCCTCGCCGGCGAACTGGCGATGGCTGATACGGTTGAAACCGCGCTGATTATGCGCCGCATGATTGTGACCGGCATGTCTGAGCCTAACGCTGCCGCGCAGAATGCGGCCATCGAGGAAGGCGATCGTCGCGTTGCGGCCATCGACCGCGAGCTCACCGCATTACGCAACGAAATGGAGCTCAAGCGCGAGCTGTCCCGCAATTCCGTGCTCACCATTATCGATCGGGAAAACGGGCGCGTTAACAGTAATCCGCAGACGCAGAGCGATGACAGCACAGATAACCGTATTAACCGTCTGGCCGTGCCTGAAACGGAAAACAACTGATGAGAGCGCATCCTGTGAAAACTGATAACGGGGCGCAACGCGCCTCATTCTTCCGCCGGCATCCCGCGCTGTTTCGCGTGCTGTCTACTGCCGGCGCTCTGCTGGCATTCCTGCTGGCCGGGCTCATTGTCGCGGACCAGGCTATCAAAGATCTTGCTCAGGCCGCTGCATTTCATGACTGGATGGAGCATGCCCGCTATGGCTGGCTAGTATGGCGCCTGGCAGTTTATGGTGCGCTGGCGTGGGGATTTTTGAAAGTTTTCCGTGCACCGGGCTTCGGCCCGCAACACCGCCAGCCGCTTATTCGTATTGCGGCTGTCAGCGTCATTTTTGCCGTTGTCTGTGAACTGGTGCTGCTTGGCGGCACGGGAGCGTCCTGATGCTGACTAACAGCTACCTGGAATATTTCCTTACCCTGCTCGGCTGGGTGGTTAACAACGGACTCTGGAATATTCTCATCACAACCGGCCTGTTTGCCGCGCCTGTCGCTTTCCGGCTTATCGGCATCTGGCTGAAAGTACGTGAAGAAGGTGAAGATGAGGGTAATAAAGGTGCCCTGTCCATACCCCGCATGGAACATGCGATTTACAGCTCTTTTCTGGTGATGATTGCCTGTTGTATGCCGCTGATGAACGTCGATATGAGCACGATAAAATATGACACGTCGCGTGCGCAGAGCTGCGGGACGTGGACGCCAAAAGCGCCTGATGACACAGGATATTCACCGGTCATATCGAGCATTAACGATCAGACGGCTGCCGCGCCGGTCTGGTGGTATCTGATTCACAAGCTGGCAAAGGGCATTACGCAGGCGTCTGTTGCCACAATCCCCTGCCGTCCGGACATGCGTCAGCTCCGCTTTGAGGTTCAGCACACGCGGATTAACAACAAATCACTTGCCGAAGAGCTGCAGGACTTTACCAACGACTGCTATTCGCTCGCGCTGTATATGTGGAAGCGTCAGGATCAGGGGCAGACAAAAGACAAGGCCACGCTGCGTGATATTGAGTGGATAGGCAGCAAAACCTTCCTCAGTAATTATTACAGCAGCCTGCAATCGAAAACGCCCCGGGCTGAATTTGCATGGAGTGAAAGCCGCGACAGCGGAAGGCCGGATACGGGGCGGGGGGGCTACCCAACCTGCAGCGAGTGGTGGAATAAAGCTGATACCGGCCTGCAGTCGCGCGTCGTCGATCAGGCTGACCCGGGATTATGGACCCGTCTGTCGGCCGCTATGACCATGATTGGTGGCAATGCGGCTGACTATAAGGAGGCCATTATCCGTCGTCTTGTCAGCCCAGAGAGCCTGACCGTATCACAGGGGGGACACGTCTATGCCGGCTACGGAGGCAACGCCGATTTTACGCTTGATAACTCCGTTTCCCGTGTGGCCGCGATCGGCGGTACCGCGCTAGGCAGTCTGGCGGCGTTTCCTGCATTCGATGCCATGCGCCAGGCACTGCCAATGGTGCAGGCTGTATTGCTCATGGCTGTTGTAGTGATTCTGCCGCTTATTCTGGCGTTTTCAGCCTATGAAATTAAGACCGTCATTACGCTCACGTTCGTGCTCTTTGCGCTGAACTTTCTGACGTTCTGGTGGGAGCTGGCACGTTGGCTGGATAGCTGGCTAATGACGGCGCTATATAGCTCTGACACGCACAGCAGCTTTAACATGGCGGGCTTTCAGAACAGTTCCGATGACCTGATTATGAACTTTGTTATGGCGACGATGTTTCTTGTACTGCCTGCCGTATGGATGGGGGCACTGTCATGGGCGGGTATTAGAATAGGCAGCACATTAGACGGAGCATTTAAAAGCGGAACCTCTCAGGTACAAAAGAGTGGGGGAGAGGCAGTTGAGAAGGCTAAAGGGGCAATGAAAATCTAGTTAAAACGACGGTTAGCTTAGCATCGGCTAATCGTCGTCATCTCTATCTAACCTCGAAGCAGTAACCGTAATGTCGTCAGGACCGCTATAGAAACCATCTCCGTCATTTCCACTTCTGAATTGCCCGCCTTCAGCACAGGAACTATTAGATGATGTAGCTTCCATATCATCTAATGCATTTAGCTGAATGTGGCGAACCATATAAACAAAAGCAGCAGCAATGATGATTATGGTGCCGAGTGCAAATCCAGCAACTATAACCAGCGTCAGAAGCACGAGAACAAAAAAGGGCACAACTGATTTCCCTAATGATGCCGGTATCTTTTTCCTGGCTGCCCAGGCAGCAAAGCGATTATCAGCATCATGGTAGACACGAGATAAACGCTTCCAGACAGATGCAGCTTTCGTTCCGCGAGCATATGCGGTTGAATTCATACGCACCTCAATTGAATTTGCCTTAATCTGACAATACCGAAAGTTAATCAGAATTGCACATTGAGTACAAATACCAGCTTGTAGTTACAACACACATAATTACTTCTATTAATACCCACACCGAGCCGAACCTGAAACCCCGCGTCCCTCTCCACCAGGACTCGCGCTGTACCTGAACCCCGGTTGCCCCCACTGACTAGCCGCCGCCGCCCGGCCCGAAGGGCCGGATCAGTGGAGGCTGATAAATGGATGCTGTAACTACTTAGTTCTTCGTTGCTGTGAGAATTGCCGCGGGGTGTTTCTTCCGTCTGCGACCGTCTGACTTCCGTGCGCCTGAAAGGCCGCTGCTTAAACGGCAGTCGGGCAGGAGTATGTTCTGACAAACTGAGAATGTGTGCCAGATAATGCCTGTAAGCACGGTCCGCTTCTATTTTAAGAGAAGTGACCTCTGAACCGGTGGCACCTGCGCATCATGTAAGACCTTTCAGTTCAGTTTCTTGCCCTGCAAAGCTGTTTGCCGGTTTCATTGCATTACAACACAACCATGACTTCAGATCTTGGAACCGTAAGTGACAGCATAGGCGAGAGACACAAGCGCCATTACCTGGTTGTAGGAATAGTATTTAACCTCTGCATCCAATAGGCCTTTGTAAAAAAAGAACCGCTCGTCGAGTACATCAGCAAATGCGGGATTGCCATCAGGGAAATAGCGGAATTCGATATGTCTTTCCTGCATGGCGGGCTGATGATTATAGATACGTCTCTGCTGCTCCTGTTCAGGCCTGCCCAGCTTCGCTCAGCGCAGGAAATCTTTGAACGGCTGTATACTTTCTTGCAGGTTGCTTTTATCGAAATGAGGTGTGCCTGCAATGATGATAAAGTGATCGGACTCATCTGTAATGAGACCATAGGTGCCGTTGAGATTTTTAGTCAGGATGACCTGTTTAGTGGATTTAGTCAGCTCATGTTTTGTGTCGTCATAAATCGCAGCCTTTACGCCAGAGTCGTAAAATTTGCTGCCTATAAGCGTACTGCAACCCGACAATGCCAGGGCTGCAAGTCCCAGAGAAAGTGTTTTCAGACTTGCGATGTTCATCTTGATACCAGCCAATTAAAATGCTGTCATCGATACCCTTTTAGGAACCTTTAGTTTTTTGAGTGAAAATAATGCTGCTCTCAGCCTTCTATAGCCAGCAAGATATTTAATTACGCAAAGGCTCTTTTTTCATGTTCCTGCAGTGGTAATCATTTAAAGAAGTGTTGATTTGAGTCCAATGGAAAGTGCTGAAAACTATCTTGCATAGCCAGGTATTTGCGATCCTCATAATGAGTGGAGCACCGCTTTTAGCCCTACGGCATAACAGGCTCCTGCCCCCCCTTTAAGTGCATGAAGCGTGATACAATAGCTATCAGAGCTAAACCCAACCAGCGACTTGATTATGTTTTCTATTCAGGAAGATACATCGCACCTGTCTCTGCAGGATTCAGAAGCGCTTAGAAAAATCGACGCGCTTTCAGATTTAACGATCGCTTCCTGCAGCATTTTCCTGCCAGCCGGCACGCGTATGGTACGTCTGCAGGAAGGTGCACACGGTGGAAGCAGTGTCTTTTTTAACCATGACGGACGTGATACCCGCTACGGTCTTGTCGACGGTAAAAATGGCACGATGTACACTGCGCCCTCGCCAAAAACAGCGATGAAAGAAGTGTTCCAGAAACGTAAGGGCATGACGGAGTCGGATCTCGAACGGTATTTCATTGCTGATATAGTCATGCTGACAGGGGTACAGCTCCTACAAACGTCCCAGTTAGTAATAAAGACAAGCATAACGGTTCACGATCTTACAACCGGGTCACGGCTGGTGACTCAGTTGCTTGCCAGGAGGGCCTGTGATGCAGGCCTGAACGGCATAGAGTTTATGTCTAATGTTGCTCAGCAGACTTGCTATGCACTGTGGCACAGTGATCCTGCAGGCAAAGAAATGGCCATCACGCAGGACCAGATTCGCCTTAGCGATTTTATTTATGAAGGTACAGAAGCAGCCGACATACTCACATTCGAGCTGGGTATACCGGTAGAAGAGTAAGGTGGGTTAGGGGGAAACATCCCCCTTTTGTTATCAGGCAGCGTCCTGCTTTCCGTACAAACGAGCTAGTCGGTAGATCTCCGCCATCAGATCGGCGTCCGGTTTTTCATTCAGCAGTCCGGCAATCGTGTAGGTTCGTCCCGCAGGTTTCAGGCCATTAAGCGGTGTGTTACGTTCTTCCATAAAGAATGAGTACTGCATCCTGTCACTGACATCCTGTAGCAGTGCCAGCAGCTGTGGTAACTCTCTGAGCACGCCGTCTTCAGAGTTATCCGCGTCGCCGGTGAACTGGAAAACCGGATAGCAGAATTCGCCATCGATATTTAGCGCCAGCAGCTTGTGAGCATCTTTCTTCGCTTTAATCGTAACCTTGGAAAATCCCAATAATTTTGCAGTTTCAGCAGAGGTATATAACCCGCCATCCTGCTCAACAGTAGACAGGAACATCGCCTTACTGACCTGACGTCGTAACAATTTTTTCTTCTCAGGCGTCATCGCTTTCAGTGCGCGATGGTGCAGAGATTGGACGATCGCCTCAATGGCAAAGAGGGAATCAGTCATTCCCATACTCTGCTGGCTAACCGGGGTTACCCCGGAACTCATATCTTCCGCGAGCTCTTCTGCGAAGTTTTTCAGGCGAAGCGCTGCAGCCTGATTATTCGGGTATTTCTGTACGTGGCGTTTTTCCTGAACGTTGTTCATGAGAAACCTCCTTAACGATTTAACTGACCTTATAATAGATTAAATCGTTAATCTGAGCAAGATTCGTGCACCTGTCTGACTGTGAACAGCTAAAAACGGATTATGTATTCTCAGGCCCCGGTAATACTGGCGCGTCCGTAACCTAGAGGAGCAGAACACACTGCTATTCAAATCGGTATCCGATCGCCTCAATCTCAACTTGTCAGGCTCTTAAAAATATGTTGAGGGAGGGCACGAATGTTCCTATTCACTAATCAGTGTTTCATAGTGCAATCAACATGGTGCACCAGCGTGGCTGATTGATTTATGGAAGAATCGGTTTTTTTATGATTACGCTTTCTGCTTCAGATAAATGGAAATTTTAGGTGGTTTATGGTTCGTAGAAAAGTAATTAACGCTCTGAACGCTTCCGATTCACGAATCGAATTGCTGAAGTGCTACCTGCGCGAGTCAGAAATTATTCTGCGTGCGCTGGAAGAACAGAAAACCACGGCAAGGGAAACGTTGCTGCACGAGAAGCGACTGAGCGAGGCCCGGAGAGAGCACCTGCAGCTGCAGGATGAACTTAGTCTGGCCACTGAAAAACATAACATACTCATCCGTCAGAAAAAGGTCATGCAGCCTGCCTGACCAGGTGCACCGCCAGCATTTCTGAAAAAAGTTGTAGCCCTGAGGTGAGTTTTCCCTGTGTAATCAGTGCAGGCGAATCGGCAGGGTGGACAACGGATGACAGAAAAAGGGAAAAGCTGGGTAAAGGCAGAAGACGTGGCGCGGCTTGCGGGAGTTTCTCGTTCTGCCGTGTCCAGGACCTTCACGCCCGGAGCATCTGTTGCGGAGAAAACCCGCGCTAAAGTAATTCGTGCCGCCGAACAACTGGGCTACCAGGTCAATATCATTGCCCGTACCATGAATACCGGCAGCAGCAACTTTATTGGCATCGTGACCGCCGGGTTTGATAACCCATTTCGCAGCAAGCTGCTTTCCCCTCTGGTCCACCAGCTCGCTTTGCACGGCTTTATGCCGCTGTTGATGAATGCCGACGATCCCGAACAGCTTGCACCTTCACTGAGGCAACTTCTCAGCTATCACGTTGCGGGCGTCATCATCACTTCTGGAGCACCACCACTTTCACTAGCTGAAGAGTATCTGGCGCGCAAAATCCCGGTTACGCTGATTAACCGCCACGCTGAACTGCCAGGCTGCGATCGTGTGGCCAGTGACAATGCCCAGGGCATGCAGCTTATGGCCGATTATTGTCGACAACTAGGCTGGAAAAAAATCGGCTTCATCGGTGAACATATTACCAATTTCAGCACAGAGCAACGCTACAAGGCACTGATGGCCTCTGCTCCAGACCTTACCGTCGAATCACGTTTTATTCCCGGGGGCGGCTATGATGCAGGCCGGGCAGCGGCACAGGAACTTAATGGGTGTCAGGTGCTGCTGTGTGCCACAGACATGCTGGCATTAGGCGCAATGGACGGACTGCGTTCGTTAAATTCCGGGGCCTCTTTACCCGCGGTCATAGGGTTTGATGATATTCCACAGGCCAGCTGGGACCCATACCACCTCACCACCGTGCAGCAGGATACGGATGCTCTGGCGCGGCAAGCGGTTGATTTGCTGGTTACTCGTATAGCGCAATTTGATCTCCCCTCTCGCCAGCGCGCCGTGCCGGTGAAATTAATCGTTCGTCGTAGCGCATAATGGAAGATTAATTTTATGTGGATTTGCTCACAGATTAATCTTCACAATCAAGCCAGACTTCTTTCTGCCCTTCGGGGCTAATTTTTTGCCACAAAATGCACACGTGTGCATTATCGAGGAGAAGTTATGGCTACCCATGAAGTTGATTCGCTTTTGGCGCGTTATCGTTTTGCCTGCAGTCTTGCGGAGTCCGGGGGAAAGCTGGCCTATGAATTTTATCAGCAGCGCGACAGCCTGCTCACCGAACACAAGGGGGATGACCTGCAGGACGTGGTCAGCCGCGCCGACTGTGAGGTGGAGTCTTACGTTAAATCACGCATTGCAGAAGCCTTCCCGGGTGATGGATTTCTCGGTGAAGAGAGCGGCACCGTGGATGCGCAGCAGCGCGTGCTGTGGGTCGTGGACCCGATCGACGGCACCAGCTGTTTTCTCAACGGGCTGCACACATGGTGTCTGTCGTTGGCGATCGTAGTGGACGGAGAGCCGGTGATTGGGGTGGTGTACGATCCTAACCACCACGAACTTTTCCATGCTTTACAGGGGCAGGGCGCATGGCTGAATGACCGGAGGATCACCCCGCATGTGGCCACCACAGTGGCGGGCGGCGTGATGGGTGTGGGCACCTCGCACCGAGTTTCCTCGGCGGATTTCCTGCCGTTTCTTGATGAATTGCTGCAGCACGGCGGCATGTTTGTACGTAACGGCTCGGGAGCACTGATGAGTGCCTGGGCCGCTGCCGGGCGACTAATTGGTTACTACGAACCGCATATGAATCCGTGGGACGGCCTGCCCGGCATTGTGCTGATGCGCGAGGCCGGTGGCTCCACAAACGATTACCTGGCTAACGATGGCATCGCGCGCGGCAACCCGGTACTGCTGGCAAGTAAAACGCTCTACCCACAATTAAAACAATGGGTTAAACAACCCTTACGCTAACCTGCATGGGCAGGGCTTCTGATTCTGTACTCTACACAAAATGGATCCGGCCGTCAGGGATGATGCACAGCAATCAGTAACGCCTCCGCCTTCGGAGACAATATGATGTCAGGATTATTCAGCTATTTCCGCGCCAGCCCGGAGAAACACGCCGGCGCCTTCAATGAACAGCGCTTCCGCTTCGTACGGTGGCAGACGTTTCTGGCGATGACACTGGCGTACGTGACGTTTTACGTGTGCAGGCTGTCGTTTACCGTGGCCAAGAGCGCCCTGGTGGATCTCGGTATTTCACCCTCTGAGCTGGGCATGATCGGCTCCGCGCTATTTTTCAGCTACGCCATCGGCAAGCTGGTTAACGGGTTTATTGCCGACCACGCAAATGTGGTGCGCTTTATGAGCCTAGGTCTGCTGCTCAGCGCAGGCATGAACCTGATGATGGGCATGACCACCAACGCCATGCTGCTGGCCGTCTTCTGGGGCATCAACGGCTGGGCACAGTCGATGGGTGTGGGGCCGTGTGCGGTATCGCTGGCGCGCTGGTACGGCACGAAAGAGCGCGGGACTTTCTACTCGATATGGTCGACTGCCCACAACATCGGTGAGGCCATGACCTACATGGTGATCGCCGCGGTAATTGCCGGATACGGCTGGCACATGGGCTATCTCTCCACTGCCGCGCTGGGCGCAGCAGGCGTGGTGATCATGCTGCTGTTTATGCGTGACTCGCCGCAGAGCAGCGGTTTCCCGTCCATTCATGAAATCAGCAACGAACCTCTGGAAGAACACGAGGCAAAAAGCTCCATTCTGAAAAACCAGCTCTTCGCGCTGCGCAACCCGGCGCTTTGGACGCTGGCGCTGGCCTCAGCCTTTATGTACATCGATCGCTACGGCGTTAACTCCTGGGGCATTTTCTTCCTGCAGCAGGGCAAGGGCTACAGCACCGTGGAGGCCTCGGCTATCATCGGCGTCAATGCCATCGCGGGCATTGTCGGCACCATCCTGGCAGGCGTGCTGTCGGACCGTTTTTTTGCAAAGAACCGCAGCATTATGGCGGGTTTCATCAGCCTGATTAACACCGGTGGCTTTGCGCTGATGCTTTGGTCGCCTCACAGCTACTACACCGACATCATCTCCATGGTCATCTTTGGTGCCACCATCGGTGCGCTGACCTGCTTCCTCGGCGGCCTGCTAGCCGTGGACATTTCATCCCGTAAAGCGGCGGGCGCAGCTTTAGGTACCATAGGCATCGTCAGCTATGCTGGCGCCGGATTTGGCGAGTTTCTCACCGGCATCATCATCGACAAAACGTCGGTGATTGAGAACGGTAAAAAAATCTACGATTTTCACACGTTGTCCCTGTTCTGGGTGGCAGCCGGTCTCGTTTCCGCGCTATTGTGCTTTGTCACCGCCGTAATGGTGGCGAGACGCAGCGCCAGCGAACACCGCACCCTTTCTACCTCTTAATCAGCTCAATAAGGAAGACATTATGATGCCACGCAGACATCAGGTCGCCGCACGCCTGTTCATTGCCGGCGCACTGTGGTTGTGCGCTTCACAGGCGCATGCGGAAGCACAGTATCAGCTGGAGAAAGTCGTCGAGCTCAGCCGGCACGGCATTCGCCCGCCCACGCCGGGCAACCGTAAGGATATCGAAGCGGCCACACATCGCGCCTGGACGACCTGGACCACGCACGACGGAGAGCTCACCGGTCATGGCTACGCTGCCGTGGCGAACAAAGGGCGCTGGGAAGGCGAACATTATCGCGGGCTCGGCCTGCTGGCCGCCGGCTGCCCCCAGCCACAGGATGTATATGTGCGGGCCAGCCCGCTGCAGCGTACCCGAGCAACCGCACATGCCCTGGTTGACGGGGCTTTTCCCGGCTGCGGCGTGGAGGTCCATAGGGTGGAAGGGGATGACGATCCACTGTTCCAGACGGAAGCGTTTCCCGCCACCAATACCGACCCGGCAAAACAGTTCGCAGCAGTTAAAGCTAAGGCAGGGGATTTAACCGCACGTCAGCAGGTATTACAGCCAGCGGTGCAGGCGCTTAAACGTGCAGTCTGCAGCCCAAATGCTGAGTGCTCGTACTTCGACAAGCCCTGGCAGATTAAACAGAGTAAGACTGGTAAAGCCTCAATCGACGGCCTGAGCGTGCTGGCGAACATGGTTGAAACCCTGCGACTTGGTTGGAATGAAAATCTGCCGCTGAGCCAACTGGCGTGGGGCAATGTGACCTCATCTGCGCAGATTACGGCAGTACTACCATTGCTCACTGCGAATTACGACCTGAGTAACGATGTCATGTATACCGCGCAGAAACGAGGTTCGATACTGCTTAACACCATGCTGCAGGGCGTTGAGCAGGGTATATCCGGGACGTCGGATAAACTGCCGGATACGCGTTGGTTGCTCCTGGTAGCCCACGATACCAACATCGCCATGGTGCGTACTCTGATGAACTTTACCTGGACCCTTTCGGGCTACACGCGTGGCAACATTCCGCCGGGCAGCAGCCTGGTGTTTGAGCGCTGGCGCGATACGAAAAGCGGCGAGCGGTTCCTTCACGTCTATTTCCAGGGGCAGAGCCTGGATGACCTGCGACGCCTGCAGGCGATCGATAAGGAACATCCCTTGCTGCGGGAAGAGTGGCGTCAGTCTGGTTGCCGGATAACAGAAGTGGGGACGCTGTGTCCGATGAAGACGGCGCTGAAATCGCTTGGCAGGAATCTGGACTCCGCTTCCATCACGCCGGTAGGCTATCTGTAAGTCATTAGCCGGATGCGGTCAGACAGATATTCTGTCTGACCGTTGTAACCAGGACGCATATCAGATCTGAAATATTCCGGCTAAGCATCCAAACCTCATCATGTACCTGCTTTTCAGCTACTTTCTTTATATTGCGAGTCTTAAGGGAAAAGAGGTGCATGATACTGAAGTTAACGGAAGTTGAGCTCGTCGCACTGGTAGGCAGGCGTTTCGCATCAACTGGAGACTTTGCCGGGGCCAGCGTCACGACAATTCTGGAGGTCAGAATTCAGAATGGCAGGCAACTGGTTGTCCACGAGCTTTACGGTAGACAACGTAAAACGCCCCTCACGGTATTTATGCTCAGATTTCCCTACGCGTTGTCCTGAACACAGCTTGTTTTTTGTACCGGCATGCAATTGCCGTTTGAGGCGTGATGGGCTGCGTGTTTCACATCCAAAAATGCCGGTGCGGACCCTGAAAAGAACCCGCCAGAAGACGGGCTAAATAAATCAGTACAGAAATTCTCGTTTGCAACAGCGTAGCTGTATGTGCACCACGATATTACCCTGCCCAGGGTGGAATTTATATTTACCTTTTGTTACTGGTCATAGGAGTTATCTATAACCAGCGCTTCCGCTTACGCTGCCAGACTAATGCCATCAGAAGGGCAGGCAGGCTCCCCGATGAACAGGGATGAAATTGAAGACCGCTCGGGTTAGGATCGGTAGTTAAATCTGAATATCAACGAAAAATAATCAAAATATGGATACCTCAAACCTCTACGTCGATCACCTTGCCTGGTGCGGACTAGTCGCACTGAACATGGCGCGACAGGCCGGATCCGTCACTTCCGCAGCGCAGGAAAACCTCTTTTTATGCAGATGGCTGGCGACGGCAGAAAAGAAGCGTCTGTTCCGGCGTGAACTGGCTAATGACATACGCTGGCTACTCAGGGAGGGTCGGGAAAAAGGGCTTCGCGCGGATCTTCCGGGCAAGCTGGAATATCTCTGGCGGGCAAGCAGCGGCGATTTGCTGGCGCAGAATGATTTATTCCGCCTCCAGCACGTGATGCAAGCCATTACGCTGACGGGTATTAATTACGGCGTTCTCACGGAGTCTGAATGGGAAGGGCGCCATGCTGTAAAACTTAGCCTTAAAGTGCCGGGGCTATTTTTAAGAAAAAACGATCTGGAAACCGGATTTGATGACGATGGTCGTCAGATTAACCCTCTCGCTGTACGCATCACCGCCGACCTTAATGCCGTGGATGCGCTGCTGAAGCGCGCAGGATGGCAGCGTCACGCCATAACAACGGATCCGCAACGGCATCATTTAATGACATGTTCTCAGTAAAGTTTAGAGACGAACCCACGCGTTGCTGCGGCAAACCGTTAATCACTCCAGAGGCGACTTGACCACAAATGATGGAGTGACCCCTCTTCTGTAGATATTCACTGTCCTCACGACGAGGCTTTTTCGAAGGCCTCTTGACTGACGCCTCCCAGGGGACAGTGGCGTTGGGACCGTTTGTAGAACACTTCGATATAATCAAAGATATCAGCCCGGGCCATGTTCCGGGTTTTATATATCCGCATTCTGATGCGCTCTTCTTTTAGCGATCTGGTTCACGATATTGATGAAGCCAGCAAAATCCTGCCCGCTTCTTTCAACGCCGTCGTTCTGCTGGATAGAGTAACGCCTCCTAAGTGCCGTCTGTCATCCTAATGCGTGGGAGGCCTAAACGTTGTGAACTCTGTCTTCCACATGCCATGGTCGATAAATATGTAGCTCAATTCAGCAGGTGACATAGTTTTAGCAAGGGAGAAGAAATTTCTTTCTCGAAAAGATTTGCAGACATTTTTGTTTTATTACAGTGAGAAGTATGCGACTTGCTCTAATCAGAATGTCGGATGTTAAAGCGACAGGATAGAGGTACGAAGCATTTATTAACTTGTGGAGGCTTAAATTGAAAGCACTATTCAACTGTAAACAGAGGGTGGATTTTTAGGTCGAGCTCCTAATAACTTGCACGGTACAAATTGAATGAAATTGCATGCACTTAACCTGTGCATCCACTGCGTTGAATTGGAACACCGTGAGTTATTGTAGTGCAATAATTAAATGTGAGCCGAAAAATAAGGCTACATGAACATTGCAGATTGGAAAGTTTAAATAAGAAGGTCTAGTTACATGCTGTGTATACACTATCTTAAGGATAAAGGACAATTGAATAACTTTGTTATCATGATAAGACTTTGTGGCATAAGACTTGCTTAATAAAAGTTGATTAGCTTTTAGCTAATCAACTACTTCATTAAACAACATATTCCAAACGGTCTAATTATGACTCACTTCACTTTAAAACAGCTTAAGTATTTTGTCACTGTAGTTGAAACCGAGAGCATCGCTGAGGCTTCACGAGAATTGCACATTGCTCAACCTTCGATTTCCGTGGCGATTAAAAATTTGGAAGATGCCTTTGAGCAGCAACTCTTTATCCGTCACCATGCGCAGGGTGTGTCGCTCACTTCCAGCGGGCGCCGTTTCTATGAAAAAGCGCGTGAGTTACTGCGATTGTCTTATGAATTTGAACAAAGTTCGCGCGCCGATAATGAACTGGTCTGCGGTACCGTTGCGGTTGGCTGCTATGAGTCTGCTGCGCCGCTCTACATGCCGCGTTTGATAGCCGGCTTTAAAAAACTTTATCCAGAAATCACTATTCAACTGTATGACGGTGAGCAACATGAGCTGATGCACGGTCTGCATCGTGGGCGTTTTGATGTGGCATTTCTCTATGATCTAGAGCTGGGTAATGTTATTAAAAAAGAAGCCCTTAATGCGCCACACAAACCCTATGCATTGCTACCTGCCGCACATCCGTTAGCGCAAAAAAATAACGTAACACTACAAGAACTGGCTCGAGAGCCCATGATTTTGCTTGATGCAGTACCGAGTAAGAACTATTTCATCAGCATTTTTAAAGAGAATGGTTACAACCCTGAAGTCGCATATAGCTCGCCTTCAATTGAAATGGTGCGCTGCATGGTGGGCCAAGGCTTAGGTTTTTCAGTGCTGGTTACACGCCCTTATTCAGATATCACCTATGACGGCCAGCGGCTGGTTCAGCTGGATATTGTGGATGAGATGGCTGCTTCCACCTTAATTATGGCCTATCTACAAAACAATGAACCTACTCGACCGACACGGCTGTTCATGGATTATTGTCGCAGCATAGAATTATCTACAGCACCTATGGTTTGATGATTCTCATAAAGGGGTTTACTGGCGATGAATTAGCGAGCCACGGTGTTTTTTATTTCAATCACAACTTTCACCTTGTTCATTAAACCCTATTAATTTTCTATTCAGACGCCAGATTTATAATATTTTACCGCGTTCGTCCGCTCAAATAATCTTAAGCACTTCTTAATGAGTGAAATCCTGGCGCAATGCAGGAAGAAGGACGTGGAAATGACAACATCAGTGACTGAAACAGATACGTTAATCGTTGGCGCGGGTCAGGCGGGAGTCGCCATGAGCGAACACCTGACGCACCTCGGTATTCCGCATATTGTCGTGGAAAAAGATCGCATTGCTGAATCCTGGCGCAGCCGCCGTTGGGATTCACTTGTTGCTAACGGTCCAGCCTGGCACGACCGCTTTCCCGGCTTAGAGTTTCCTGACTGCTCGCCTGACAGCTTTGTGGGTAAAGAACAGGTGGCTGATTACTTCGCCAGCTATGCCGAAAAATATCAGGCACCTGTGCGTACTGGCGTTGAGGTGTTGAGCGCAGAGCGCAATACGGGTCACGCCGGATTCCGGGTGGAAACTTCTGCAGGGGTTTTCAATGTTCAGCGGATTGTGGCTGCAACGGGGCCTTTCCAGCGTCCGGTGATCCCTCCCATTGCGCCGCAAAATAGCGCGCTTTTCCAGATTCACTCTGCCGAATACAAAAATCCGCAGCAGCTTCCACAGGGTGGGGTGTTAGTGGTTGGCGCAGGTTCTTCTGGTGTGCAGATTGCAGACGAATTGCAGCGCGCAGGGAAGGACGTTTGGCTGTCGGTAGGAGCACACGACAGGCCTCCACGCGCCTATCGTAACCGTGATTTCTGTTGGTGGCTTGGGGTTCTGGGATTATGGGATGCAGCCGCAAATCAGCCGGGTAAAGAGCACGTCACTATTGCGGTAAGTGGAGCGCGTGGGGGACACACAGTGGATTTCCGCCGTCTGGCGCAGCAAGGGGTAAATCTGGTTGGACTGACGCAGAGTTTTAACGATAAGTACGTATCGTTCGGCGACGATCTCGCTCAAAACATAGCCAATGGAGATGCCAATTATTTATCATTACTGGATGCCGCTGATGCTTACATCCAACGTAATGGTCTTGATTTGCCTCCCGAACCGCAGGCGCGTGAGTTTTTGCCTGATCCGGCTTGTATCACCGACCCTACGCTGTCACTCAATCTCGCTGAAGCGGGCATTACCAGCATTATCTGGGCAACGGGGTATGTGGCAGATTACAGCTGGCTCAAGGTAAATGCATTTAATGAGCAACAGCGTCCTCTGCACCACCGTGGAGTTTCAAGCGAACCGGGCGTTTACTTCCTTGGCTTACCTTGGTTATCGCGTCGCGGATCGACATTTATCTGGGGTGTGTGGCATGACGCTAAATTCATAGCCGATCAGATCGCTATTCAGCGCCAGTATCAGCAATACCAAACTTCGCACGACTTTTAATTCACGGAGCCGCTATGCCCACTCATAAACGTATTCGCATGTTTAATACTAAAGAAACCTATCCTAACCAGTCTCTGGACAACGATCTTTGTCAGGCGGTGCGCGCCGGTAATACGGTCTATGTTCGCGGCCAGGTTGGAACCGATTTTAACGGTAACCTAGTGGGTCTGGGCGACCCAGGTGCCCAGGCTGAACAGGCGATGAAAAACCTTAAGCAGCTGCTGGAAGAAGCAGGAAGCGATTTGAGCCACGTGGTAAAAACGACGACTTACATCATTGACCCACGATATCGCGAACCCGTCTATAAGGAGGTAGGTAAATGGTTAAAAGGTGTCTTTCCTATCTCCACAGGATTGGTGGTCTCTGCGCTGGCACAGCCACAATGGTTAATGGAGATAGATGTGATCGCTGTTATTCCAGATGAGTGGAATAGCAAGGAGAAGCCATGACAATTTCGATTGCAGCGCGTTGTCCTGAGAGTGGGCAGCTGGGTATTGCTATTAGCTCTTCAAGCATTGCTGTAGGGGCTCGTTGTCCGTGGCTTGTGGCAGGCATTGGTGCTGTTTCCAGTCAAAATATTACGTTACCCGCGTTAGGGCAGCAAATCCTTGCGTTACTTGAAGCGGGTTCAACACCGCAGCAAGCCATGAAAAGTGCCCTGGCAGAAGATCGTTTCAGCGAGTATCGCCAAGTGACCGTTATCGATGCCAATGGCAGCATCATGGCATTCAGTGGTCAGAAAACACTGGGAATTCATCACGTGGTGCAGGGTGTAGATTGTGTGGCAGCAGGCAATATGTTGAAGGAATCATCGGTGATTACGGCAATGGTTACAGCCTTTGAGTCATCGAGTGGTGAGCTGACAAGCCGTCTGGTGACCGCCTTACAAGCGGGTATTGATGCTGGCGGTGAAGCGGGTCCGGTGCATTCAGCTGCGGTAAAAGTAGTGGACGATTATACATGGCCACTAGTAGATCTGCGTGTTGACTGGGCCGAAGAAGATCCGGTAGCCGTTTTAGCTAAGCTGTGGCAGGCTTATGAACCGCAAATGCAGGCCTATGTAACAAGGGCTCTGGATCCGCGCGAAGCCCCAAGTTACGGCGTCCCAGGTGATGATTAACGCGGCGCGTGACATTCTGGCGACGCTGCTGGCATTTGACACCACCAGCCGAGAATCTAATCTGGCGTTAATTGGCTGGATTGAGAATTTCCTAGACCAACGTGGTGTGTCGACAGTGCGAATTACCAATGCCGAGGGCACCAAGGCTAATCTTTACGCACGTATCGGGCCTGAGGGGGATGGTGGTGTGATGCTCTCTGGTCATACTGATGTGGTTCCGGTTGATGGACAAGACTGGCAAGTGCCGCCGTTCGCACTCACCGAGCGCGACGGCCGATTCTACGGGCGCGGATGTGCGGATATGAAAGGATTTCTGGCCTGCGTTTTGGCTTCGCTTGATAACTTTCTGGCGATGCCTCTACGCATGCCATTGCATCTTGCCTTTTCATATGATGAGGAAGTGGGCTGCCTCGGCGTACGCAGTATGATCGAATTGCTCCAGGCATCTAGCGAAAAACCTGCGCTGTGTATTATTGGTGAACCAACCGAGATGCAACCGGTTTATGGTCACAAAGGAAAAGTGGCGATGCGTTGTCAGATACATGGACGCGCCTGCCATTCTGCGTATGCTCCTGATGGCGTCAATGCTATTGAGTTTGCAGCCAAGATGATCAACCACTTGAATGAAAGTCGTGCGCATCTGGCGCTGCAGAAGGATACACGTTTTGACCCACCTTTCAGCACCCTTCAAATCGGCGTGATTCAGGGCGGTAGTGCATTAAATATTGTGCCACAGTATTGTCAGTTTGATTTTGAGATTCGCCATCTACCAGATATCAATATTGATGGCGTGTTGGATGAAGCGCAACGCTATGCACAGCAGCACCTTTTACCGTCAATGCGCGGCGTGGCAGAGGAGAGCGCTATTCATTTTACGCCGCTAAGCCGCTACCCTGGCTTACTCACCGATCCGCAGTCTCAGTTTGCACAGTGGTTATCACAATGGAGCGGCTGCAATCAATTCTCCACCGTTGCTTTTGGCACTGAAGGCGGGTTGTTTGATGAGGCAGGCATCGCCACAATGATTTGCGGACCGGGTAGCATGGAACAAGGACACAAACCTGATGAATTTGTGGCTGTTGAACAAATCGATAAATGCATTCAGATGTTATCAAAACTTGCAGAATGGATGTTGATAAAATAATTACAAGTGAGAAAATTGTAAGTCATTAAATTATATATCAATTATAATAGTACGCCGTATTATGTCAGCTTGAATTATTTACCCTGACGCCATATACAGGGAATTAAGCTGTTCTGAACTTCGCGGCTTCAGGATAAGGGCAGTGAAGATGATTCATGCACCGCCACTCATTAGCTTTCTTCATAGCTTCGAGATGGTAACAGGGGCAACTATAGGTCAAACTCTAATCGGAACCTAAACTAGTCCACGGAAACCGCACTGCGCAAACTGATCTCTGTATCCAGCTTTTGCATTGCACTACCAAAACTCAGCCTCCCTGCAGCTGTGTCAGCAAATTGGTACATATTTAGGTGGCGATCATCGCTAGTTTGAATGAATTTGTCCTTCTGTAAGCTGCTATTATTAATAAATACATCTAACCCACCAACACATTACACTGGGCCATGATAGCGCACCGCTTCAATCAATTTCGAGAACGCCGCGGTGTGCTGTTTGCGGCTGGGATAATACAAATAGTAACCACTAAAGGATTCGCACCAGTCGGTCAATACGCACTGCAACAGACCTCCATCGATATATTTCTGCACGGCATCTTCAGGTGCATAGACAATTCCCATACCGCTAAGTGCTGCTTCAATTCGCGAACTGAGGTTGTTGAAAATAAGCTGCCCCTCAACTTTAACGCGAATATCTTTTTTATCTTTGGTGAACTCCCAGCTATACAACCCACCCAATGTCGGCAAGCGCATATTGATACAGTTGTGATGCTGCAACTCATACGGTGTTTCAGGAATACCGTGATTTCTAAAATACTCGGGCGTCGCAACCACCAGCATTCTCCAGTCAGGGCCGATGCGCACCGCCACCATATCCTTTTCAACCTGCTCGCCTAATCTCACCCCTGCATCAAAACGCCCGCTAACGATGTCGTTTAACGTGTTATCAACAGAGAGTTCAATATTCACTTCGGGGTATTCCTGAAGATAAGGCTTAATTAATGGCCAAAGCGTGGAGTGCAGCGCATGTTCACCGGCGGTAATCCGGATATTGCCCGAGGTCCGCGTCTGGTGTTCGGTCAAAGCCACCAGCGCCTTTTCAATATCTGACATCAAGGGCGCAATATTCCGGATAAGTTGTTCGCCGGCTTCCGTAGGTGCCACACTACGGGTGGTGCGCGTCAACAGCCGCGTCTTAAGCCGCTCTTCCAGGCCGCGCATGGCATGGCTTAGCGCGGATTGAGAGACACCCAATTTGGCGGCAGCACGGGTAAAACTGCGTTCTCGGGCGACCATCACCAGATACACCAGATCGCTGAAATTTTCTCTTAGCATCGCCTACTCACATCTCTGTCCGGGTTCAATGAAACTATCATAAGCAAGCTGAAACATATGTGGCTATTTCACATATCGCTTCTCACCGCAGTCGTTCACTTTGAAGTGGATCACTCTATAGCATCTGTACTACCGACTTGTTCACTTTATGATGCATTACTCATGAAAGAATCTCATAAAGCCTATCTGATTTCATATGCTAATAATCTGTATCTTGTAATGTTACTCTTAATTCAGTCGCAAGAGATGTCGTTCACTGGCGAGATAGATTCGAAAGCACACCATACCGTCTTTATAGCTTATCCGCTCAGTTAAACGGAGCGCCGGGCATTCTATTGCTTTCAATTGTTTCGCCTTTACTTTGACTAAGAATAGAACGGGTGAAATTATGGATCGTTATGAGAAAATTGTTTATGAACTGGCCGAGTGGATTAAAGCTAACATTCATTCTCCGTTAAAAATAGAACAGGTTGCCGAGCGCGCAGGCTACTCCAAATGGCATCTGCAAAGAATGTTTCATCGTATTATGCACGTCAGCCTTGGCCACTATATTCGTGACCGAAAGCTGGAATCTGCAGCCAAAGACTTGCTGCGTAGCCACGAGACGGTTATCGATATTTCAGTGAAATATGGTTATGACTCACAACAGTCATTCACCCGATCCTTTGTGCGAAAATATAACCTCCCGCCTGCCAGATTTCGTCGATTAAATATGCAACACCTCACTATACCAATATAATTTCACTTACAAGGGATCTCAGTAATGCCGATTAAATGGGCGCTAACCCCCAGTGCGCTATTCTGTTCATTTATTGCATTGACGCTTTCAGGTTGTGATAACTCGACGGGCAGTGAAATGCCGGCGAAAAATGCGCCCCAGGTAAACGTTGTTACGCTACACACCCAATCCCTGCCGGTTACCACCGAACTTCCCGGACGTACTTCTGCCTTTCGCGTGGCAGAAGTACGTCCGCAGGTTTCAGGTTTGGTATTAAAGCGTGCATTTACCGAAGGCAGTGATGTAACCGCCGGACAAAAGCTATATCAAATCGATCCCGCTCCTTTTCAGGCAGCTTATGACAATGCGCGCGCCGCACTGGCGGAATCCGAAGCCAACGCCCGCATGGCGCAAGCCACACTGCAGCGTTATCGCCCCTTAGCCGGCACGCAATACATCAGCCGTCAGGATCTGGACCAGGCGGAAGCCACTGCAGCACAGACGCGCGCTAACGTAGACTCGGCAAAGGCAGCACTCAACAGTGCGCGCATCAACCTCAACTGGAGCAGCATTGCGGCTCCCATTGCAGGGCGCATTGGCCGTTCTTCCGTTACCGAAGGAGCACTGGTGCAAAATGGCCAGACGGATGCACTGGCGACCGTGCAACAACTCGATCCTTTGTACGTTGATGTCACTCAATCCAGCCAGGATTTCCTCCGGTTGCAGCAGGAGCTGGCTTCAGGTCAGTTGCAGCAAAACAACGGCAAAGCGCTGGTGCACGTGATCCTGACCGATGGTTCCGTTTATCCACAACAGGGCACCTTAGCCTTCTCTGATGTCACTGTGGATCAGACCACTGGCTCAATCACCCTACGCGCCATCGTACCCAACCCGGATCACGCCTTGCTGCCTGGCATGTTTGTTCGCGCCCGACTCGACGAGGGCACCAATCCACAGGCCATTCTGATCCCGCAACAGGCAGTTACGCGCACGCCACGTGGCGATGCCACCACTCTGGTGGTGAGTCCTGACAATAAAGTGGAAGTTCGCAGTCTATCGGTCTCACAAACCGAAGGCGATCAATGGCTGGTGACGGGCGGTGTTAAGGCCGGGGAACGGGTGATTGTCTCGGGCATTCAGCGCGCGCAGCCCGGTCAACGTGTCGCCCCGGTTGATATGACTGCCAATGCTGCTGCACAAGGAACTGCTCACTGATGTCCAAATTCTTTATTAACCGCCCGATTTTTGCCTGGGTGCTGGCCATTATTGTCATGCTGGCAGGGGCTATTTCCATCATGCGATTGTCGGTGGAGCAATATCCTGACGTCGCACCGACCGCTATTCAGATCCGCGTAACTTATCCCGGCGCCGATGCCACTACTCTGCAAAATACTGTCACCCAGGTGATCGAACAGAATATGAGTGGGCTGGACGGGCTGATGTATATGTCATCGACCAGCGATTCATCCGGCACGCTGGAACTGAAACTCTCCTTCGAAAATGGCACCGATGCGGATATCGCTCAGGTACAGGTGCAAAACAAACTGCAGCTGGCGACACCGCTGCTACCGCAGGAGGTTCAGCAACAGGGGATTACCGTGCGTAAATCCTCCAGCACCTTCTTCCTGGTACCGGCATTTGTCGATGAAACCGGCAAAATGAGCATGGAAGATATCGCCGATTACGTTGGCTCGAATATCAAAGATCCGCTCAGTCGTATCAGCGGCGTCGGTGATTCCACGCTGTTCGGCTCGCAATATGCTATGCGTATCTGGCTCGATCCCAATAAGCTGAATAACTACCAGCTGACGCCGGTGGATGTGATGAGCATGATCGAATCACAAAACGCGCAGATTGCTGCCGGGCAGTTAGGTGGTGCGCCGCCGGTGAAAGGCCAGCAGCTGAATGCCTCTATCATCGCGCAGACGCGGCTCACCTCACCGGAAGAGTTCGGCAATATTCTGTTAAAAGTGAATGCAGACGGATCGCAGGTGCGGTTGCATGATGTGGCGCGTATCGAGCGAGGCGGCGAAAACTATAACTTTGTGGTGAAGGTGAACGGCAAACCGGCCTCAGCGCTGGGGATCCAGCTGGCCACCGGTGCCAACGCGCTGGATACCGCCAAAGCCATCCGGGCCAAAATCGCGCAGCTTCAGCCCTATTTCCCTCAGGGTATGAAGGTGGTGTATCCGTACGACACCACGCCATTTATCAACATCTCGATTCATGAGGTGGTGAAGACGCTCGCCGAAGCCATCATCCTGGTGTTTCTGGTGATGTATCTGTTCCTGCAGAGTTTCCGCGCCACGCTGATCCCGACCATTGCCGTACCCGTAGTGTTACTGGGCACCTTCGGCATTCTCAGCATGTTTGGCTATTCGATTAACACCCTGACCATGTTCGGCATGGTGCTGGCAATCGGGCTACTTGTCGATGATGCCATTGTGGTGGTTGAAAACGTTGAGCGCGTGATGGCTGAGGAAGGCCTCAAACCCAAGGCGGCCACGCGTAAATCGATGGAGCAGATTCAGGGCGCGCTGGTCGGCATTGCGCTGGTGCTCTCCGCCGTGTTTGTTCCCATGGCCTTTTTCGGCGGCAGTACTGGCGTTATCTATCGCCAGTTCTCAGTCACCATCGTTTCTGCCATGGCGCTCTCGGTGCTGGTGGCATTAATTCTCACCCCGGCGTTATGCGTCACCATCCTCAAACCGGTTAAGCCGGGTCAACACGGCCATCAGCGCGGATTTTTTGGCTGGTTCAACCGTAAATTTGATCAAAGCGCGGAGCATTACACCTCTTCCGTGGGCCGCATGGTGCATAAGTCAGGCCGCTATTTGCTGATATACGGCGTGATTGTGGTGGGGATGGCGGTGTTGTTTATGCGCCTGCCCACCTCATTCCTACCGGCTGAAGATCAGGGCGTCTTCGCGACGCAGGCGATTCTGCCAGCGGGTGCGACGCAGGAACGCACGCAAAAGGTGCTCGACCAGATTAATGACTATTACCTGACACAGGAAAAAGCCAACGTTGAAAACGTGCTTACCGTTAACGGTTTTGGCTTTGCCGGACGCGGCCAGAATGTCGGCATCGCGTTTATCGGCCTGAAGGACTGGGAACAGCGCACCGGGGCGGAGAATAAAGTCGATGCCATTGTCAGCCGCGCCACACAGGCTTTTTCCAGCATCGTCGATGGTACGGTCGTCGCGTTCAACCTGCCGCCAATTATTGCGCTGGGTAATGCCACGGGATTTGATTTTGAACTGATTGACCAGGCAAACCTCGGCCATGACAAACTGATTGAAGCCCGTAATAAGCTGCTGGATCTGGCGCGGCAGCATCCCGATGTCCTGACCGCCGTGCGTCCCAACGGCATGGAAGATAACCCGCAATACAAAATTAATATCGATCAGGAAAAAGCCACCGCGCTTGGCGTAACGCTGGACGATATCAACGCCACGCTGAGTGCCGCATGGGGTGGCAGCTACGTGAATGATTTTATCGATCACGGCAGGGTGAAAAAAGTCTACGTGATGAGTGATGCACCCTATCGCATGATGCCGAAAGACATGGGCGACTGGTACGTGCGCGCCAGCAACGGGAAAATGGTGCCCTTCTCCAGCTTCTCAACCGCGCAATGGGTTTATGGCTCACCGCGTCTGGAGCGTTACAACGGTTTATCTTCGGTAGAGATCCTCGGACAGCCCGCGGCGGGACGTAGTTCCGGTGAAGCCATGGCGCTGATGGAGCAACTCGCTTCTCAGTTACCTGACGGCATCGGCTATGACTGGACAGGCATGTCTTACCAAGAACGTCTTTCCGGCGATCAGGCTCCTGCGCTGTATGCGTTGTCGTTAATCGTGGTGTTCCTGTGCCTCGCCGCGCTGTATGAGAGCTGGTCCATTCCCTTCTCGGTGATGCTGGTGGTGCCGCTGGGTGTGGTCGGTGCGCTGGCCGCGACGACGCTCAGAGGCCTAAGCAATGATGTCTACTTCGTGGTCGGCCTGCTTACCACCATTGGCCTGGCAGCGAAGAACGCGATTCTGATCGTGGAATTCGCCAAGGATCTGACGGAGAAAGAGGGTAAAGGCATCATCGAAGCCACCCTTGAAGCCTCACGCATGCGCTTACGCCCGATATTGATGACGTCGCTGGCTTTCATTCTCGGTGTACTTCCTTTGGCCATTAGCACCGGTGCGGGTTCAGGCGCACAGAATGCTGTAGGTACTGGCGTAATTGGCGGCATGGTAGCAGCCACACTTTTGGCGATTTATTTTGTACCAGTCTTTTTTGTCGTGGTGCGCAGCCGCTTTAGTGGGAAAACAAATGATGAAGATGATGAGGACGACCAATAAGAGTTAGCTAAATATTATTTTGATGAATTAGTCAGCTTTTGTAGAAAAATCAAAGCCAGCTTTATAAAAGCTGGCGATATTTCGTTATAAAAGCGCTCGCAATTTAATGAATATTGCTCATAGGTGCATTCTGAACTCAGTAGTAATAATCGTCGTATTGGTTTGTTAAAGTGAACTGACTAATGATTACCGAAATGAGGAACATGACATGTTGAAAATTATTGCAAACGGCTCGGTACCTTCAAACAAAGGTCCGGAACAGTATTTTACTGGAACAGTAAGAATTGATGCACCTTTCAGTGGTACAGAATCCTCTCGAGTTGGCGGTGCCACAGTGACTTTTGAACCGGGAGCACGTACGGCATGGCACACGCATCCACTTGGACAAACGCTCATTATTACACACGGCCAGGGCTGGATTCAGTGTGAAGGTGAAGATACTGTCGTGATGAATCAGGGCGATATCATTTTCATCCCTGAAGGTATCAAACATTGGCATGGTGCTACACGGGATAATTCCATGACACACATTGCTATTGCTGAATCATTAAACGGCAGTCCCGTTGAATGGCTGGAAAAAGTGACCGATGAGCAATACAAAGTCAATTTAACGAAGTAAAAAAATACGCCTAAATCATAGCAACCCAGTGGTTATTGATTAAATAATAAATGTTTATATCCAAGGCCTTTCCAAAGTGGCCTTGGCTCAAGTTGTTCACCGATAATGTTTTTGTAACCTCTCTGGCGATTAAACACCTAAACTCCTGAAACTGACAGTTCTGTTATCTTCAGGTCAGCTTAGTGACAGCTTTCTTAATTACAATTCTAAAACCAGAAGAAATGCCCCCTTAATTTTATTGCTCTAGTGGCAGTGGGGTGGCAACGACTGTTTGAGAGGATTACATGAATATTGTTCTATCCAATTTAATTTTGGTGATGATGTTAGGCACAACTTTTATTTTTAGCAACGTCTCAGCGGCGTCGCCGAGTTCGCAAAATCGTGCTGCAACTGAGACACATGATCAAAAGGAGAATCTCTTGGATAGGCAAAAACCGATTATATTAGTAGTGGGTGCGAGTGGCAGTATCGGCCAACCCGTCGTTGAGCAAGCCTATAGAAAAGGCTATGAAACCCGAGCTCTTGTCAGAGATCCTAAGCAGGCCAGATTGTTTCCCGAAGGTGTCGAAGTTGTAGTGGGTGATTTAACCCGTCCTGAAACGCTTCATGAAGCCGTTATCGGTGTCACTGGTATTATTTTTACGCACGGCATTAGTGGAAACGATCCAAAGGGTGCGGAGCAGGTAAACTATGGAGCGGTACGTAACATCCTTAGTGTGCTTAAAGCGCCAGCGAGAATAGCCCTGATGACAACTGTGGGCGTGACGAAACCGACGGTTGGACACGACTGGAAACGTCGTGGAGAAAGGCTTGTCCGTGCAAGTGGTTTGCCATACACCATTGTTCGGCCCGGTTGGTTTGACTATAACGACAGCGATCAGCATCAGCTGGTTTTACGCCAGGGAGATACTCATTGGACTGGTTCACCATCAGATGGTGTTGTCTCGCGCAGCCAGATTGCCCAAGTTCTTGTTGAGTCACTCACATCTTCATCGGCAAATCATAAAACGTTTGAGTTAGTTGCTGAAAAGGGGCCAGCCCAAACAAATCTGGATCCTTTATTCGCTGCTTTACCCGCTGATCCAGCAGAGCAAATAGACGCAATTAACGACAGAGATAATTTACCTTTGAAAGAAGAGCCAAAAAATGTTTTGCGCGACATTGATTTGGTTCGCGAACAGTTTAAAAAATAAGATCTTTACTCTAAATTACATTTAAACAGGGTAATGAATAATTACCCTTCTTACAGTTTAATTTTGACTTTAAACTTCAGCCTGAACGTGAGGAATACAAAGCATTATGACCTCATTCATTACACTTTTTAATAAAAATAAATCAATGAGGATAGCTGACAATTTCCTTAAAAGCATTGTACGTATAAATCCTGGTGAAGGCAGGGCGTTGCTTTGGTCATGGTTGTATATTTTTTCGCTTTTTTTAGCTTACTACGTACTTAGACCTATTCGCGAAGAAATGGGCGTTGCTGGAGGAGTGAAAAATTTACCTTGGTTATTTAGCGGAACATTGATTGCAATGATTCTGATTAACCCCATATTTGCTTTGGTAGTGAAACATTGGCCTAGAGAAAAATTCATTGCCATTAGTTACCGTTTTTTTATGTTTAATATCGTTATTTTTATTCTGCTTCTTTCGTTTGTCACATCAGAGCAGCGTGTATGGATAGGGCGTGCATTTTTTATATGGGTGTCAGTTTTCAACCTCTTCGTTATTTCTGTTTTTTGGTCTTTTGTAGTCGATATTTTTTCCGCAGATCAAGCTAAACGCCTCTTCGCTTTCTTGGCTTCCGGTGCCACGGTAGGAGGAATAGTAGGTTCTTCAATAACTTCTGTTCTGGTTGAGATTATTGGCCAGAATTGGCTTTTGGTTCTTTCAATCATTCTTTTAGAATTTGCAGTTTTTGCGGCTCGTCGATTGTCATCAATAAGCGATTCCTTCAAACTCCCTATTGAACAAGAAGAAGCACACCGACCATTAAAAGGCAGTCTTTTTTCCGGAATAATTCACACTTTCAGATCACCCTACCTATTGGGGATCGCTATATTCATTCTATGCTATGCCATTACTTCAACAATCCTCTATTTTCAGCAGGCTACAATTGCAGCTCAAAATTTTACTGATTCTTCTTCTCGTACAGCATTCTTCGCCAGTATTAATCTCTGGATAAATGGCATCACGTTAGTTATTCAACTCTTTCTTACGGGCCGAATTATTGCCTGGATTGGAATTGCATTTACCTTATGTGCAATGCCGTTGTTGAGCATTTTAGGTTTTTCTGGTTTAGCTGCGTTCCCCAGCATCGGTATTTTCATCGTTTTTCAGGTCGCTCGTAGCGTAAGTAATTATGCGCTAACTCGTCCTGCTCGTGAGGTGCTTTTTAGTGCTGTCTCGCGCGAAGATAGATATAAGACTAAAAACTTTATTGATACCGTTGTTTATCGCACGGGTGATCAGGTTGCGGCTTGGAGCTATGCCGGAATGCTTGCTGTTGGGTTGAGTTTGACGGGTATCGCTGTAGTAGCTATACCCTTATCAGCAGCATGGCTTTTGTTGGGGCTTTGGCTAGGCCAGCGTCAGGAAAAATGGCAACGTCATAGCAGTAAAGAAGATTTGGTAGAAGCGTTACATGATTAATTAATGTGGCTCATAGCCCCTATCTCAAAACGCGTATTATCTCAAAATTATCTGCATGATACTTTTGAAGATTAGTGTCCGTAAGCCTGAATCGCTGGCATTCATAAATTTAGATTAAAAATATCGCCAGTGATTTTATCAATAACCCATCAAAAACTTAGAAGAACGATTAACATTTTTTTGGAGCATGGTGCGATGGATATTCCCGACATTCAGTTTTCAAGACGCCGTTTTATGGCGGGTGCAGGCGCGCTAATTATCGGAGCCTGGCTTCCTGCAAAAGCGGTTCGAGCGGCTGCAATTACTGCCAATGAACCTCACGCTGTGAATGGGATAGCTGAAAAATTTAGTGCGAATGCTTTTGTGCAAATAGGCGCTGATGACATCGTCACTGTACTCAGCAAGCATACTGAAGTTGGCCAGGGTATTTATACCGCCATGGCGACACTCATTGCGGAAGAACTGGACGCTGACTGGTTAAATGTTCGGGTAATTGCGGCTCCCGTAGACACGAATGTTTATAAAAATCTTAAAATGGGTATTCAAGGGACTGGCGGGTCCAGCGCCGTTGCTAATGCTTACGAGCAGATGCGCCAAATGGGTGCGATTGCCCGTATTATGCTGATTAACGCAGCGGCGCACGAATGGAAAGTGCCCGCTAACGAGATTACCGTTGATAATGGAGTGATTCACCATATTAACAGCAGTCGCTCAGAACGCTTTGGCCATTTTGCCAAGCTTGCCTCTACGCTTAATCCTCCTTCCCTGGATGATATTCACCTAAAATCCGCCGCTGATTTTAAATTAATCGGTAAAGTTGGCGGTACACACCGGGTTGATTCAGACGCGAAGACAAATGGTAGTGCTTATTTCTCTCAGGATATCCAAGAGAAAAATATGCTGACCGTGATAATTAAAAAACCTCCTTACTTTGGCGCAACATTAAAGTCATTTGATGCCAGCGATTCTTTAGAAATTCCGGGAGTTGTAGCGGTTAAGTCTACGGAATCTGGCGTAGCGGTATATGCCCGTTCATCATGGGCTGCGATTCGTGGCCGGGATAAATTACACACTGAATGGGACGAATCTGCTGCAGAAAAACGCAGCACAGATGCACTGTTTACAGAATTTAGAGAAAAAGCCAAATTGCCTGGCGCAGTGGCCGCGCAGCGTGGAAATCCAGATCACATCTTCAATGACATAAATTTAGATAAGGTAATTGAAGCGGAATATACCTTCCCGTGGCTGGCTCATGCACCAATGGAGCCTCTCGCTGCCTATATGCTTTGGGATGGTGAGAGCGTTCAGGCCAAATATGGCTGCCAAATTCAAACGCTCGACCAAAAACAGTTATGCGAATACTTCCAGCTTCCTCCGGAAAAGGTGCATATCGAGACCATTCTGGCTGGCGGCAGTTTCGGAAGGCGTATCGACCTTGGTAATAAAGTGATCGGTCCTGATCTTGCGCTTGACTTATCTGCTGTCGCGAAAGCAATAGGCCCAGGGCAGGGAGTGAAACTTATCTCCACCCGCGAAGACGATTTAACCGGCGGTTGGTATCGGCCGATGGTGTTGCATCGCTTTCGAGCCGCGATTAAAGATAACAAAATTATCGCGTGGACAAATACCATTGCAGGGCATTCATTTACTGTAAACAGCGCCTTTGCAGCAATGATCAAAGATGGCGTTGACCGCACCATGGTGGAGGGAGCCAAGGAGACACCCTATACCTTTGACCATTTTCGCTGCGATGCCCATATTATTCCAAGCAAAGTTCCCGTCACCTCATTGCGCTCAGTTGGTAGTACGCATACCGGTCACGCGGTTGAAAGTTTTATCGATCAATTGTTGCATGAAACCGGCCAGGATCCTGTAGAGGGAAGGCTTGCTCTAATGAAAAATGCACCGCGTGAAGCAGGCGTGCTTCGCGCCGTAGCTAAAGCTGCTAACTGGACTGGTTCTGTGGCTTCCGAAGGCAGAATGCGTGGCGTTGGCGTGGCGAAAGCATTTGGAACAAGTGTGGCGCAGATTGCCGAAGTCTCCATTGGTCCCGGCGGCGTGCCAAAAGTTCATAAAGTCTGGTGTGCAGTAGATTGCGGTATCGCAGTTAATCCTGATGTCATCAAGGCGCAAATTGAAGGCGGTATCGGTTACGGCCTCAGTATTGCGCTTTACGGCAATATTTCGATGAAAGATGGCCGTATAGAACAAACAAATTTCAACAGTTATCGTCCTCTGCGTATTCATGATATGCCTGAAATAGAGGTTGTCATCGTTCCGTCTTCTGAGGCCCCTAGCGGCGTTGGCGAACTTGGTGTACCCGTTATAGCCCCCGCGGTAGGGAATGCACTGGCTTTGCTTGGCCGACCACGCAGCAGCTTAAGTCTTCCTTTCCATCGTATTGGCTCATCGACGTCGCAACCACCTAAGGCATAACCATGACAACACTAACCATCAACAATCAGTCTGTTCAGTTTGATGATGACGAACAGATGCCTCTCCTGTGGTTTCTTCGTGATGAGGCAGGCTTAACTGGCACTAAATTTGGCTGCGGGATTGCCATGTGCGGCGCGTGTACAGTCCACCTTGATGGTCTTCCGGTCAGGGCATGTCAGACAACCGTTGCAGCGGCTAAAGGAAAACATATCACGACGATTGAAGGCATTGGAGAAACCTCGGTCGGTCTGGCGGTGAGGAAAGCGTGGATGGATCTTGATGTAGTGCAGTGCGGATACTGTCAGTCAGGACAAATTATGTCAGCCACGGCTTTGCTCTCACAAAAAGCCAATCCCGACGATAGCGATATTGATGCAGCGATGAGCGGCAACATATGCCGCTGCGCGACCTATGCACGTATTCGCGCGGCAATTCATCAGGCAGCGACAAATATGTCTGAGGAGGCCAAAGGATGAAACCAGTCGTAAAGCGATCGCTCGGCGTACTTAGTCTACTGATAGTGGCAGGACTCATTTATTGCACATATCAGTTTCTCAAGCCTGAAGGGGATGAATCCTCAGCCCCCATAGCTGGCGCGCCAGCATCAATGACCAGCAAAATTGAGCGCGGTGAATATCTGGCAAAAGCTGCCGATTGCGTTGCCTGCCATACCGCACCCGGTGGCAAACCTTTTGCCGGTGGATTCCGTTTCAACCTGCCATTCGGGGCTATTTATGGAACTAATATTACGGCGGACAGAGAAACAGGTATCGGCAACTGGAGCGATGATCAATTTGTTGCAGCAGTAAGACAAGGTATAAGCCCACATGGCAATCTTTATCCGGCCATGCCTTACACCTCTTACACGGGTATGAGTCGGGACGATGTCCTGGCAATAAAAGCATGGTTGTTCAGCTTGCCACCTGTAAAGCAGGCCAACCGCACCAACGAGCTCTCTTTCCCCTTTAATCAGCGCTGGGGAATGAAATTCTGGAACTTGGCCTTTTTTGATAACCACCGTTTTACTCCGGTTACCAGCGAAGATGATGAGTTAAACAGGGGAGCCTATCTGGCTGGTCCATTAGGGCACTGTGCTGAATGCCATACTCCGAGAAACCTTGGATTTGGACTCAACAATAGCAAGCATCTGAGCGGTGAAGTTGTACAAGGCTGGTTTGCAGGTAATATCACGCCAGATCAGGACACCGGCATTGGCACGTGGAGCGATGCTCAACTTTCACAATTCCTGGCGACGGGGCATGCCGAAGGCAGAAGTAGTGCTTCTGGCCCGATGGCAGAAGTTGTGCAAAACAGCACGCAATTCCTGACTCCAGAAGATAATGTGGCGTTAGTAAAGTATTTACGTCATATCACTCCGATCAAATCGGACATCAGTGCCAAAGTAAACTTAGAGCCTGAAGGTGCAAGTCATTCAAACGCTATATTGCCGTCTTCGCAGACGCAATCGCAGGGACAGCAGCTTTTTGCCGGTGATTGTAGTGGCTGTCATTTGTGGAATGGTAATGGACGTCAGACGCCTTATGCGTCGTTAAAAGGCAGCACGGCAGTCAACGACCCGCAGGGAAGAAGCATTGTGCAGGCTATTCTGCGTGGCACCCATCTGAATGTTAAAGACCAGACGCTGATAATGCCGGACTTTGGGGATAAATACTCAGATGAGGAAGTATCAGCAGTAGCTAACTATGTATTACTGCAGTTTGGTGGCAAACAAGGGACAGTCACTGCCAAACAAGTCGCTGAACAGCGTAAAAATTAAGAGTCGAACAAAGTGCAGAATGCGATCCTCATTTTGGCGGCGGGACATAGCCGCCGTTTTCGTCAGGTTAATGGCCAGCATAAATTGCTAACCATGATTAATGATAAACCTGTTTTGCAGCATACGCTCGAGCAGGCATCAGCAACTGGAATGGACGTGTATGTTGTCACCCGACCAGAGGATCGCCATATTCACTCATTACTAAAGAATGCCACGCCGATATTTTGCCACAGTGATGGTATTGGCAGCTCAATTGCTGCAGGCATGAAAGCTTGTGAAGGCTACCATGGTGTAATTATTTCATTGGCCGATTTGCCCTGGCTAAAGACTTCGAGTTATCTGGCCGTCAGTAGTGCACTACAAAATAATGCGTCGGTGAGAGCTATGGTTAATGAAAAGCCAGGGCACCCAGTAGGATTTCAGTGCCACTATTTTCAAGCATTAGCATTACTGCAGGGTGATACAGGAGCACAAACGCTATTGAGAACCTGTCTACCTGAACCTGTCTATTTAGATGACATTGGCTGTCTACGGGATATAGACAGGCCTGATGATCTTTTGGGAACTGAGAGGAGCTAATGATTACTCTCGATCAACGCGTTATTACCGCCGCACTGGACTGGTGCCAGTCTGGACAAGTCGTATGGATTTGTACGGTATTGCGTACCTATGGTTCATCACCACGCGCCAAAGGTACGATTATGTCGGTGAACATTGAAGGGCAATATTGTGGATCGCTGTCCGGAGGCTGCATCGAAGAAGACTTCCTGGCACAGCTTTCTAAAGGGGATTATCGCGAATCTAGCCAGATAGTTCGTTATGGTGAAGGTGGTATGCGACCCGATGTTCAACTACCCTGTGGCGGAAGTCTGGATATTCTCATTGAATACCTTCCAGCAGATGCGAAAAGTTTCGCGTTGTTGCAAGCCATGCAACAAGCCTTAACTGGAAAAACCCCATTGGTAAAAACGGTTGAACCGGGTAAAAGTGCTAGCTGGCACCAGATCTCATCTGATGAAAAACTCCCGCAACTTAAATACGATAATGAGTCTGTTGTTTTACCGGTTGGCGCAGTTCCTGAGTTATTCGTCGCTGGTTACTCTACGGTGGCTTACGAATGTATCCGTATTGGTCAGTTATTGGGTTATCACGTTCGTGTCTGTGAGCATCGCCCTGAAATGCTGAGTGAGCTTGAAGGCTATTTTTCAGGCGAAGATAACATATCTATAGTGCCTCAGCATCCGGCTCGCTGGTTAGAGCTAAATGGCGCACATGCTTCCGTTGCCATAGTGTCATTAACGCATGATCCACGTATTGATGAATTAACAATGATGGAGGCCGTCAATACCTCCGCCTTTTATATTGGTATTATGGGGTCATCTAAAAATAGTCAAAAAAGAAAACTACGCTTGCAAAATTTTGGCGGCATGCAGCCTCATGAATTAGCGCGAATTAAAGCACCTATTGGTTTAAGTATAGGAAGCAAAACGCCCGCCGAAATTGCTCTTTCGGTTATGGCTGATGTTGTGAAAACCCGTAATAGTGCTTGATTTAACTCTGCATTTTGCCAAAAAACTGCATTTAAAGCGTTGATTGATGAATGCCACTCATAGCGTCATTGCAATTACCGGACATTATCTTCTCATCAGCAACGGGTAAAATGAACACCTTCTTTTTGCCTGGATATTAAAATGAATGGCGCATCTCAGCGTATGAATTCCTACACTGTTAAATCGACCGGTTTACCTTTTATTCTTATCCTTAGCGCGTTGATGGCCATCACATCGCTTTCTACCGACATCTATCTTCCCGCTATGCCAATTATGGCGAGAGAACTTAATGGTGATGCCGAGCTAACGATTACTGGTTTTTTAATCGGCTTTTGTATTGCTCAGTTGATATGGGGGCCTTTAAGCGACCATTTCGGTCGTAAAAAACCACTGTTTGTAGGGCTGATATTATTTGTCATCGGTTCTGCCGGTTGCGCCCTATCTGCGGATATGACGCAAATCGTTTTTTGGCGCGTTTTCCAGGCCTTAGGGGCCTGCACCGGTCCGATGCTGGCTCGTGCGATGATACGCGACCTTTTTGGTCGAAGCCGTGCAGCACAAATGCTCTCGACATTAATGGTCGTGATGGCCATTGCGCCAATCGCTGGGCCGCTTGTGGGTGGGCAGATGATCAGAGTGACGTCCTGGCATATCATTTTTTGGCTACTGGCAGGTATCGGCGCGGTTATGTTGGTTTTGATGTGCCTGTTGCCTGAAACCTTGCCACCAGAAAAAAGAATAAAGGCGTCACTATCGGGCGCATTTGCAAATTATTTTGCCTTAATGAAGAATCACCAGTTCATGCGCTTTACCCTGTGTGTGACATTCTATTATGTCGCCGCGTATGCCTTTATAACCGGTTCGCCATTTGTCTACATCACTTATTTTAACATCGATGCGCAGCATTATGGCTGGCTTTTTGCGGTGAATGTTGTGGGACTAATGGCCGTGAGCATGGTGAACCGCCGTTTGGTACATCGTTATCCATTAGAAATGCTTCTTCAGTTTGCCGTGGTGGTTGCGACCGTTGCTGCCGTTATACTCGCGTTCTGCACTAAACTTGAATTTGGTGGCATCACAACGATCATTCTATCGATTTTCGTTTTCTTCTCAATGAACGGCATTGTTGCCGCTACTTCGACGGCAGCAGCGATGGATACTGTGCCCAATATGGCAGGATCCGCTTCGGCCTTCATTGGTTCCCTGCAATACGGTAGTGGGATCATCTCATCCCTGATGCTGGCACTATTGAGTGATGGCACACCGTGGACGATGGGGTGGATTATCGCGTTGTTTACCGTAGCAAGTGCGGTAATGGCGATCGCTGCCGCCAGGGGAAGATCCCAAAGCTAAACATTTTTGTCAAAGAACGCAGCGAGTTGATTCATATCTCCACCCACATATCGAGAACCTTATAGGTCTCGATATGTGTTGTACCCTTAATCAGCAACAGTTTTTGGGGGGGCTGCTGGCTTTCCTAAATGCGCTTTGCACTATGCCTAGGTTCCGGCCATCATGTTTAACCGCTGATTGATGAGGGCTATATGGCTTTGCACACTGAATTCATCAGGCTGCTCATTTTATGAATTCGAGTGCGCGTAGGTTTCCCAGTAATACTTGTAGCCCTGCCGAAAAGGATCGAACGGGTGTTTTACAATATGCTCATCCGTCAGGATGGCATCACCTGAGTAAGTGACCTCACCGGCGGAGGCTTCTTTGATGTGCGTATCCGTGGCCGCGCGCAGGTCTTCCTGAATCGTCGAAAGTTATGAATCCTGATAGCTGTTATGGCGCACCTGTCCGGGACCAAACATACTTAGCGTGGCGCCTGATGAGCTTATAGAATCCGTGCTGTTACCGTCGTGACGGCAGAATAACAACGTGGCCAGTTTTACCTGTTACTTTCCTGACAATTCCGTCAGGAAAATGTCAGCTAAATGTTGGCAAATCTAATGCAAAATAACGTTTATCCGTTGAAACAGGAAATACTTCCTATGCGCTTATTGTTGGTAGAAGACGAAGAAAAAACCTCCTCTTATTTGAGCCGCGCGCTGGGCGAATCGGGGTTTAACGTTGACGTCTCTGCCGATGGCACGGAAGGTTTGCACTTTGCACTTGAGTTCGATTACGACGCCATCATACTGGATGTCATGTTGCCGGGCATGGATGGCTATCGTGTGCTGGAGGGAATTCGCACGAGCAAACAAACGCCAGTATTGATGCTTTCTGCACGTGGTTCGGTTGATGAGCGAGTGAAGGGGTTGCGCCTCGGTGCAGATGATTACCTGCCAAAACCTTTTTCCTTAATTGAACTGGTAGCTCGAATTCAGGCATTGGTTCGCCGACGCACCACGGATGGTGCTGATATTACACAACTGCACGTCCATGATCTGCAACTTGACCTACTGGCACGCAGGGTATTCCGCCACGGCATTCGTTTGGAATTAACTGCGAAAGAGTTTTCGCTACTCAGTTTGCTGGCTCGTCATCAAGGCGAAATCCTGTCGAAGATGATGATTGCCGAACAGGTGTGGGATATGAATTTCGACAGCGATGCCAACGTGGTCGAAGTGGCAATTAAACGCCTGCGCGCCAAGATCGATGCACCGTTCACGGTTAAATTGCTTCATACCGTGCGTGGCATGGGCTATGTACTTGAAGTACGGGGAAATCCACATGGCTAAACGTTCGATCTCCGCACGCCTCGCAGTGCTTTTTGTGCTGAGTATTGTGCTTATCGTCTCAACGATTGGCTTACTGCTGCGCACCTCGTTGCACGACTCTTTGCAAAAGCAGATGCACAACGAACTGCTCTTTCGCGAATCGCTGATGAGCCCTTGGATTAACGCACGCACTTCCAGCGAAGGCTGGCCGGCGCTGGCCAGAAAATTTACCGATTTAACCAGTTCCGAAGGCGAACGTGTGCGTTACTGGATTCTCAGTGATGATGTGCGCTTTAACGTCGGCGGAGCACCACCACTGGGTGTAAGCTGGAGCGCATTGCAGGAAGGATTTAACAAAGTGCCCGGCGCATCAGATGATGCCTGTTCGTTGTTCCTGCTGGTCAAAACCATTCCTGCTCGGGATGAACGTCCTGTACTTCGCTTTGTAGTGGCAATCGACTCCACGCCTTACATGGGCACACTCGATGCATTTACGCGTACGCTACTTGTCATCTCCACGATAGGTGTGTTTATTGTGGCATTGCTGGGATATATCATATCTCGCATCGGTTTACGTCCGGTTGGCGCGTTAAGCCAGCAGGCACATCTACTGGCTCCCGGCGATCATGCTCAGCGGCTCAATCTGGATGCCTTACCGGAAGAGCTCACACAACTGGCTGCCTCCTTCAACGGTGTGCTGGAACGGCAGGAAGTTGCCTGGCGACAGTTAGAAAGTTTCAATGCCGATGTTGCCCACGAGTTGCGCACACCACTCACCAATTTAATTGGTCAGACGCAGCTTGGATTGTCCCGTCGACGCTCGCAGGAAGAACTGGAAGAGTTACTGGGCTCCAATCTTGAAGAGCTGGAGCGCTTAACGTCCATTGTTAACGATATGTTGTTCCTATCTCATGCACATGCGGGCGAACATGCCTCGCAGTTAACACTGGTGTCTCTGCGTGCTGAAACCTCTAAAACGGCCGAATATGTCGAACCCTCTTTCGCTGAGAAACAGCTGACGTTGCAGGTCGAAGGGGATGTAATGGTGCACATTGACCGGCGCCTATTCCACCGTTCACTGGCAAACTTGCTGGAAAACAGCGCCCGACACGCTGCGCCGCTCAGCACCATTACGGTTGAACTGCGTGAAACCGCGACGCAGGCGGTGGTTGCTGTATCGAATTATGGCGTCGAAATCGCGCCCGAACATCTGCATCGCTTGTTTGAGCGCTTTTATCGCGTCGACTCTTCCCGCGCTAAAAGCTCCACTCATCACGGACTAGGATTATCGATTGTGCGCGCCGTTGCCATCATGCATCGCGGTGATATTTTCGCCCGCAGCGAGGGGGGCATCAACACCTTTGGTCTGACATTTTCCTTAGAGCAAGGGCGCAAACTTCCTGAAGAAAACCCGCAGTTGGTGGCTTCGGTATTTAGCGGCAATACGGATACCATTTTAAGCAAACCCACAGCTTGAGGGCATCAACACCAAGGCACTGTTCAAAAAATTTCTTGAGCGCCCGTTCTGGCGCGAATGAACCGGTGCCCGGAGCAAAAAATCTTTGGCATGGTGATAAACAGCGGCTCGGTACCTTAATGGAAACTATAGTTTTCAGTCTCAGTCATAATGTTTCACCGGCAAACGCCGCAAACATTTTCTGGCGGATATGGGCAACCTCATTCCCGGCTGATGTAGGTGCGATGTCGCGCAATACGCTGCGCAACCTGACATATTTTATCGAAGACTGATGCGAGCTGGCAAAAAGGTGAGTTGAGAGGACATATTTTGCCGAGATATTTGCCAGCAGAGAATGGTCTCCATATGGCTTAAGCCGGAAAAAATGCTCTTACACGCTCCTTCCAGCACTATGCTTCTATCTTCAATAACGAGAAAAATAACTGTTGAGCAGACGATCGGCCAATATCAGCCTGAAGGATGGTTATCCATGAAATCAACCATGGCACCGGCGTGCGCATCCACATGGCGGATATAACGCATCACCGTTTCCGGCTTTTTCCAGGTACCTTCCTGCATGATCTGCGCGGTACTGTATTTCTTCATGGCCATATCGACCGCTGCGCCAACGCGCGTACTGTGTCCGGTCCAGCCCCGGTACCGCCCTTTATTGGCTTTGACCTCACCCGGATATCCGGCAGTGTGCCAAGCACGGCCGAAAATATCCTCAATGGCACGGGTAGAAAGCGGATTAACGGTACTGACGACGGCCTGATTTGAGCGATGCACCGGTCCGAAGATGTATGCGTCCGGTTTGGAAATCAGCCCGGACTGAGTTAGCCATTCCGTCAGGCGCGTCGTTGACAGCTCGCCGAGTGCCTTAATGAGTCCCCCGGTTTGTACGATCGTTTTGGTCCAGGCCACGTCCAGAATGATGCGCCCGTCCGATGCCCGGGTCACGTCCCGGACCCTCAGCCTTCCTAGCTCGCTGATGCGCAGAAGGGTTGCATAAGCCACGTGCAGGAAGGCCAGATCTCGCGTCTGCAGAAGACGATTGGAACCAGACCAGGCAGTATCCAGCTTCAGCAGGTCAGTAATACGAAACGGTATGGCCTGGCCGGCGCGTTCGCCCTGAACAACAGCTGTGCGGTTAATGCGCTTTACCGCGCGAAAAACCAGCGGCGAGGTGTTCGGCGGCACCAGACCAGCGTTACGGTGTAACATTGAGATTAGAGCTGCGTGGGTAGACACCGTTGAGGAGGCACGCCCACTGGCCTGCAGGTAGAGGAGATAGTCGCGCAGGCAGGCAGAGGACATGGGTAAAAAGGAGCGGCCATTTTCCTCTGCCCACTTCGCGCAGATCCGCATCACACTGAGCAATTGTCGCCACGTGTTCTCAGAGAACGCCTCCCGATCCTGCACGAACTCGCGCAGCCGGTGGGCAATGTCAGCATCAGAGGCCAGACTCAGTGCGGAAGCAGGGTGTTTTTCGTTCATATCGTCCGGTATTTCTGCCGTCATCGTGGAGGCGTTGCTGTGTGAATTCTGAGGTATGTGCAGGGCAGTAACCCAGCATAATTCACGTAGCGCTGCCGTAAATATGTCCAACGCCGTACGGTGCAGGTTTGCTCAGGCACGATCACGACGGAGATCCCCATCATAACCGGATCCTTTACCGGATCCTAGCTTCATATAATGCTTATTATATGAAGTTAGGATCGTTATAAAACCGTTCAAGTAGCACAAGGCTAGTTACGAAGAAGATAGACTGGTAAAACCTAAATTATATAAGATTATAAATTAGGTAATCTCCAGGCTGAAAGTGGGTGAGATGTTTTCTGTGGGCAAAAGGAGTGCATACAACGCAGAACAAAAATGTTTTCAACAAAAAAATCGGGTGATTCATTGTTCACCCGACAATATGATGTTAATCAAGTGGTTTATGATGAAGGTAAAATGGATAGTGTATTACTTTATATTCAGTGCCACTTTCTGTATGAAGGTGGGTTGTATATTTAATATTCTCATCATTCTTGTCATTTTGATAACTAATTGCTTCAACGTAATTTTCGGAAAGGTGAGTCATCCATCTATTCATTACCAAATTAACTTTTTGTTGACCACAATATAATAAAACCCCACCTGACTTAGAGTTTGAATGGCATGATGAATATCTGTTACATAGTTGAAGAAAACCTGAGAAAATGTGTTCATACCCACTAGCCTTCTTCGCTTCACCTAGCCACTTAAAGCCAGCCAAAGTAATAACTATGTCACAATGCCCAGCACTTTTACCTTCTCTTACTGCAACCAATCCATGTTCATCATATTTATTTAAATAAGGAAGCAGCATATCTGAATATGCATCTTCTCTTGTTTCTTCATAGCTAAACGAGTCTTTTGATGAGGACAATCCTTCCCTAGCTTTATCCAATAGGGAGTATATGAGCTCTTCGAAATGCTCCCATGAGCTTCTAGCTTTTTCAATAAGCTTTATTCTTTTAAAAAAAAGAAATTCGTCCATGCTAATCGAAGAAAGAAAATCGGACTGTTCAATGTTCATTCTTGACAATCCTTAATCAGACTTTCAAACTCTTTAGTGATTCTAAATGTTGGAGCAATATACTCCAAATAGTGATACATAAAATCATCAATAAAAGGATTGTATAAATAACCATCTCGCTCTGCTTGATCCAGCTCTTTTGAACTGACCGGATGATTTTCTTCACCCCATATCAATAAAAATTCAAGATATAAGAAGTCAACATCTGGGTGTAGAAGAGGTTTCAATATATCGATATAGCTGCCATTATAACTTAGTTCCTTTTTCATCGATTCAATGTTGCTTCTGAATAGAACGATGCTTGTAGGGTTAGTGTTGATATCAATAATGCGCCTTGCTAGTAATAAACAATAACTTGAAACACTCTCATATATTTCTAAGCTAAAAATTCTTTTTTCTATTTCCTCCAAAGCTCTTAACTTTGTCATTCTCAATTCACCATCAGGGAAACTTGACTAAAATCAGAGTAACTTAAGCAGTTTGATAAAGTGAAATAATTAGCATTATCGCTAATACCACTTCCAGAAACAGCCCTCTTATATGAACCAGGTATTGACGCTAGCAACTTATATTTATAGCCATAATCAGCCACTAACTTATCTAAGTTAAAAGAAACTTTATAAAAAATTAAATCTTGCTTCGCCTTTTCAAAACCACCAATATGAAAAAGGTCTTTTCTTACATCTGCATGAAAGGGTGATTTCTTCTCAGTATAGCGGGTCATCTCACCACTTATGAAATTCATTTCATGAATAGAGTAGGGAATATCGGTCAAATGACCATCTTCTTGTAAACATATTTTTTCGATGGTAGCGAATAAATCTCTTTTTAATAAATTTGGAGCTTCTTTGAATTTATGAATTTCTTGTTTTATTTTAGGTAGAATAACACGTTGCGCTTCCATACAAAAATCTGCATTATCAGTTTCACTGATATCAATGACTAAGTATGATCGATTATTAGACCTATTAATAAAAAAACCGTCAAAAAATTGCTTCTCTTTCTTCTCATATCCAAAGATTTGATCGAAGTGCCTTAGGCTATCAAAATCATTAGGGTTAATCTTAGTTTTAGATTCAACTTGTTTAAATGAATAGAAAAAACAAGCCAAATAATCCTTGGTTATGAACCACTGGCTATCTTCATCCGTAACAGAGTTGAGCGGTGTGTCAACAAAGTTAAATATTGTCCCTGTTTCCTTTTCGATTTCAGGAATAATATCTTTTATATACTCTTCAGATAATGTTAGTGGGTAAAAAGCTTTTTTATTAAAGGTAAGGCTATTATGAGAATAATAGTTAACTTTAACATAAAATTCATCAAAAGAATCTCTGTCATCTTTCTTTAGAGTATCTAAAACTATCACCATTTTTTCAAATGTTTTATCTTTGCTATTGCTTAAACAATTTTCAAGTTTGCTGGCTGTTATAACTTCCTTAACAAAGAGCCAAGGACATTTTGTGAGAAACACATATAGCGCTCCTTGCTCTTCCTGAGTAAGAAAATCAACTAAGTTATCCTCGTTAGAACTTTGCTGTGTTTCATCAATTACCGAAGCATTGCTTGTAATCATCTTAACATCCATTTGTTTTTTATCATAAGCCGAAGAGAGAAGTTGTATCTTATAACTATAAATTCATATAATTCAATAGGCTAAGACGCTCAAGGAGTAAATCACATAACCGTATGATTTATATCAGCTTAAGTTGGCGCTTATGCTGACACCCTCGATTTCCTCAGTGCTTTAAGTTAAATTTTCTCAATACTGATAAGTAATAAAGGTTAATTGAACAAAAAAGACGCTACATCTTCATGGTTAAACGAACAGATAGAGGCGTAGGGGTCTTAAAGTAGTCCCTTATGAATGCAAATCCCACGATAAGGGAAAGCATCTAGTACACATTTAACATAATCAAGATTACACGAACTTATATTGTTACTCCAAAGCGCTAATGTCGTATGGGGAGGTGCGCCAGCAATACTTGTTGCTTAAACTAACTACGCTCAGGCAGCATGAGGAAAAGGCGGCGTTCCGTGCCACTGCCCGATGCGCAATGTGTGATGTAGTTGGAGAAGTAAAGACGCCGCTGACGTAACGGACTGTGTTACACTCGCTTCGCTTATTTTTTGCTGAGCTTAAATCCAGCGTTCTTTTCGGCAGATAAGCTGAAACCGGCACCGGACAGGGCTGCCGGTTTCTATCTCAGGATGCCGTGATCTCACGAACGATAAAACTCTTATCCGGCTGTCTCGGCCTGCTCGCACAGCTAGCATGCATGACTGCGAGCCTTCCTCTAGGTATCAAAATTCCCGGAACCCAGAAAAGCGCTTAAGGGCCGGCTCTCCGTCCGGCACAGAATAAGGCCTTAGCGCCTTCAATCAGCCTTAGCCCGCAAATTCTAAAAGCGTTATTTGCGTACCTTCAGTTTGAAGTGATCATAATTGAGGTTATCTCGGACCAGACTGCCAGTTAAGAGCCCCCCTCTTGTCAGAGTCGCTCAGATACCATTAGTTATCATTATCTGAGATGGTAGTGCTTGGCGGGCGATCTATATCATTGAAACTCGATCCGAACCAAAACAGTTAGGAGCTGGTTGGTAAAACCATGACAATATCTCCAGATCTGGCCTCATGAGAGGAATGATTGTGTAAAGGTCTGATCTGATTCAGGATGCAGAGTTTATGTTGATGACCATGACAAATAAAGATTTATACCGGCTCGGCATCCAACCATCAGCCTAGAAAAATATTGAATTATTTTAAAAGGTAGATTAAAGAGGAATAGCCCTCTATTTCTAAACCCATAATATCGTCCAGAAGATTATCTTCATAATTATTATCATGCCTAGTGATGCTATGGTAGCTGTAAAATAATTTAACCAAATCGACTTCTGTTATATTTGAATCCAACTCAATTACTGAGGCTATTAATAATTTAAGTAAAAACCACTCTACCATTAAAATCGAAACATTCAACAATGCATCCTTTCCATTTTTGAAAGGAAAAAAATCCTCGTACATGCGATACTGAATATAGTTACTCATAAAGTATGGATGGTTTTTAGTACACTTGTTGACGTTGCCATCCCATGCTGAATTAATAGCAATAAGAAAAGGCAAAAGCTCCTTATATTTCATTCCTTTGCCAATCAGATTGCTTGTTTTTTGTAAGAAAAATTGAAAAGGTTTAGATCCACGCCCTTCATTCTTTTTACTCAAAGATGCTTTTAATCGTGTGAATAGCTCCCCCTGTAACTTGTAATTTGGCGTTATTTTATCAAGACATGCGATTAACTCACCTGAGTCAATGGAGGACATCATGCCATCGAAATAATTAAGTAATTTATCATGCACATTATTATCATTTAACAAATCATCATGAAACGATAAAATCTTCAAAACACCATAAAGCCCCACTTCAATATTTTTCCCGCACCCTACCATAATATTGACGCACATCAAATTTAACAATCTATTTTCTTCAAGAACATCAGGGGCGTCTAAAGCATAATTACTCTTTTTTATTTTCTCGTTAAAGAGCATGGAACCGGTGTTAGTTAAAAGCATTCTGGTAGCTTCAGGGCAAGATAGCGTTAAGTTACTTCTGATTTCATATTTATGACTGGTGTAAACTCGAGGGTAAATAGCACATGTAGGACTTAATGCATCTTCCCCAAGAGACTTCTGTACTTTGCATAGACAATCATTATCCAGAAAGGAACAATTCCCAGTGTCTTTTAATTTCACCCTTCCCCAGTTCCCGTCATCAATCTCAATGTTGATAACATTAACATCTGATATTTTTCGTATTTCAATATCTGAGCTGTTTTTATAAAGATTAACTGTCGATTTATTTAATACTATATCCCAGTCCTTACAACAGTGATCAATGCACGCTCCCCCCACGCATTCAAAAGTTGTAAAAAACTGAGGCTCAACAATGAGTATTTCATTCATATTAAAGATCAACCTGCATGTAAGTTAGGAATACAATCAGAGTACTCATAAAAAAATATACTCAACGTAAGATAAAGATTGTTAAAATCGTCGTATTTCGCCGATAAATATTAACTTGCCAAATAATTATAACCATGGCACAAAAGGGTTAGAAATTAGTTTCTAAAAAGCATTTAATAATATATCGTAAATAATAGCTTACTCGTTACTTAATACCCCCCCCAGTCTTTTATAATAAATTCAAATTTTTAGCCAGATTATTCAACACAGAGAAAATTAACAAATAATCGGCACCCATAATAAGCAGAGCCAACAAATTATTTATTTACAGAAAACTAAAATACAACTTTATATTAATTTTATTGACACTTATCGGCACATTAATTATTAAACCTTTTATTTACCCTGCGATAGACTGCAGGAGGAACTTGATAATACTTCACGAATGCACGTGTAAATGCTTGCTGAGATGTAAATCCATAGTCGAGAGATATTTCTATAATGCTATTTGAGCTATAAATTAATGATTCCGCAGCTAAGTTCAGTTTTCGATTTCGTATATATTCAGCTAATGTTATGCTCATGACCCGAGCAAACATCCTTTGAATGTGCCATTTAGAATACCCTGCACGTAAAGCAACTTCTTGGATTTTCAATGGAGAATTTATGTTCTCTTCAATCCACATTGGCAACTCATAGACAATGCGCTCATCACGTGTCATTACCACCTCTGAGAATCAGTGTTAATATTGAATGACTATAAATGATATGATTTAAGGTGACACACTCAACAAGTGCCACACATTTAAAATCGCACTTTCAGAATATCTCTTTATATAAATAATTAAGTTTTAAATCCGCCTGGTTCAGGAAAAGAAAGCCAGGGAATTTTAAACTAACGTGAATAAGCCCCCCAATTGGAATTTTGTTATTAACGGTCCTCTTGCGTCGCAAAATTTGCCTCGCCCGCAACCACAAATCGATCCTGAAACCATGTTTGTTTTTCTGGCTCCGCATCGATGCTAATGCCTGCTTGCGTTGTAGTGCGGCAACGGCATCATATATTCACTTCCACTTGATCTGTTCAGTGACGGCACACCATGGGCGATGGGCTGGATAACTGCGTCTTTTACGTTAGTCAGCGATTTAATTGCACTGGCCGTTCAGCTCAAAAACAGTGGCTTTTATTGATGCCAGACGACACTTTCGTTTGTGGGAATCCGCCCCTCCCTGTAACTCAGGGAGGGATGCGTTTTGTCGGGCACTCCAAAAGAGATACCGTAAAGTAGCCTGAAATCCTCCTGAACATTTAATATCCTACGCACCGTTTGGGAAAAATAACTCAGGACTGCCTGTGGAACGCCTGCGTAACCGCGAGCTGCCAAAGCAAGCAGGAATGTCTGAGCGTACATTCCTGCATCCGAGGCAACGCGGACGTTGTCCCCAACAACAGGAATGAATAACAGTGCAACATGAGGCGCTCCGAAAAATTTGACGTTACGTTCTAACACTTCTGACCGACTTAAGTTATCACCTCGCGCAACACCCAATGCCTGATAATAAGAGCGCCCCTGCTCAGTAGCCCGTTGCCTGAATGGCTCGGGATATGCTTCTTTATCAAACGTAAAATCAAGGCTGTAGTTCTCAGCCTTCTGATCTTCCTTCAGTGCATTGCTTAATTCACGAAGCTTATCCCCTGCGATGATATGCAAAGACCAGGGCTGAGTATTACAGTTAGAAGGTGCGCATTGCGCTTCAAGCAAAATGTCGCTGAGGATATCGCAGGGAATTTGGGTTGGAAGAAAGGCTCTTGCCGAGTACCTGTTTTTTACTACCTCACTGAATGTTGGCTCTTGCGAACTCATTTGCATCTCCATCTGAACGTAATCTTAAGTGAATTGCTCACTGCCTCCGGAACCATCCTGTCACATAAGGTCATTGTTATCATTCCCTGCAGCAGATTAGGTCTATGAATTCCATTCATAGCGTCTATCTGAAAGGCGCAATTATCTTTGACCTTCACTTCGTTAATCTGGGTGTATCACGTGAATAAGCACCATGAAATGCAGCGGGAAGTGACGACAGCTGATGAGCATCCCCCAGCCTGCAAGGCTGGGGGTGTCATCCTAAGCTCACTAAATGTTCTTATCAAAGAAGACGTCCAACTTTTGCAATACCTGGTCTACGTATTTGGGAACCCAGTACGTTTCGATATGGGTCGCGCCATCGATCAGGAAGAGTTCTTTGTCTTTCGTACCGGTGGCTTTCGCGAACGCATCTTTAGTCATATAGAGCGTATCGGCTTTTGTACCGGCAATCATAAGCAATGGTTTATTGATGAGATTAATATGATCCGTCACGTCAAAGCTCATCAAATCTAACAGGCTGCTGGTAGTGTATTTAAATGTTGAGTTCGGGTGTGCATGGGTTTTCCAGTAATACTCGTAGCCCTCTCGATATAAGGCAAAAGGTAATTTTGCGATCTGTTCATCCGTCAGGTTGGCATCACCGGAATAAAGCACTTCGCCCCCGGCTGCTTCCAGAGCGCGTGCATCAGAGGCCTGCTGAAGGCGCTGCTGGATAGTGTCCAGCTGTGAATCCTGCATACCATTGCGGCGTACTAGACCTGAATTAAACATGCTGATGGTAGCAATCGATTTGAACCGTTTGTCCGTCTCCGCAGCAACAAGTGAATACCCCCCGCCTCCGCAAATGCCAAGCAGACCGAGGCGGGAAGTATCAACCCCCGGATACTGGCTGATGTAATCAGCCATGCCGTGAACGTCCTCGATACGGTTAGCGGGTTTATCAACGCTGCGAGGCATACCACCGCTTCCGCCCTGCCAGGCTGCATCGGCTGTAATCGTGATGTAACCATGCTCGGCCAGGCGTTGCGCATATAACCCGGCGACTTGTTCCTTAACGCCACCATTAGGATGTGCAACCACTACGGCAGGATATTTTTTTGCAGGATCGTAGTTAGCAGGCGTATAGACATTCGCGGCAATCTGGATGCCATGCAGATCGTATTTCACCGGATGAATGTTGACCTTACCTTTGACGTTCTCAGAGATGGCACCGTCATAGACGAGTGTGAATGGATTTTTTTGGTAATCAGCCGCATTGACTGAGGTCACTCCAGCGAGTGCCGTTAGCAGCATTGCACTTATAAGCGTGAATTTCATGGTCTCTCCCGATGAGTGCCAGACTGGTTACCCAGGCTCGCGGAATCAAATTTGCAGGCTCAGATTAGGGGAGGTGGACTGTCAGCATCGTGACCGGGAAATAACATTTTTGTCAGGAAGCAGACTGCTACAGCCAGGTGTTTATGACAAAAAAGTCAGGTAGCTGTCAGCTTTATGTCGGCTATCAGTGGGCAAAATGGTCAGGCATAAATGCGATTCATTTTCAATTTTCTGAGAAAAGGAGCGATCAATGAAAAGCCAGAATGACCCAGCAATGCCAGAGAGGCGCACGCTATTAGTCGCGGGGGCGGGCATTGCCGCCGCCTCATTGATCCCCCACGTATCGGCGGCAAACCAATCCTCACAGGTAGATTCAATAAGACAAAATGACCAACGTCCTGCTGCTCCGGGCAAACGTAAACTTGGGGATCTGGAAGTCTCTGCCGTCGGGCTGGGCGTTCAGAACATGAGTCGAAAATACGACACCTCTGTTCCCTGGCGCCCCGAGATGGTCAATGTTATCCGCCGGGCATTTGATGAAGGGGTGACATTTTTCGATGCTGCTGAAGCCTACGGGCCTTTTGAAGTAGAAAGAATCCTCGGGGAAGGCGTTGCCCCTTTCCGGGACAAAATCGTCATCGCCACTAAATTTGGCTGGAACATTGATCAGCAGACAGGTAAGCGTTTGCCGGGTCTTAACAGCAGACCGGAGCATATCAGACAGGTCGTCGAAAATATGCTCAAACGTTTGCGTACCGATCGCATCGATTTATTGTATCAACACCGGGTTGATCCCCAGGTTCCTATCGAAGATGTCGCGGGTGTGGTTAAGGATTTAATGGATCAGGGTAAAGTCCTGCACTGGGGCTTGTCCGAAATGGGCATAAACACGTTAAAACGCGCCCATGCGGCATTACCGCTTACGGCCGTACAAAGCGAATATTCCATGCTCTGGCGCGGTCCTGAAAAACAGGTCCTCCCGGTATGTGAAGAGTTGGGCATAGGATTCGTGCCGTGGAGCCCACTGGGCGTACAGTTCTTAACGGGCTGGATTGATGAAAAAACCCGATTCGCCACCGGTGATATACGTGCAACGGAAACGCGCTTCTCCTCCGACCACATCACACATAACTTACAGCTGGTTGAATTGCTGAAATCCTGGGCATTAAGAAAAAATGCCGCACCAGGCCAGATTGCACTGGCGTGGCTCTTGGCCCGTAAACCCTGGATAGTTCCTATCCCCGGCACCACAAATAAAGACCATATGCTACAAAACACTGCGGCTTCCGGCGTATCGCTGACTGTTTCAGAAATGACCGAGCTTACCCGGTCACTGGATACCATCTCTATCCGGGGTCAACGCCTGCCGGATGCCGTGCAGGTTTATTCAGATGTTGAAGCGCCGTTAAAAAATTAAGAGGAAGTCTCGTTATCAGCAGAGCACTTACATCGACTTTTGAACGGTTTATATGCGTCGACGCCTCCAGAGCAAAGAGTGATAAATGTCATGGGCTGGGTTTATCAATCGTAATGCCCTCGCCAATATGCACCGGAGAGATGTCTTTGCGCGTAGTGAAGATTTGGCCTCACCTTTGCGATGCAAGCGGAAAAAGGTCAGTAGCGGTTATTGAGGAACCGGGCCGGGAACGATGTTAACTGACAGAATTGTCAGGGTGGCGTCAGCCTGACGTCATTACTCCCCAGATAAAATTGCTGCAGGCAATCCCCACTTTTCATTGATAAGGATGCTTTAAATGATCAGTCGTTTACGTTACCTCGGGCTGTTGCTGCCCCTCTTCACATGTTCACCCTGGGCAGCGGAACAAAATCCCGTTGTCCATGTTACCCCTGCAGGAAGTCAGAGTGCAGTGTATGGGCCAGCCGAAAACTTTACCGGTCGCGCCAGGGTTGATCCTCTCTTCAAACCTGATGGCGACATCCGAGTTTCCGGCGCTTATGTCACCTTTGAACCGGGTGCCCGCACCGCCTGGCATACCCACCCGGCAGGTCAGCGACTGATTGTGACCTCAGGTGTCGGGCTCACTCAACAAGAAGGCAAGCCGGTGCAGGAAATCCGCGCCGGTGACGTTGTCTTTATTCCGGCGGGTGTCAAGCACTGGCATGGGGCTGCGGCAGGCAGCGCGATGACGCATCTGGCAATAACCGGAATTGTGGATGGCAAAAGCGTTAACTGGATGGAGAAAGTGACAGATGAACAATACCACACCCATTAAGACACTAGCGGCAGCGGTATTGCTGACCTTAAGTTTTGGTCTCGCGGCAAATGCTGCGTCCGTCAATAAAGGTGCCTCAGAAATGAACCATGAACAAGCGGTTTCAGATACGCTGTCAGCGCGCCAGCAGGCTATCCCTTTGATTGCGGTATCGATGGCCAGCAGTCAGATGGATAAGCTGAACACGGCACTTAATCAAGGGCTTGATGCAGGGCTTACCATAAACGAATCCAAAGAAATTCTCGTTCAGCTCTATGCCTATACGGGCTTCCCCCGAAGCCTGAATGCGCTTAATGCACTGATGAAGGTCGTCGAAGCACGTAAACAACGTGGCATCGAAGACGTCGTGGGTAATGAACCGGCCGCCCCCATCCCGGTAGGGGACGAGCTTCGCCGTGTCGGTACAGAAAACCAGACTAAAATCTCAGGCACTCCCGTCCAGGGACCTCTTTTTGATTTTGCGCCGGTCATAAATCAATTCCTGCAAACGCACCTTTTTGGCGACATTTTCGCCCGCGATAACCTCGACTGGCAAAGCCGCGAGCTGGCCACTGTTGGTGCATTAGCGGCTACCCCAGGCGTTGAAGCGCAACTGTTATCGCATACGCGAGCAAGTATGCGGGTCGGCATGACGGCAGCACAGCTGCACCAGCTGGTACAGGTCCTGCGTGAACATGGTGAAAATGGTGCAGCTACGCGAGCTGAAAAGGCGCTTCAACAGGCCGTTGCCAGTAAATAGAGGAGTTAGTTATGGAGTACGATCCCACCCGCAGAATGTTGATTACCGCGCTTGCCGGGCTAACGCTGGCGAACGTCTCCCTGGCATCCGCTGCGACCGGAAACGAAAACGTACGGGGTAAAAGCCGTACTCTGGTTATTTATTTTTCACGCAGCGGAAATACACGAGTGATTGCGGGCGTCATACACCGCAGTCTGAACACAGATCTGTTTGAAATCGAACCGGCAGTACCTTATCCGGAAGACTATTTTCAGACCGTTGAACAGGCGAAAAAGGAGCGTGAGCAGGGCGTCAGACCAGCATTAAAAAATAGCGTCGCAGATATCTCACGCTATGAGACCGTGTATTTAGGCTTTCCCATCTGGGGGACCAGCGTGCCGCCCGTAGTGCAGACATTTCTCAGAAACCATAATCTTGCGGGAAAATTATTGATCCCCTTCATTACTCATGGCGGATACGGTGAAGGGGACAGCGACGATATCCTGGCAAGTCTGGCTCCCACAGCACGCAGAGAAAAACCGCTTGTCATTGAATGCGATCAGGAGCGGAGAACCACAGATACAGTCACCAGCTGGTTAGAGACGATACGCAGTTAATCGCCCCCATTCATGAGCCTGCCAAATAAGGGCAATCAGGAGTGCTAAATAATCAACGTCGGCAACTCAGATATGATCAAACGGCAAACATAACAGAGGAAGTAATCTTGAAAACGATCTTAAAAACGCTGGTCGTCTGTGTGATGGCTGGTGGCCTGGTGTCACAGTCGGTATATGCCAAGCCACTGGTCATTCAGGAGCAGGGAAGCTTTTCTGCTGGCGGAACTGTCATCACCGCACCAGGAACATTTGACGCAAAAAAGCCGCTGGACTCATCTGGTCAAACTTATCATGGCGATCATGCGTCTGTATTTTACCAAATCCCTGAGAATCCACATAAGTACCCTATTGTCATGCTGCACGGTGCAGGTCAGTTTTCCCGTACCTGGGAAAGCACCCCGGATGGCCGTGAGGGATTCCAGAACATATTCCTGCGCCGCGGCTTCTCAACCTATCTTGTCGATCAGCCACGTCGGGGCAGCGCAGGACGCACTACAATTGAAGGCACTGTAACACCTAAGCCGGATGAGCAGATGTGGTTCAACCAGTTCCGCGTGGGCGTGTGGCCAGAGTATTTTAAAGGCGTCCAATTCTCTCATGACAAGGAAGCCCTGAATCAGTACTTCCGTCAGATGACCCCGAACACAGGGCCATTTGATAGTAATGTGATTTCTGACGCCATGTCCGCAGTGGTGGACAAATCCGGTCCGGCTATCCTCTTCACACACTCTCAGGGCGGCGGGCCTGGTTGGTATACCGCGATAAAGAACAGCAAGGTCAAAGCCATTGTGGCCTTCGAACCGGGTAGCGGTTTTGTCTTCCCGGAGAAAGAGTTACCTGCACCATTGCCAAGCGCATTCGACACGCTGAAGGGTGAGCCAGTGCCGGTGAAACAGTTTATGGCGCTGACTAAAATCCCAATACTGATTATCTACGGCGATAACATACCGGATAAGCCAGTAGCCCTGCCCGCGCAGGACAGCTGGCGCGTACGTCTGGCAATGGCTCGTGAATGGCGTGACGTGGTGAACAGGCATGGCGGGGATGTGACGGTTACGCATTTGCCTGAAATTGGCATTAAAGGGAATACTCACTTCCCATTCTCTGATCTGAATAATGTGCAGATTGCTGACCTGGTGAGCAAGTTTCTGAAAGAAAAAAATTTGCAGTAGCGCAGCTATCCCAATGCAGGGTTCAGTGAGTATTCATGAATCCTTCTAATTAGCCCTAGTACATTGCCCCCTCTAATCTGATAAACCACTCTGCGTTATGCTCTTTCTACATAACAGCTGAAGGAGAAAGATATGCAAAATGTAAAACTGAACAACGGTATTGAAATGCCCCTGCTGGGCTTTGGTGTCTTCCAGATGACGGATGCCGCCGAATGTGAGCGCGCAGTTATTGATGCCATCGATACGGGGTATCGCCTGATAGATACCGCTGCATCCTATCTGAACGAAACCCAAGTCGGGAACGCACTGAAACAGACCGGTATCGCACGTAACGAACTTTTTGTAACCACGAAGCTCTGGCTGCAGGATACCAATTACGAAGGTGCCAAAGCACAGTTTGAGCGCTCGCTGAACCGATTGCAGCTGGACTATGTTGACCTCTATCTGATTCACCAGCCTTACGGTGATGTCCATGGTGCCTGGCGTGCCATGGAAGAACTGCAACAGGCAGGAAAAATTCGCGCTATCGGCGTCAGCAACTTCCAGCCTGACAGACTTGCTGATCTTATTGCCTTCAACAAAGTTGTTCCTGCAGTGAACCAGATTGAAGTCAATCCTTTCAACCAGCAACTGCATGCCGTTCCGTGGATGCAAAGTCGCAGCATTCAACCGGAAGCATGGGCACCGTTTGCTGAAGGCAGAAATGGTCTTTTCCAGCACCCTGTGTTAACCGCAATTGGCCAGAAATACGGCAAAAGTGTGGGTCAGGTTGTCCTGAGGTGGATCTTCCAGCGTGGCATCGTTTCGCTGGCTAAGTCGGTGCGAAAAGAACGCATGGAAGAGAACATCAATATTCACGATTTTGAACTCAGTGCTGAGGATATGCTGCAAATTGCTGCTCTTGATACCGCAACGAGCGCATTCTTCTCTCATCGCAATCCTGCAATGGTGGAGTGGCTCACTGGCCGAAAACTTGACGTATAAGCCACGACAGAAGAGGTATTAATTAGATGCAAAAACGTTATCTCGGTAAATCCGGGCTGGAAGTTTCAGCTCTAGGACTCGGTTGCATGGGGCTCAGCCACGGCTACGGCCCGGCGATAGATACTCGTCAAGCTATCGAGCTCATTCGCGCTGCTGTTGAACGTGGCGTCTCATTCTTTGATACCGCAGAAGTTTATGGCCCCTTCCTCAATGAAGAGGTTGTCGGTGAAGCCTTAAAGCCGTTTCGTGACCGTGTGGTCATTGCAACCAAGTTTGGTTTTACCTTTGGCGATGACAACAAGCAGCAGATTTTAAACAGCCGCCCTGAGCATATCCGTGAAGCTGTTGAAGGATCATTACGCCGTCTTAAGACTGATGTCATTGACCTGCTGTATCAACACCGTGTAGATCCCGATGTACCCATTGAAGATGTTGCGGGTACAGTGAAAGACCTGATAGCTGAAGGCAAAGTCAAACATTTCGGCCTGTCGGAAGCGGGTGCGCAAACCATTCGTCGCGCGCATGCTGTGCAACCCGTCACTGCCCTGCAAAGCGAATACTCCATGTGGTGGCGCGAGCCTGAAAGTGAGATCCTGCCGTTGCTGGAGGAACTGGGTATTGGTTTCGTGCCATTCAGCCCATTAGGCAAAGGTTTCCTGACGGGATCAATAAAGCCAGGTACAACGTTTGGGAAAGATGATTACCGCAGCAAGGTGCCGCGTTTCGCCGAACAAGCAATTGAAGCGAATGAAAAACTAGTTTCATTGTTGGGTGAACTGGCTGCAGAGAAAGGTGTAACGTCTGCGCAAATTGCTCTGGCATGGTTACTGGCACAAAAGTCGTGGATTGTCCCCATCCCGGGCACCACTAAACTACACCGACTGGAGGAAAACCTTGGCGCTGCAGACATTATTCTTTCACAGGATGACTCACATCAGATAACACGGGCCCTTGAAACGATTAAAATCATCGGCGAGCGTTACTCTCCTGAGCATCAGGCTCGCGTAGGCCGTTAACACCCAGGCGGGTCCACAGCGAATTGCGGACCCGTCATTCCGAGTATCGCAGCATATCAATCATCAGCGCAAAAGCGGGTGGATGCTGATTACGGCTGGGGTAGTAAAGGTAATATCCGGGAAAAGAAGGACACCAGTCCTGCAGAACCTGAACAAGCTCTCCCGATTTTAGATAATGCTGGATCCTGTCTTCAGGAATACAGGCAATACCAAAACCTGATAAAACAGCATCAATCCTTTCCGTCAGCAGGTTAAACGTCACCTGACCTTCAACTCTGACACGTAACGGTTTCCCTTCTTTCTCGAACTCCCAGTGATAAAGTCCACCGGCGGTCGGCAGGCGCATATTGATACACCGATGGTTTTGTAACTCGTGCGGTGTTTCAGGAGCGGGGTTATCTGAGAAATATGACGGTGAGCCAACCACAGCCATTCGCATGTCCGGGCCAATTCTCACAGCAATCATATCCTTATCTACGCTTTCGCCCAGACGGATCCCAGCATCAAAACGCCCATCGACAATGTCGACAAAGCCATTATCTACCACCAGTTCGACATTAATATCCGGGTATTCCCGAAGAAAGGGCTTTAATTTTGGCCATACCAGACTTCGCGCGGCATGCTCCCCGGCAGATAAACGTATATTACCGGAGGCGGTGCCATTCGGTTGAATAAGCGATCCCAACTCCTGTTCAAGATCGGCGATACGAGGTTCAAGACAGGCAATAATCCTCTCACCTACCTGTGTGGGGGCAACGCTTCGGGTTGTTCGCGTCAGAAGGCGGATATTTAACCTCTCCTCCAGCGCTTTCATTGCGTGGCTAAGGGCTGACTGGGAAACGCCAAGTTTGCCAGCTGCTTTGGTAAAGCTTCGCTCCCTCGCCACCATAAGAAAGATTTGGAGTTCGTTGAAGTTTTCTTTGAGCATTGACGATTTCCTTAAGGAAGCGATCCCTTCACAACGTACTCATGAAGGATGTTCATAGACACAATCATATTAACTCCATTACTGAAAATAATGATAATTGATATTCTGAGTATAAAGGAAATAAGTCTTAAGAATCATAAAGATTATCAAGGATAATACTCGTTGCCGGCGTTAAGGATTACGACGGCATGCATAACATTTTGCGAATTTTCTAAGATACGCCCGTTCGCATTGCCTTAATGACCAAGAGTGGCGTTACTAAGCGACTCTGCTCCTGGAATCAACGCTCCGGGGTTCATGACTGTAAAAGACGAGCAGAATGTCGGGTCAGGACTATTGGACTGAATTTGCTGACTGCGGCGATCTCACTCTGGAAAACGGTAGATATTGAAAGAGCCATTGATTACCTGAAAAGGAAAGTGATTCCGATTAATGGGCAATTTGTTTCTCACCTGTCTCCTCTGGGGTGGGAACATCCTTATCTGAGCGTGGATTTTGTCTGGCAAACTAATCTTAATTTGCGGCATGGGAAATATCGTTCATCACGCTCAGTGGATAGTGGACTGGGCAAAATACAGGCTTCGGGTAGGATATTTCCGTTTTCCCGGTGGGACCCCTGCTGAGCCCGCACGCGATTTTCTTAAACAGCAATGCAGGCCGCTGGAAATTTATAGCGGCAAGGCAAATGTGTTCCGCATCAGAAAAAATGTGGCTGACGGCAGTGGTTAGACGCAGTTCTGGTGCGTGATGCAAAAGCTGAACTTTACCGTAATCTGCGCCATGAGCAACTTAGCCTATGGCCGCGTGGAGAATGCGCATTTCACGTTGTAAAACAGGCTGGTCAGGGAAGTCAGACTGCGTGGCGTTAGTGCTCCTGATGAGCTCAACGCCTTTGCCGGTGAGATTTTAAGGCAGACAACAAATATGGGGTTGTGATGGCAGCCAGGCACGATTTTAGCGCGCACGGTCTGCTTGATGTTCACGACAACCTGAACCGGATAGCCATAATTCGAAGCCCATCCTGATAACTAAAGAGCACTCTCGATTTAGGCTATCCAGCTCAGCACTGATGTCCATCCTGTTAATCAGGAGACATATTTAATCCATAATGTCTCTAAGTAAGTCATCATATCGACCAATATTTTAAAGTTTTAAAAGCATGTCAGGATTTAATTCTGAAATTTTACTACATCCTAACTGAGCTAAGGTACGGTCAATTTCCTGAATCATACTTGCCATCGTTTGATTTGCCCGGGCTTCACCACCAGTGGCAACCGCGTAAAGCAGTGGGCGTCCCAGTGATACCGCATCCGCCCCCAACGCCAGTGCTTTAACGACGTCAGTGCCACGACGGAAACCGCTGTCAATGATCAGCTTAAAATCACTACCAACAGCGCGGCGCGTTGCTTCCAGGATCAACATCGGGCTAATGCAGCCATCCAATTGACGGCCGCCATGATTTGACAACACGACCCCATCAGCCCCAACCTGTTTTGCGGTGATCGCGTCCTGCACGGTTGATATACCTTTCACATAAAGTGGACCCGTCCATAATTCCCGGATCCAAGCCAATGTTTGCCAGTTCAACGCCTGGTCCATCTGGCTGGCAAAATAGGCTGCCGCCCCCATCCCCTTCTGGTATTCAGCGGGTAAGTACGGCGTTAAGTTGCCAAACCCTGGCATACCTTGCGGGATCAGCGTACGGCTCAGCCAGCCGGGATGGCGGGCAGCGTCAAACATCGCTTTCCACGATAATTTCATGGGACGTCGATAATGCGCTTTATCTCGCTCACGGTTTCCAAAATGCACGGCATCCACAGAGACCACCAATGCTTCACAACCTGCACGCTGCGCGCGCTCGATAAGATCGCGTGTGACATTGCGATCCTTTAAAACATAAAGCTGGAACCAGCGCGATCCCGATGATACCGCAGCTAACTGCTCTATTGATGCGGTCGACACAGTACTTTGAATATGTCCAATACCCTGCTGAGATGCAGCTCGGGCCAACATGATATCAGCCTGATAGCGCAGCATCCCGTTGTAACCGGTTGGCGCCACCAGAAGAGGCGCAAGCAGCGAGCTACTGCCAAGCTTGATGCTCAAATCTCGCTGGCTGGTATCTTTAAGTACCGCCGGCAAAAACTGCCAGCGGTCAAATACACTTGTGTTGCTAGTTAGTGTTTTTTCATCATCCGCGCCACCGTCTACATAGCTGAATACAAATGCCGGTAGGGAACGTTGCGCCTCATGCCGTAAGGTTTGCCAGTTAATTATCATGGCTCAGCGGCACCGTAGGCAGCATAGTTCCGCTGAATAGCGATTTGATCGGCAATGTATTTTGCATCGTGCCAGACGCCCCAAATAAAGGTCGACCCGCGCCGCGACTGCCAGGGTAAGCCGAGAAAATAGACGCCGGATTCTCGTGCCACTCCTCGTTGATGAATCGGTCGCTGTTGCTCATCAAAGCAGTCAACATCAAGCCAGCGATAATCCGTGGCATAGCCGGTTGCCCAAATGATGCTTTGAATACCTTCATCCGCCAGATTCAATTCCTGAATGGGACTGATCAGGCAATCTGGATCGTCGAGCATGATACGAGCTTCGGGTTCTGCTGGCAGATCGGCACCATTTCGTTCAATCCATGCGTCAGCCGCATCCAACACAGAGAGATAGTTTTCGTCACCTGACCGTATATTTTCACGCAGATCATCAGCAAATCGCACGTTGCCATCTATGAACTGTTGAGTAACACCCGTCAGGTGAACGCCCTGCTGAGCCAGGCGCCGGAAGTCGATGGTTTCACCTCCGCGCGCGCCACTTACCGCAATAGTGACGTGTTCTTTATGTGCCTCTTTGGTCACCGCATCCCATAGACCCAGCACGCCCAACCACCAGCAATAATCACGGCCACGATAGGTGCGCGGCGGTCGATCATGCGGTCCTACGGATAACCAGACCTGACGTCCAGCACGTTGAAGTTCATCGGCGATTTGTACGCCGGAGGATCCCGCGCCCACCACCAGCACCGCCCCCTCAGGTAACTGCTGCGGGTTTTTGTAATCCGCGGAATGCAGTTGATGAATGTGTTCTTTGTCTGGCGCGATCGCCGGAATTAATGGCCGATGAAAGGGTCCTGAGGCAGCAACAATACGCTGTGCCTGAATAAAACCTTCACTGGTTTCGACGGTAAAACCGCTGCGACCATGATGACGAGTGACTTTATTTACCGAGACACCAGTGCGAATCGGCGCGTTAAATTGTTCTGCATATTTTTCGAAATAAGCAGCGACCTCATCTTTGGGCACAAAACTGTCAGGATGTGCGTCAAACAGGCGGTTGGGAAAACGGTCGTGCCACGCCGGGCCATTGGCAACCAACGCATCCCATCGCCCGCTGCGCCATGCTTCAGCAATACGTTTTTTTTCCAACACCAGGTGTGGGATTTTCAGTGCCGTCAGGTGTTCACTCATGGCAATACCCGCCTGACCCGCACCAACGACAAGCGTGTCAATTTCAGTAATGACGTCTGACATTATTCCATCCTCAGATGAATATAAGGTAGCAATATAATAAAATGCTGTCGGATACACAGCGGCAACTATCAGAGATTAATAGTTCCAACAATTAGTGTGTGATTTAATATAAAATTCAAAGAGTGTGATATTGTCTATTAAAATAAAGCAGATTAGTCCCGGTCTGATTATCAATAATATCCAACACCTCGCAGAACAAAACATCATGACTGCCCACCCTGGTGCTGTTCACGATTCGGCAATCCAGTGACATCGCCGCACCAACCAGTGCAGGTGCTTTACCTTCACGGTCTAACCACTCAGTGTTACTAAACCTTTCAGGCATCATAGTTTTTCCGCCGAATATCGCAGAGATCTCTTGTTGTCCGGCACTGAGCGTATTGATACAAACTTGTGCATTACTCACCGTAGCCTGCCATGCGGAGGAACCACGATTCAGGCAAACCAGCAGCGTGGGGGGAGAATCCGTTACACTGCAGACCGCTGAGGCAGCAAATCCCGCCTTACCGCTTTCGCCATCTGTGGTGACGATGTGGACGGCTGCCGCTAGTTGCGCCATCGCCTGGCGAAAGCGTTGCTGGGCTGTTGGGGCTTCAGTAATCCCCTGTAAAACCTCAGTCGGCATAGTCAGGCTCCTCACGATCCAGAATACGTTTCATCTCGTTGAAGTGGGCCAGTGAGAAATCCCGAATACCTTCCCAGTCCTGTGCGGTTTTTTCAGCAACCCCGGCGGACAATACCTTCAGAGGCTGCTGCGTGGCGTAAGCCTGCACCAAAATCTGGCAAGCACGCTCTAACGTATACATATCGTCAAAAGCTTCTCCGATGGTTTCGGCAGTAACCATCACCCCGTGATTCCCCATCATCAGCCGCGATTTGTCTCCCAGCATTGCCACCAGGCGCGCACCCTCATCTTCGGTATCCGCCATTCCTCCAAATTCGCTGTCTACCGCCACACGGTTAAAGTAACGCGCGGTATTTTGCTCTATTGGAATAATGGTGGGATTAGCCAGGGTAGAAAGCGTGGTTGCATAGACTGGATGCAAGTGCATGGCTACGCGAATATGCGGCGCTCGACGATGCAACTGGCCATGGATGGCCCACGCCGTCGGATCTACTGCCCCGTCCTCAATGCTGCTGGGTTCATCTGCATCCAGTAGAATCAAATCACTTGCACGCACAGTGGAAAAATGTTGCCACTTGCGATTCATCAGAAAACGACGTCCATCGGCAGAGACGGCGGCACTAAAGTGATTGGCCACCGCTTCATGCATTCCTAGCCGGGCAAAAATTCGAAACGATGCTGCCAAATCAATGCGAATTTGTTTTTCACTCATCATTATTTACCTTAATTAGACACGCGTTTACTGCGAGGTTTTATTAGTTGCACACCAGCAAACATCACAATTACTACCAACAGCACCATGGTCGATGCCGCTGCCAGTGTTGGACTGACCTGTAACAAAATGTCGTCCCACATCTGTTTAGGTATGGTGGTTTTCATCCCGCCCCCCATAAACAATGCAACTGTCAACTCTTCAAAAGAGGTCAAAAAGCCAATAACAAAGGCAGCCGCCAAACCACCTTTAATTGACGGTAACGTGACGCGACGAAGTACCTGCCATTTATTGGCACCGAGCGTTGCGGCTGCATGGTCCAACCGCCAGTCATGTCCCTGAAAGGTCGTCAGCAGAATGATAAACACCATCGGCAATGCAATTACCACATGCCCTATCGCAATACCGGTATTGGTAGCGACCAGACCTAATTGAGCCGCAAAATAAAACAGCGCAATCGCAATCACGATGGAGGGAATCATCATTGGCAGCAGGAACAGGAAGAACAGCCAGCCACGGGCACGACTCTGTGAACGTGAAACGCTGAGGGCTGCCAGCGCACCGAGCACACAGGTCACCAACCCCACAACGATGCCAATACCAAACGAGCGTATTGTTGCCCCAACCCAGAGCGGCGAATCGAACCAGACTTCAAACCACTTCAGGCTAAAACCTTTGGGCGGGAAGGTAAGAAAGCTGGCACTGGTAAAGGACATTGGAATGACCGCCAGTACCGGGAACAGCAGGACAAAAATGGTGCAACAGGCATAAACACCCAGCAGGTTGATGCGCAGTACGCGACCAATAGTGTTGTCCCAGGCGCGGATCCACATTGAAGACAGTGTTGCCAGACTATTCACCAGCCACAGGCCGAGACACCGGAACATGCGAGTCCGGGAAGAGGGCAACTGCTGGCTCTGGCCAGCCAGCGAAGAGAGACCAAATATCAGGTTGTAGACAATACAGCTCACCAATGCGGCCAGCACCAGTACTACAGCCAGCGCACTCCCCAGTTGCCAGTTTTGCAGTTCATTAATCTGCATAATGATCATCTGTCCCAGCATCATTTCTCTTGGACTGCCAAGAAATGTTGGTGTGATAAAGAAACCAAGACTGCTGATGAACACCAGTAAACCCGCTGCCGCCACACCCCGCATAGATTGAGTGAAAAATACGCGCCAGAACGCATGCGCCCGGTCCGCCCCTAGCGTTGCAGCAGCCATTGTGAGGCGGCGATCGAGTTGATTCATTACCGGCAGCATAGTCACCACCGCGAGCGGCAGTAAGGTGTGCACCATGGCGAAAATCACAATGCCGCGGTTGAACAGAAAATGGATACTGCTGAAGCCCAGCGCCTGCACCACGCTTTCAGCAAAGCCACTACGACCCAGCAAAATCAGCCAGGTGAAATTCTTTACCAGCGTGCTGCTCCAAAACGACAACAGAACAAACAACGAGAGAATCTGCTGGCTGCGTTTCGACAACCCAGCCAGCCAATAAGCCAGCGGATAACCTAGCAGCAGGCACCACGCGGTGGTCCAGAAAGCGATATTGAACGTATTAAGCAGCACACGATTATATACGCCCACGCCAAAAAATCGGGCGAAGGCGGCCAATGAGAACTCACCACTGCGGTCGAAAAGGCTCAGGCTAAAGATGCGCAGTGATGGCCAGATAAGAAAAATCAGCAGAAACAAGGCGCCCGGAAGCGCCAACCACAGCGGGCCTAACCGAGGCAGTTGCAGCGATCTGCGCTCCTTTTTGCTGACTTCAACCAGGCTTGTCATGGTCCTATCCTCCACGACTTAGCGGCTATGGCGATTGGCAGGACGCGCCAATCCCAGATGGTCACGCAGGGTATTGCCACTATAGGCTTTGCGATATACGCCTCGGCGCTGCATCTCCGGGACCACTTTATGAATGAAGTCAGAGAGATCGTCTGGCACTACATGGAAGCTCATCATGAAGCCATCCGCTGCGCCGCTCTCCATCCATTCCATCATGTGATCGGTTATCTGGTCAGGAGTACCGCACAAAGTAACCTTACCGCGCTCATAGCTGGAGTAAAGCTGACGCAGCGTCAGTTTTTGCTCGCGAATCATGCCCGCGATTTGGTTGAAATATGCCTGATGGAAATTGGCTTTCGCCGGGATCATCTCCACTGGAATCGGCTCATCTAACGGCAGCCCACTAAGGTCGGTTTCCAGATCTGCGCTGAGGCGCATGACGCCGACGTCAGGGTGGATGAGACGCTGCAACTCCTGATATTTATCTTGTGCTTCGGCCTCGCTTTCACCCACCATTACCGACAGTCCGGCCATGATCTTCAATGATTCAGCATCGCGGCCAAATTGCGGTAAGCGGCCCTTAAGGTCAGCATAGAATTTCTGCGCTGCGGCCAAATTGGGGTCAGATGCGAACACCACTTCGGCGGTTTCTGCCGCAAAGTTTTTACCGGTCTCGGAAGAACCCGCCTGAATAATGACGGGACGCCCCTGTGGTGTACGACGGATATTGAGGCCGCCAAACACTTTGAAGTATTTACCCTGATGATCAGTGACGTGATATTTCTCAGGATCAAAGTAAGTAACGGATTCACGATCATAAACAAACGCATCGTCTTCCCAGGTATCCCACAGGCTCTCCACCACCCGGTAAAACTCATGCGCTTTGACATAGCGCTCGTCATGCGGTGGCAGCTTGTCGAGACCATAGTTTCGGGCTGCATAATCGTTAGCCGAGGTGACAATATTCCAGCCAGCACGCCCATGAGAAATATGGTCGAGCGAGGCGAACAGTCGAGCAATATTGTACGGCTCGTAGAAGCTCGTTGAAGCCGTGGCACCCAGCCCAATGCGCTGAGTCGCACCGGCGATGGCAGACAGTAAGGTAACCGGTTCGAAACGGTTGTTATATTCCGGATTACGGCTGTGAACGTGCAAATTATTGGTACGCGTCGCTGGGGTATCCGCGATAAAGAACAGGTCAAACAACCCCTTCTCTGCCAACTGCGCCATCGAACGGTAATAGTCTATATCAGTCGCCGCATCCAGTGGCGCACTGCTTTTCAGCCAACAGGCAGGATGGTCACCCTGCGGTTGGGCCAATAAACCTAGGTGAATCTGTCGTTGAGTCATATCTTTACTCCTGAAACAGTGACGAATTAGCCCTCAAGGAGCCATTCCTGGAAACGTTCATTAACGGCGTCATAGTTTTTCGACCACCAGGCTTCGTCGCGACGCTGTAATCCCTCCAGATTTTTTGGATAGGTCGTCAACAACTGTGCTTTGCTTAGGTCCATCATATTCAGAGCCTTCGGATTACTCGGACCATTGCTGGTCATCGCGGAGTAAATCGCCTGCCGTTCAGGATGCATGCAGAAGCGCACAAACTCCTGCGCCTGCTTCAGCTTTGGCGTACCCGCCACAATTGACCAACCATCCACGCTGTACGTCCCCTGCCAGGCGATGTTGACCGGCGCGCCGGATTTAATGGCCGCAATCGCACGAGCATTCCAGGTATCTGACATGTCTACTTCGCCGCTTTGCAGCAATTGGGTGTTTTGAGCCCCGTTTGACCACCAAACTGAAATGGATTGGCGAATCTTGTCCATCGACTTCATCGCTCGTTCGATATCCAATGGGTAGAGGTCTTTAGGCGCGACCCCGTCAGCCAGCAGCGCCATTTCCAACGTACCGCTTGGTGAACGATAGAGTGCACGGCGTCCGGGATATTTTTCGGTATCCCAATAATCTGCCCATCCCTTAGGTTCATCGCCTTTGAACCTGTCGGTGCGATACGCCATAACCGTACCCCACACCGAAAACCCAAACCAATTCGGCGTCACCATACCTGGCAGGATGTCTTTACTTTCTGCCATATCCAGTGGAGCGATGTAGTTTTTATCCTGCGTCAAACGCTGCACGTTATCGGGCGTAACCATGGCCAGATCCCAGATATGTGAGCCTGCATCGACCGCAACTTTGAACTGCGTGACAGGATCGGACTCATGTGCAACGTTGGTAATGCGAATACCGGTTTCTTTTTCAAAAGGATCATAAAAAGCGGCTCGCAACGCAGGGGCCAGAGCACCTCCGTTGTCGGCTATTACTAACGTGTTATCAGCAGAGAAAGCTCGGGGTATCCATAAAGACGGCGCAGAGAGTGCCGCACCGGTAACGGCAACGGTCTTGATAAAATCCCGTCGGCTGGCTGGTTTTTTTAACATCACTCATCACTCCAGATTATTGATATAAAAGGAATTTAATGAAATGTATCACTGTCACGACATTCAGAATCCAATCAGGATCCAATCAGGCGTGCATCGGAGGTTTTCCACTGAAGTGCAACCCGGTCTCCCAATTGACGCGGAAGGTGACCAGCGCTTTGTCGTGCAGTCATCAGGGTGCCACTGGCGAGTTTGATCAGCAGGCGCGTTTCTGAACCGACATAGATGCTTTCCACCACTTCGCCTTCCAGATAGCCCCCGCGTTCAGCCAATTCAATGTATTCCGGGCGAATCACCATCGTGGCGTGCTTCTGACCCGCAGGCAGCTTTGAGGGCAACGGCAATTCGCCATCCTCACAGCGCAATAACCCTTGCTCGGTAACTTCGCCACTGAGTTTGTTAGAGATGCCGATAAAATCTGCTACGAATGCGGTTCGCGGGCTCTCATAGATTTCCAGTGGCGTACCAATTTGTTCGATCTGCCCGGCGTTCATCAGACAAACGCGGTCAGAGAGGGCCAGCGCCTCTTCCTGATCGTGGGTGACAAAGATAATGGTGGCACCGGTTTCGCGATGGATACGCTTGATCTCTACCTGCATGTTTTCGCGCAGCTGACGGTCAAGCGCCGACAACGATTCATCCATCAAAATCAGCGACGGCTGATATACAAGGCATCGAGCCAGGGCGATGCGTTGTTGTTGTCCCCCCGACAGTTCACGTGGAAAGCGATGTCCAAAGTGAGCCAGACCAACCATCTCCAGCGCCTGCGCGACTTTGCGGCGAATTTCCGCTGCAGCAGTTCGACGCATCTGAAGCGGAAATGCGATGTTTTCATCGACGGTGAGATGGGGAAACAGTGCGTAGTTCTGAAAAACCACACCAATGTCACGCTGATGCGTTTGAGCCAGTGTTTTATTGACACCATCAATAAACAGCTCTCCGCCGCTCGGTGTCGTCAGACCACAAATGAGCTGTAACAGCGTGGTTTTACCTGAACCCGATGGCCCCAATAAAGTCAGCAACTCACCGGTACGGACTTCCAGATCGACGGGATGTAACGCAGTGGTTGTTCCGTATACTTTGGTCAACCCTGCAGTACGCATTTTTATTTCTGGCACGGCAACAGAAGAATGTATTCCATCCTGGTGAGAGAAATATGACATAGTGCGCTCCTGATGCAGGTGAACGAAATTAACTTCTAAATATTTTGCACTCACGGGTTGCGCAGTTAATATTGTCGCAACTATTTAATTATGCTACTTCCTGTGGGATACACTATGCATTTAAAAAACGAAACCATGCAATTAGCAATTATCTTCCCTGAGCATTTAAAAAAACTATACCAACAAAAAACCCATTAAATTCATACCTATAAAAAATAAAAAAACACAAAATGTTCATATTTGTTTTAAATAATCACCTGCGAACTCAAGAAAACAAAAAAGAGAGCAATGCCTCATAATGTCGCAATTGACGCGCAATAATGATGCAACCTGACAAATATTAGTGCAAAAGGTAAGGTATAAGAAAAAAATGTATAATTCCGGAAGAAGTTAATCAATAACCCCGTTCTCTAATATAGAGTAATGGTATTGGCTGCCCCGCACGATCAGCTTTTATTACAGCAATCGCATGTTCTGCTTTAGAACGACTCGATATCAAGGAAGCCACGTGGCTGGTGATAATGATCCCGGGATGTCGCCATAACCGATCGTCTGGAGTCAACGGTTCTTGAGGAAACACATCCAAAATTGCACTACACAAGTGGCCACTATCCAATGCACGCAACAATGCTTCACTATCGAGTTGATTCCCACGCCCGGCGTTAATCACACTTGCGCCGACGGGTAATTGATTGAGGATTTCATCATTAATCAGATTTCGTGTTAGCGGCGTGTCAGGTAATAAATTTACTAACACATCACTGTGGCCTAAGAAGGCTGGCAAAGCTGAATATCCGTGAAAAGCGTTAACGCCATCTAACTGTCTAACGCTGCGCGACCAACCATTTACCTTGAATCCATTGGCCAGCAACCTCTGCGCCACCACTGTTCCTAGATTACCCATGCCAAGGATGCCTACTCGGGTCTGACTCGCCATTCCACCTCGGAGTTGATTTGACCAACACTGTTGACGTTGGGCTGCAATGATCTGCGGCATTTGTCGCACCAACATGTATGCAGCCATGGTGACGTAATCTGCCATGCGATCCGACGTTTCGTCGGTCACCATGCGCGTCAGCGGAATGTGTGCAGGTACCAGAGGATCACAGGTAATGTGATCAACACCCGCACCTTCACTAATTATCACGCGCAAATTCGGATATTGCGCCAGCCGCCCCGGTTCAGGCCGCCAGAGCAGTGCATAATGCACCGCAGAAGGATCAACAGTGGCATCATCCCATAGGGCAAGCTGAATACCCGGCACCTCGCGGTCAAAATACGCTTGCCATTCGGCCAATTCACCACGCTGGATAAAGTTCAGCAGTAGTGTCGAGGATGAACTATTCATCACCGTGTGCTCCATTATTTTTTGATTTAAGAGGCTTAAATGCGCTTGAATCGTAAGCATTCATCTGCGGCTCATATGCCTTCATAAGTTGTTTCAACGACTGCCCATGACTCAGGTCAACCCAGCCCACACGCCAATTCACCACCGGCAGGGCATAGCCATTGACTACTTTCACTGCCTCTGACTGCTCTGACTCCACTTCGCCTCCACTATCAATCCCAGCCTGTAATGCTGCCAGCAAACGCGTGGTTATCTCACCCGGAGTTGCTTCAAACACTGTATTAAAGGCATTGATGACCACGCGCCAATATTTTGCCTGCTTCGACACAGTTGTCTCCGTTCCCCACGTTCCGAATACCGAGTATTTGGCTGCCACTGGCGTGCGCAGAATTCCCCCCGCATCAATAACAGCAACCTGTCGATACTTACTGACGCGATTTTCAACCATGCTAATGTTCAGCGCCTGCTTAATGGGTGTGCCTTGCTCCCATTGCCATAAGACTTGCAGACCCGACAGAGCAGTCAGATGTTTTGGTATGACACAGCACTTACGCAGGCCTTCATTTCAGGGCAACGCGCCCCAATTGCAATGCTCGCTGCACTCGATACATAATTTTTCTGATTCAATGCAGCATTCCGAGTTTGAATACGTAATAACTCCTTCCGGAAATACGATTTTCATGAAACAAGCCATGAGATAATTAATTTGAAAAGTGAGACTATGTGAATTGAATCGTGGTTAAAACCATTAAAAATCTAAGCCCCCTATAAGAAAAATATTACTTGCGCTTCATGAATTTTAATTATTCATTAATTTCGCGGGGCTTAACTCTAAGTGACGACAGTATCCTGTAGATAAATGATCCTGATGCGTTGGTGCATTGTTCCCCCGATAGGCTAAGTTTCACCTCGATACTTCCACATCATTCTCATTATCCAGTTGTACTAACTTTTCACCGTCATAAGTTAGATCGGTAAACGGGAGTGTTGTAAGTATCCCGATCAACCGAGGTATTCGCTTTCAGAGATTTACCGAAATATCGACTATATCTTCCTGAGGAGACCGCTATGAGCATCTTCACTTCATCAATCACCAGATTCTTGCTGCTCTGAAGTTTGTCGAAGCCGGATGATCCTGACCCGAAATCCTGCGCCATTTAGAAACAGAATTCCGGCATGATAATGACTCCCCTGAGCGGAGGTTGTGGGTGGTGATATCAAGACGTGTTGCAACGCTGGAAACCGAATAACCACGATCGACAACCTGTTTGACCGCTTCAATTTTAAACTCTTCGGGATAACGCTTACCGCTCATGGGCACCTCTCTTTAAGTCATCTTAAATGACTCTGAGTGTCTAGATTATCCGTGGCGATTCAATTTGGTTTAAAATGGCAAACGCGATAAAAACGACATGCGCTTGATCCTTCAGCGACTGACTGACCTGATTGAGGGAAGAAAGTCTCCGGGCAATTTTCTTCATACCCAGCCGCACGCAGAGCACTTACTATGTTGCAGCGCCAATAGCTCCCAATGCAGCTGTTCACAAATGCATTGTTGCCTTTACAGCACAGAAAGCTCTGTTTCTGTACCGCAGGCTTGTAACTGTTGAATAAGCTCTCTTCCGGTTACAGCATATCATCCATACGGTTAAACTCACCGGCATCAACTGTGGCGCTCTAACATAGGATGAAGGGATATTGCTGGCTGAAGTGTGGCCAAGAGGAAAGTAAAACACGGCAAAACTGTTTTTCAGCCTTAAGTTATTGAGTGCTGTTTCATCCATTCCTGTACTGAAGATGCGGGCTGAGCAGGCTGAAGCAAACATTCTTCGTGCCTGCGATGATGCGGATTTACCTGGGGCAATAACGCAGGATGTTTTTCAAGATGAGCATGTAGACGATGATGGCAACAGATTTCCGTATACACAAACCTACTATACCTGTGGTTCGTGTACCGGCATCGATGCCGATGAGGTCAGACTGGAGTTTAAGCAGCTGATCACACAACTTACCCGCCGTTCTGCTTTTCTTACGATGTACGGTTTGTTTGAGCACTGTATGGTCGGGTGCCTGAGTGTCATGGATCATCTTTTCGGGGAAATTACGGGTAAACCTTTTAAGTATATTGCGGACTGCCACAGGCGACTGACTGGCACTTTTGGTGGCGACGGTATCAGAGATCTTGATCACCTTTCTGCGATCAGAAATATCATGGCCCATAATGACGGTGTTGCTGACGCCTACAGGGATCGGTTAAAGCCGAATTCTAAAACGTCCCCTTCTCAGAAACAATATTTCAGCGCAATACGGCGTGCAATGGATGAAAACGCCGGTATTGCAGTGAACAGCCTTAATTGTGTGCTGATGGATAGCAGGTTTCTGGCCTACGCAGCGGGGGAATTTGAGCGTTATGTTGGTGAGCTTGAAGCTGCTGTATACCATTACCGGGAGCAAAATCCGGGCAGGCCGTAAATATCTGCCTGATTAATGTAAACCTTCCGACAATCAACTTCAGAGCCTTTATGCCTGCCGGTGAATGCTCACCAGTGACTCAGTCCAATCCACCGGCATCTGAACCGGCAAAAACGGTGAGCTGCCATACTGTTTACTGTATGGCTGTGAGGCGTTGGGCAAGCCGCCAGGCGCGGCAGGCTTTGGTTTTTATCAACATATCCACCGGATAGATCAATTCTTTTAAGATCATAAGAAGATCATATTGAGATCATTAGAAGATCAAAAGAGATCACCAGCCTTCTATCTTAATGATCTTATAGGGTAAAACCCCTTTTCTGGTATTCACTTTCATGAAAAAGGTATCTACTTTCATGATAAGGGTCTCCACTTTCATGAAAAAGGTCTCTACTTTCATGGTAAAGGTATTTACTTTCATGCTATAAAGGTATTCACTTTCATGACAATGCGATTTTTCTGACCTGTGGGTGTGGATAAGTGGGAAACGACAACAAAGTCATAGACATAAACAACCCTTTTGCGATCGTTAAAAAGGATTCAGAAACAGTTTATCTACTGGAGCCGAACAGCAACAAAACCGTTCAGCCGGTGGCATTGCTGCGCCTGAGTGTCTTCACACCCGTGGCACCCAAGGAAAAAGGAAAGCGTGACTTTCTGATCGACGCATCAGACGAGCTCTCCAGTCTGGAAGTCGCAAAGCGCGAAGGCTACACGGATATCAAGATACAGGGCGCCAAGCTGAGCATGTCCACGGATTTCAAAACGTGGCTCGGCATAATCATGGCCTTTTCCACTTATGGCTACAGCAGCGAAACCATTCGCCTTCCCTTTACCGAGTTCGCCAAGATGTGCGGCATCAAGTCCGCCGATCTCAACGCCCGCTCGCGCAAGCGCCTGCACGACTCGCTATTCAGCATTTCCAGCGTGACGCTCGCCTTCAGCAGCAAGGATGGCAAGAAATCCATGTTCTCTCACCTGGTGCAGCGCGCAATGCTGAACATGAACACGGATACGGTAGAGATCACGGCGGACAGTAATCTATGGGAACTGTACCGATACGATCACAAAGTGCTGCTGGGCCTCAAGGCGCTGTCTGAACTGTCCCGTAAGGAAGCCGCTCAGTCACTTTATATCTATTTTGAGAGTATGCCCGGCGGTACCCTCTACATCTCCATGAAGCGGCTCAGAGAGCGTCTGGCGATGGGTTCGCCCGTCAAGCTGCAGAACTCGATCATCAGGCGCGCAATGGCCGACCTGATGAAGATAGGCTACATCGATTATACCGAGCTGAAAAAGGGCCGTGAGATCCAGTTTGTTATCAGCAGTCGCTCTCCCAAGCTTCAGGCGTTACCCGGTCACTGATTTCCCGCAAAGGTATTCACTTTCATGTACGGGCAGAGAAGTATGAAGTGAACGCAGAAGGTATCTACTTTCATGAGCGCTTACATGCGGGAATGTAAATCATCCGGGTCCTCCCGAAAGGTATTTACTTTCATGTGTCCCGTCCTCCGGCAGACCCCATCCCTGACGGCAAAGGTATCTGCATTCATGCAGACGACTGCTGAGGTATATGCTTCCATGAAGAATTCGCTGTGAAGGTATCTACTTTCATGGAAAACACACTCCCATCCTGAGGAATCTCATGAAAGTGGTTACCTTTCGACAGGCAATAACTCACTATGCATGAAAGCAGATACCTTTCGGCCAAGCCCCTTCCCGCTGCTGCATGAAAGTAGATACTCTCTGAAGATACACGTTGTGTCGCGTGCGTCTTTCATGCCGGCAGTAAATCAGAGCATGAAAGTAGATACTTTTTAGTCACGCTATTGCGGAAAAGGAATATCTTAAGTTTGTAAGCACACACTTACCATTAAGGCTTTGTAAAACGTGGATATTGAATTCCCCGGCTCGTTTTGTCTTCCACAGTAGTGAAAAGTTGAACCAGGTATTAACGGGCGGGATCGGGTGCAGTGAAAAGGTATCTACTTGCATGTATGCGGCAATATGAGCTCCTACCGTGCATCCCGGTTTTTAAGGTCTTGCATGAAAGTAGATACCCTTTTCCGTCCGGCTACACTGTCACTTTTTCCGCCTGCTGACTCTTTTCATTGCTTCTTCCACGCGAACTCTTCTCCAGAGCATTAAAGGCTTCCACGCGGTCAAACATCTCGCGGGTTGCACTTCTGAATGGGACCATCGTAAAAATCATCCACGGAAGCCAGATGAAGTTGACAAGCATGAATGCAATGACCATGGCCTTCCACGCGATCAGCGCCTTAAACAACAACACCAGAATGGCAACCATCAACCCTGTACTGACAAGGATGTTCAGCCAGGACATCCAGAGAAATCTTTCATACCAGGTATGGCTGAAGTGGATTTTACCGTCCCGTTCGCTGAGCCAGGTACGCCAGAGTGAGAGGTAGTTCGCGCGCACATTCCAGTGCAAGGCAAACTCTACAGCCAGATCCTGCAGCCTGTGATTGAACAGGCGCGTCAGCTTCCATAGACTGCGCTGGCGCAGCTCGCGTTTAAAGAGTGTATCGGCCCCGTCTTTCAGGTAGTCCAGCGTAAGCATGTGATCCAGCCTGCGCTTCTCACTGTTGATCAGGCTGCGGGCGATACCCGCAGGGTCTGCCCTGACGAGCCAGGCGTGCACGACCAGCACTGCCGGCAGAATCAGCCACACTGACGAACACCTTCTCGATCAGCTCATATGCCTTTGCAACAATCGCTTCCATTTTTATCTTTCCTTTTGATGAATGATTTTCAGGCCGGCGGCAGGCTTCTCAGTACGGCCGCCGCTTCGGCGCCCTCTCCGCTGAACGAGTCCGCGAGCGTGGACGCCACGTCCAGCGCAAACACCCTCGTGTACACCTCTATCGATCGCGCATCCTTGTGCCCAGCCAACGCCTGAATCACCTTAAGCGGCTGGCGGTGGTACAGCAGGTGCATGATGTATGAGTGACGGAACGTGTGCGACGTTACCGGCACCGAATAGTGCACGCCGTCTCCTGCGGCGCGCGCGACCGCCGCCTTCAGCCAGTTGCGCATGGTTTCGTCGGTCATCTGCCATAGCGGTTCGCGCCGCTTCGGCCTTTCGCTGGCCAGCCAGATCTCGACCTGGCGGACGTAGGCGGGATCGGTGAGTGGCACCAGGCGCACCGCGTCCTTCGGCGGACGGCCGCGCCGGCTCCTGACCTTCTCAGACAGAATTTTAACGAAAGGCCGGGGCCCGTCGATCACAAACGACTCGGGCGTCAGGATACAAGCCTCGCCGATGCGTGCGCCGGTGTTCCACAGCGTGCTGAACAGAAAGTGGTGGCGCCGGTCGGGCATGTAGTGCAGCAGCGCGGCGACTTCTGGCGCCAGTAAATAGAAAGGCGTCGCGCCATTGGCGGTGGCCATGCGCCTGAGCGCCACCGCGGTGACAAAATCGGCGCCGGGCGCGAAGCTGAGCGCGCTGACGCGTTCTGATGAATTCTACTGGGGAATGAGGCTGTTCATCCGTTAATTATCACGTAGTGATGTCCGGGGGGAATGCACTATTTCCCCGCATCAGGGCTGCGGGAGCCAGACCAATAAATCGCGGAAAAAGGATCCGGCATTTGGTTTTACCCGCAGATTAGCGGGTTATCAAAAGCCCGTAAAGGATCCTTTTTTTCCCCGAAAGCCGCCCTTCCCCTTGCGGCGCAAGGCCTGCGGGCCCGATCCCGCGCATTGGCATAAATGGGGTAATGCCAGGTCAGAGAAGAAGTGATGTAAAAGTGTGCAGTGCGGCGCTAAGATGGGTGGATACAGAATAATCCTAATACTTCAGGGACGGATCAGATGGCACTACAGCGCGCCTTTTACGGTAACGACGGCGACAGGGACTACTTTGAGCGGGTGTTTCAGTCGGCTAATGTCAATTTTCTTATCGGTTCCGGCGCATCGCTGCCTGCCATTCAGGTGCTGGGGACAATTGAAAACGATCTTCAGAAGCTTATCGATGATGAAAAGGAAGACGAGTATTTTGCGCTGGCCGCGCAATTTTTAACGCAGGTCTGGTTGCCGCATAATTGCATGCTGGAACGCGGCGCGGGCGTTCCCTTTGGACCTGATGTAATCACTAACCTGGCGCTTACCCGAGAAAATTACAAAACCTTTATTGCTTCGTTGGAAAAAATACTGACGCGTCGCCGTACTGGCCTGCTTCCACGGCGCATCAATGTGTTCACGACGAATTATGATTTATTCATTGAAGAGGCCGCCACCCATAATAACAATATCGTCTTCAATGACGGGTTTCATAAATGGATGGATGTCTGGGGTAACGTTGAATTTGATACAGGCAGTTTTAATTATTCCCTGAGTTCTACCGGGAACTTATACAACTACAAAGTTGAATTACCCACGGTAAACTTTATAAAATTACATGGCTCGCTTTCCTGGGAAAATTACGACGGAAAAATAAGTTATCGTATACCCGACCAAAAACCGGCCGCTTTTACCTCTCCAGACCAGATGAAAAAATGGGTTCTCAACCACGCACTCATCCTTCCCCGTAAAGAAAAATTTAAAGAGACCCTGCTGCAGAATGTTTATTATGATCTGTTGCGAACGTATTCTAACGAGCTTGATAAAGAGGCCACACTTCTCTTGGTGTTTGGGTTTTCTTTTGCTGATGAACATCTGGAAACCCTGACGAAAAAAGCTCTGCGCAATGCAACGCTGAAACTGCTGATATTTGCTTATGATAAGGCAAGCGCAGACGGATTTATGGAGAAATTCCGGGATTATTCCAACGTTGAGATCATTCATCGCCCGGGAGGCAACGTTGATTTTTTGGAAATGAACAGGATTATTACGTGCTTTCTGGGAGGCACGAAATGAGCGGACATTTTACCGATTTAGAAGCGGTTCTGAGGGTGGGAGAAGTCTGCGAGGTGTCCGGGCGTTCAGTGACCATTCTTGTTGATAAGAACAAGAATCTCAGCGACCTGTTTTTTCAGGGAAAGGTCCTGAGAAACGTGTCTGTTGGCAGCTTCATTGAAATCAAGAAGGGCTTCATGAGCCTGATTGGTAAAGTAGAAGCAGAACGAGTCATTGAGGAAAAGCACCCTACCGGCAGCGGCAGCGATGCCTGGCGTTACCGTCGCTACCTCTCGGCTTCCCTGACGGGGTATATCGATCGTAACGGGAGCTTCATTGGTGGTTCGCGTGAACTGCCTCTTATCGGCAACGAAGCCTTTGTGGTAACCGAGGAGATGATACAGACGGTCCATCAGATAGCTGGCGCCGGCGAAACCGTCATGGCGTTTACCCGAACGGATCTTGAAGATATCAGTATTGCGCTACCGGTCAACGGTCTCATCAACTCACATATCGCTATTTTCGGGAATACCGGAAGCGGAAAATCTAACACGCTTGCCGCGCTTTACCAGGCCGGCATTGAGCAGATAAAAGGCCAGCTCGGGGAGCGTTTCAGGGAAAGATGTAAATTTATCCTGTTTGACTTTAATGGCGAATACACTGGCCCGCAGTGCATAACGGAAGAGAAGACGGTGTACAATCTCAACACGCATCATGCAAATGGCGACAAGCTTCCCCTTCCCAGGGAGGTCCTGCTTGAACATGACATGCTGTCCGTCCTGACCGATGCAACAGACAAAACGCAGAAGCCATTTCTTAAACGGGTGATTGATTTTCGCCTGAGAGTCATGAACAGCGACGACCCGATTCAGTTTATGCGAAATATTCTGAAGAAAAAAGTCAGACAAAATCTCTTCACTGGAGATAAGGCAAAATGCGATGCGGTGCATCAGCTTTTTGGACCCATATTTAAAGATGATCCGGATTTAATTGCTGACTTGGAGTTTCATTCACAGGCAGGCAAGTGGAGGTTACGAGGCGGTAATATTTTTAATGCTGAGGTGGATGCCGAACAATCTTACATTTTCAGGCTGGCATGTAACTTTCAATTCAAAAATGACATGATTGAAGACCTTATTGATTTTATGTACCTTCAGCTAATTCAGGAATATTTATCTAATAAGTCAAATCCTGAACACATCTCACCCGTCATAAACAGAATGAATGCGAACAGGAAAGATATCGCCAAGATTTTTGATACAACGGGTCAGCGGAATTTCTGGAACGATAAAAACTTCGCCATCATAAATCTAAATATGGTGAATATAACAATGAAAAAAACGCTTCCGCTTTTGATAGCTAAATGGGCTTATAACTTAAAAAAATTATCGCTCGTTCCTTCTACGTTACATATGATTATCGACGAAGCTCATAATATTCTGTCTAACACTTCGTTTAGGGAAACGGAAAGCTGGAAAGATTACCGGCTGGAAACTTTTGAAGAGATCATCAAGGAAGGCCGAAAGTTTGGCGTTTTTATCACTATCTCCAGTCAGCGACCCAATGACATTTCATCTACCATCATTTCTCAGGCGCATAACTATTTCATACATAGATTGATTAATCAGAACGATTTGTACGCTATCGAAAAGTCAGTATCCTACATAGACAAGCTGACTGAAGAATCAATTCCTACCCTTTCTACGGGCACCTGTATATTCAGTGGTATCGTCAGTCCAATGCCCCTCAAACTCAGAGTTTCGGAACTCGCTCCTGAACAAAAACCCAGAAGCAAAACGATTTCTTTCATGGACCTACTCGCGGAGCAGGAAAAGGACTGGGACCCTGATGACTTAATATTTTAATCACTAACTGGTGATAATTTTTGAGGTAAAGCCTCCCCTGGCAGTTGGCCGGATGACTTTTGAAGGCGTCGCTACGTGAATTCTGAGTAACTTATGCTGTGCAGAAGAGCCAATTTTTAATTTTTTGGGTGTTCTGCTTTCTGATGGTGATGAACTCATTCTGACTGACTACAGACTGCGCTACTTGTCATGAGATTAGCACCAAAGGTCTGAACCATATGGCGTTAACGCGTGACCAGCGTGAATACTTCCTTAAAGTACGACACTTCTATCAAGAATGTTCCCAGATGCCAGGCAGGTATCTGTTGATTAAGCGGTATCTGGACTTACATAGAATTCTCAACAACCACGGTCGTAACCTGTTGATAGTCTTGAATCTCTATTCTGATTACCTAGAATATTTCGATATTGTATTTGTTCCCGTTAATAGATGCACAACGCGGCAGATTTGTATGGAAGCGTGCTGGCGAGCATTGCTTCGGGGCTTCCTTTGCCCTCTCATCTGGCTGCTCAATTAGCCATACATATGTACTCATTGTCAGCCGTTCATCTCTTAACGGATTGCATGTTCAATTGAGGTTTTTTACAAGAATTGAAGTCTTCAATGGAAATGCCGCATAACGTAAAGCATAAATTACTGACGATGCCTTTAAAAGCGGATATGTTGTAATTGCACTACGGGAATTTCAATGTGAAATATTGATTTTTACTTTCATTAAAACAGCTAGTTATGTGTTATCTGGAGTGGGTATTTTCGGGGCCATCGGAAGCGTGGCCCTTTCTAAATTAATCACTTTTCGATTCAGCGATCATGCGTTCAAGAACAGCTTTAACCGCTTCATCCAGCTGAGCCTGGTAGGCTGCTGGAAGACGCGCGAACTCATAGGTAACCAACCGCTTTTCCGCATCCGTCTTCTTACGTGCATACTGTTTTTTATCTGCAAAATCAGCAAACTTTTCGGTAACGATTTTTTTACTGTCCCGTGTAGGTTTAGTGTCCGCACTTTCTGCGCGAAAGAGGCTAATGATTTTAGTTTTTAGGGACGTGTCATCCATCAGGCCAGTGGTTTCGTTACTCAGACGATCACGTACTCCGTCTGCCAGTGCCTCAGGGCTGATTTTTTTTGCTCTGGATTTCTCAGCAATATCAAGTAGCGTCTGATAATCATTAATAGACAGCTCGCTGACTGATGGGAAAACGGCAATCATTTCATCGGGAACTGATGCAGCCTGGAACGCACGCGTAACTTTCGCGGCGGACAGGCCTTCTGCTTCCGCAATATCGGACTGATTCGTACCGTTTGGATACATTAATTTAAGGCGTTTACCCAACTCTCGCAACGTGTGCTCTTTTGCCGTCTGAATATCTACAGCCAACTGGCGTGCATCAGCCAAAGATAGAGCATCACGTGTTACGAGGACTTCAAATGGCGTGTCATTGAAGATACAGGCTGCGCGGCGGCGCGAGCCATCCAGTATCTCAATCCGCCCTTCCACCTCACGACCAATTGCCGGGAAGAACTGCTGAAGCTTAATCGTGCGGGCAATATCGCTGACCGATTCCTGCGTCAGGAAATTCTGGTCACGGCCATTAACAGACGCATCCACAAAGGTCTGTGCTTCAATGTCATCATGCAGAATCTTTGTGAGCGTAAAGCGCGCCTCTGCACCGGATTTAAGGGTGAAGACGCGTTCATTCTCAGACTCGCTCATCATTTTTGAGAAGCTCGAGTTTCCCAGCTGGCGACCCAGTTTTACCATTTCCTTTTTCATTTGATTCCCCTTACAAACTCGATTCGTTTAAACACCGCCTGCGTAAATCGTTCTGCTTCGCGTTTTGCATTTTTCAGTGCCTCTGTACTACCCGGATATGAGCTGGGGTCGGCGCTGACGATGGTGTCGAAGCTTTCCCCGCAGCGCTCAAACCCATCCAGACGCGGAAGGGTCGCATCGAGAATGTGAGAGGTGAACACATCCCGGGCAAGGCCATGTGTCATCTCATGATCGCGCTTTGAGGTCATCTTGGACATAAAACCAATATTGCCCTTAATCTGCGGCGTGATGCCCTCCTCCTCTAACTGTTCGATCATTTCCGGCAAGCGAGTGAGATATTTGAGCGTAGAGTGAAAATCAACCTGGGCTGGCGGAGTAGGCGTCAGAAGCAGGTCACTTGCAGCCAGTGCATTGAGCATGAATGCATCCAGATGCGGCCCTGTATCAATGAAAATGAAGTCATAGTCTTTGCCTACGCGATTGATAATGGTCTGGCGAAGAACATCCGAAGGAAGCATGTCAGGAAGATGCTGTCTGACGAGGTCATTCCACTGACTCGCGATAAAGCCATCATCAATGGAGGCCGGGATAACGTCCACGCCAGGGATAATGGTGGGCTTAATGATGTCATCTTTTAACTGTTCAACGTCCAAGTCATTCAGCATTGCCTGCGCAGCCGTTTCCATAATTGATCCAATGCTGTTGGCATGATTCAGAAACATTGTGCTGGAAGCCTGTGGATCGAGGTCAATCACCAGAATACGCAGGTCGTGCTGCAGCAGATCCTGATGAACGCGCAGGCCATGAGCCAGGGTAACGGTACTCACTGTTTTTGAGACGCCTCCTTTCAGGTTTACGACAAATACAACAAAGGGGCCTTCACCGGCATGCAGATCGCGATACTTAGGAACCTTACGATGGGCATAGATGTCTACCACGTCCTGAATGGTCAGCGCATAATGCTTTGCATTACCCGCATCCTTTTTCCCGAAAACATGACCCTTCTCTTCCATTTCATCTATTGCCTGCTCAACGGCACGGCGGCTTAACTTAGGAAGGTTGGCAACCGAATTGCGAGTGAAAGTCTGATAGTACTGATCAAGACCAAACTCATTACGTCTCACAGTAATGTCGTCACTCATGCTCCTCAGCATTGCATTTGCTCTGCGTGCCGTCTCGTCTAATCCGCCGTAATTACTCTTCATTCATCCGCTCCGTTGGCAATCAATGAGTTGATTGTACGCAATATAATTGTACGTGCAACATTTAACGTAAATTCATAAAATGTTTGTACGTATGGAATTGGTTTGATCACCCAGTTCGTAAGTTGCTAACGAAATCGAAGTAAATCAAATTGCGACGCTGTTCAGCAGTCTGGATGGCCACTCTCCCCGTTTCCAGCATGGCTCGTTTTGTAAGCCTGAATTTCAATATTACCCGAGAGAATTTCATATTTAACCATATGATTTAATTGAATAAATTCATTCAATTTCAACCTGAAATTCCCGCATTTTCATGATGAGTTTAAGCCATAATCAATGCGAAACTGTTCCGAATAAAATAACAAATGAATGTTATCCTAAAAAAATGCTTGATGTGGGCATCAGCCCTAAAGCTTCTGGTTATCATCTTGCCCTAAGATTCTGCAGTATTCACTACACTTAGGGACGAAAAATGAAATTCGTGACTAAAGCTGTACTCTTATGTCTTGCACTGCCCTGCTCTTCCTGGGCTGTTGCGGCAGTCTGTTCTTCCGGACAAAAAGCTGCAAATCAGATTAACGCCTTAATCCTTATAGACCAGATACCATCGAATGCGGTTCTGAAAAACATGAATATGCAGTTCGAAAGCGATGATGGATTTATGCGGGGTACCGGCACTTTCTCATTTGATCATTGCGGCGGGTTGCTACAGGCCGATTTTGCTCATGAGAGAAGTGACAAATCATTACGAGGCATTCTGGCAACCACCTTTACCTTGCACGTTAGCCGGCGGGTCTATGGATGGGATACAAATATAGCCTTACGTAATTCTCTGACGGAAACTTTGACGCAAAAAAACACCCTTTTTGTTGATTCTCATATCAAAGGAATTTACCTGGTTAACCCAAGGGGAATTATTGAAAGATCCGGTGATATTACTGAAGGAGTTTATGGCACTTTACCGCTAACAAGCAGAGCAATGACCCATTATCGTCATACCTCTGATGGTCACTTAATCAGTATTAAAAGAATAAGCTCTTTAAAGTCCGACCAATCATTTACTCAATTCGGATACAACAATGCTAGCCAGTTGATTGGCACGCAATCTGCTTCGAGAAAAACAGAATACAGTTATGACAAAACAGGCAGCCTTGCAGAAGAAAGCAGCATTCAGACATTTTCCACTATCGAGAAAACGGTAACACGCTGCAATGAATGGGATATGTATGATCAGTGCACCAAGGCATTTGAACACGTTACCGTGATTATCCCAGGTATTGCTGGAGGCAAGGACAAAATTGAAGAGCATGATGTGAACGTTGAGAGCACATTTACCTATTGGGATTAGTTCTCTTAGCGAAGACACAGGTGTGTTGACTGACACGTCGTCGACCACCGCCAAATTGAAAATTTTGCAGATCACTTTGCTTAAGCTCCTGTAGGCAGTCAGATAAGCCACCATCTATCGAATACTGACGCTCATCAAATGCGAAAGCTAAACTAGTAGGTGGCGTGGCAAAGCAGATGGTTGCTGATTAGCATATTCTGGCAATGGGCAGCTCCTTCCAGTTGGTTGTCCACGCTTTACTTAGCATCTCTCGTTTCATCTTCCATTCCGGCTGTATGCCTTTTCCAGCAAAACCTATGCTATAGCGTCCTGAACGGTTCATTGCGTCCATCAGGCTCATCAGAGCTTCACTTCCTGGGCGGGGAACTTCATTATCGAAAAGACTCAACTGTGCAACACCATTCGGTCTTAGCTCATTAAGCATGATGCCGGCTTTGGCATAGCGGAAACCTGGGCGCCAAATTGTGTCCAAAGACTTTACAGCCGCCTCAATGATGCTGCGCGTGTCCTGCGTACCAACGCGTAATCTCACAAATGCCGTGTTGCCATAACCCGGCTGACCGGTATCAAAAGGGGATGTGCGAATAAAGACGGAAACGTGATGGCAGAACTGACGGTCTTCTCGTAGCTTTTCACCCACACGCTCTGCGTAAGTGCAGATTGCCTGACGCATGGCATCATAAGTTGTAATACGCTCACCGAAACTCCGGCTAACCACAATCTGCTGCTTTGGTGGGGGAGCATCTTCCATTAAAATGCAAGATTCTCCGTTAAGCTCACGAAGTGTGCGTTCCATTGTGACGCCGAAGTTTTTGCGGATGAAAACAGGAGATGAGCGAGCCAGATCCAATGCGGTTTTAATGCCGAGCAGGTGCAATCGTTTCCCAATTCTTGAACCTACGCCCCAGAGCTCCTCAACTGGCTGGCGCGTGAGAAGCGCTTCAGTGCGCTTCTGATTTCCCGGAGTAAGCGCAAGCACGCCCTCAAACTGTGGCCATTCTTTACTGGCCCACTGAGCTGACTTCGCCAGGGTCTTCGTAGGGCCTAGTCCGACCCCAACTGTCAGGCCGGTACAGGCTCTAACATGCGCACGGATCCTGTGCCCAAAGTCTTCATAGGGCATGGTCAGTTCCATACCTGAGCAGTCACAAAACCCTTCGTCTACTGAATACACTTCCAGGCGCGGAACCATCTCTTCAATACAGGACATTACCCTAGTGCTCATGGAATGATAAAGCGCGTAATTGCTGGAGAAAAAATGGATCTTAACGGGGAACTGCTGATTTTTAATTTTGAACCAGGGTTCTCCCATGCGTATATATTTTTTGGCTTCTTTGCTTCTTGCTATAACGCAGCCATCGTTATTTGAAAGGATGCAGACAGGCTCATTCCTTAGCGAGGGCTGAAACGCTTTCTCCACGCTTGCATAAAATGAATTCACATCGATAAGCCCAAACACTCAATTTCTCCGGCGCGTGGTGTGAACGAAATGGATGACCACGCCGAAAATCTGAAGCGAATCAGGATCGGGTTTGATTATGGGGTAGGCAGGATTCATTGGCTGCAGAACCGGCCCGTCAGGCGTGATCAGCAGGCGTTTTACCGTAAACTCGCCGTAAACCTCCGCGATGATGATGTCGCTGTGTTCAGGTTTCAGTGAGCGATCAACGATAAGCAGGTCACCGTCATACAGGCCAATGTCCTGCATGCTGCTTCCCTGTGCGCGCAGGAAGAAGGTGCTTGCCCTGTGAGTGATGAGATGTTCATTGAGGTCCAGCTCCTGCTCAGCGTAGTCCTGGCAGGGGGAGGGAAACCCGCAGGGTACACGCTCAAGAAATAACGGCCGGAAACGGGGAGGCGGATTTGACGCCGGGTTTATCAACTCAAAGGCGTTGAACATAAAAAGAGTCTCGCATTAAATGCTGTATATATTTACAGTATTATTAACTGGCTTTCAGGCAGACGCAAGATGCTGTTGGCAGGGGAGGGGAGGTAAAACTGTCCGTTCGTTGATTTTTAAAGCGATATACCTAGCCGAGTGATTAAAAAATAATCGGATGTCTGCGCGCTCCTGACTGCACGGTCTGCAGCAATCTATCCACAGCTTTAGGTATAAGATGTGCAGGGCTGATGTGGATAACGGCCCCTGCCGCTCTCCGGGCGTGGCCTGCGTAACCCGGTTCATCCCCAGATTCGGTAAAGCGACCTCAGCATCCGCGCTCGGGAACGCAGGGCAGGGGAATGACGCCACATATTCAAAACGCTGATCATGCTGGCGATTCTCTGAAAAGGCCGCTACCGGGTTTTAACCCGTTTCGCTTCTGTATGCTTAACGCCGTGCAGTGCTCTGACAGAGAGGGATGACATCTCTACAGTAATGTTATCTGTGCATCGCCGGTTCATCAGGAATTGCCTGGTCGCCTTCATGAAGACAGCGTCTCCTGTGCTCCCGGCTGCTGACATCTACCTCGCGGGAGGATTTAGTTTTTACAGCAATGTTGTCTCCATTGATACGGCTACCCCTTCTGTTCACTTTGTTTAAAACATCTCTTTCCTTGTCAGTTTTCTACACAGCTCACAAAACGACCTGCTCAAATAAAGATCAACATCACGTTAATAATTAATCAACATATCTACCATTGGTATTACCATTAAAGACCACTGGTATTAAGACATGGAAATCAGGCGTGAAAAAGCAGAAAGCGGGAATGGCTACGATCGAGTAGTGAAATTTTTGCGCGAGCAGTTGCTGAATGGGGAACTCACAGCAGGGGACAGCCTGCTGCCAGAGCGCGAGCTCTCTGCAAAGTTAGGCGTAAGCCGGCCAGTACTACGTGAGGCACTCCGCGCACTAGCCATGATAGGGGCGGTTGAGATACGTCACGGTATTGGCACCGTTGTTACCAAGCCCGACGTTTCAATACTGGGGGAATTCTTCACCTTCGTGCTGGCCCACCAGCCCAATGTTGTTGATGACGTTATGCAGGCGCGTATCGCCATTGAACGTCAGGCGGTTCGCCTGGCCTGTCGCCGCGCCACGCAAAGTGACTACGATCGCCTGGCTGCCTGCCTGAGCGACATCATCGACACCATTCGTACGCCTGAGCTGGGTGGCCTGGCGGATTTCCGTTTCCACGAAACCATCGTGAACGCATCCGGGTCGCCAACGCTTATTAACATCTATCAGTCCATCAGCATGCTGATGCGCCGGTCTCACCTGGATCGCCGCGAACAGATCATTCAGGTCGAAGGTATTGAAGAGTTCCTGATTGACCACCACCGCGCCATTTTTTCCGCAATTGTCGAACGTGATGAAGAAAAAGCCGATGAGTTACTTGGCCGCCACTTCGAGATTGGTTCTGATTTTCGCCGCCGCGCCACCATACTCAAGGCCAGCAGCGGTTCATCGCCCCTCAATACCCCCTAAAAGGAAAACAGCAGATGCAGATTGTGATTGGCAGTGACCACGCAGGGTTTCACCTCAAGCAGGAACTGAAGCAGTGGCTGCAGGAGGCCGGCTATCAGGTTGAAGACGTAGGCAGCCATAACCCAGAGCCCGTTGACTTTCCGGATATAGCCCTGGCGGTATGCAGCAAAGTGCGAAGCCATGCAGGTCAGCGCGGCATTCTAGTGTGTGGTACGGGCGTCGGCGCAGTGATCGCGGCGAATAAAGTCAAAGGCATCCGTGCGGCAGTGTGTCACGACGTACATTCCGCTCACCAGTCGGTTGAGCATGATGATGTCAACGTTATGTGTATGGGGGCGCAGATTGTCGGGCCGTGGCTGGCGCGCGATCTGATTGCCGCCTTCCTCGAGGCTGAGTTCGTGTATGACGACGATTTTGTACGTCGCGTAGCGAAGCTCGCTCAGCTGGAACAACTCAATTAACCATCAAACTGGAGCATAACAATGAATAACAATTCTTCCGGCATTGTGGGATTCATCGGCCTTGGCGTCATGGGTCGCGAAATGGCGCGCAATCTGACGCAGGCGGGTTATACCGTACGCGCCTTTGATGTGGTTCCTGCGGCAGGCGAGGTGCTGCGTCAGTTCGGTGTGGACGTAGTGAGCGATCTCGTCAGCGCGACCCGCGATGCCGATATCGTTATTTCTATGCTACCTGATACCCCGCAGGTCGAAGAGATTGTGCGTGGTGAGGGTGGGCTGTTGAGTCATCCGCCGCGTGGAAAGCTCTTTGTCGATATGAGCACTATCGCCCCCGCTGCAACACGACAGTTAAGTGACGCGCTGCTCGCGGTGGGCGTCACCATGCTGGATGCGCCCGTGTCCGGTGGGCCGGTGGGCGCCAAAAACGGCACACTGACCATTATGGTGGGCGGCGATGCTGAAGGTTATTCCCGTGCTACCCCTTATTTGTCTGCGATGGGCACCACGCTTAACCACGTTGGTGCATCAGGGGCAGGGCAAACGGTGAAACTGTGTAATCAACTGATTTGCGGCATCAACATTCAGGCGATTTGTGAAGCGCTGGCACTGGCGCGTGCGTGGGATATCAACCTTCCGCAGATGCGCGAGGTGCTGATGGGCGGCTCTGCGGCATCCTGGATGCTCGACAAACTCGGCAGCTCCATGATTGAGGGCGATGCTTCCGCAGGATTCCGCATTGATTTGATGATGAAGGATCTACGTCTGGTGCTGGAGGCTGCGCAGAAACATCCTGTCCCGTTGCCCGCTACCGCACTTGTCGCCACGCAGTATCAAAATGCCCAGGCCTATGGCGAAGGCGCTAATGGTAATCAGGCACTGTTCAAAGTGTACGACCGCCTGACCGGTCAGAAGAACTCAGCAACGCAATAACCGGGGTTGATTTTATGATGCTCGATTTCACAGCAATTCTCGCGCAGTGGCAGCTCTTATGGAGCGGTGCGCTCCTCACTGCCAAACTGGCGCTGGTGACGACAATAACCGGCTTTTTGATTGGCACGCTGTGCGCCGTTGCGCGCCGTGCTGATGCGTTATGGCCGGCGCGACTGGCGGGCATTTATGTTGAGTCGATACGCAACACGCCCTTTCTGGTGCAGATCTTTCTGGTCTATTTTGGTCTCTCCAGTCTGGGCTTCTCCTTCAGTGCCTTCACGGTCTCCGTCATTGCGCTCACCATCAATGTCGGGGCGTATACAGCTGAAATCATGCGTGCCGGTTTCGAATCCATCCATAAAGGTCAGTGGGAGGCTGCGGAGACACTGGGGCTCAACCGCTGGCAACAGTACTGGCATGTGGCGCTGCGCCCGGCGATTGAACGGGTTTATCCCTCACTGACTAGCCAGTTTATTTTGCTGATGCTGGCATCATCCGTGACATCGCAGATCTCGGCGGAGGAGCTCACCGCAACCGCCAACTTCATCCAGTCGGAAACCTATCGTCCGTTTGAGACCTTCTTTGTTGTGGCGGGGATTTATATTGCACTGTCGCTGCTCATGCGTGTGATTTTCTGGCTGTTTGGTCAGGCGATCTTCCCGCGCCGCCGTCGTCTTGGCACCACGATTTAAGGAGACACGCCGATGAATATTTCTCTTAACTTTGCCCACCTGCAGTTTCTGCTTGAGGGCACAGTATGGACAGTGATCCTGTCGCTGATGGCCTTCGGCGGAGGTGGCCTGGTGGGGTTCCTGATTGCCCTGGGCCGGATTACGCCACTCAAGCCGCTGCGCCTGCTGGTCAGTGCCTGGGTGCAGCTGATTCAGGGGACGCCACTCCTGATAATTATGTTCATGGTCTACTTTGGCCTGCCGCAACTGGGTTACTCAATTTCGCCGCTGCTGGCTGCCGGAGTGTCGCTCACCATCTATGCCAGCGCCTATCTTGGCGAAATCTGGCGAGGCTGTATTCAGTCTGTACCACGTGCTCAGTGGGAAGCAGCCGAATGCCTGGCGCTGTCCCGCACTCAGCGCATGTTTAAAGTGATCCTGCCGCAGGCAGTGAAGCTGGCAACGCCACCTACCGTGGGATTCTCAGTGCAGATCATCAAAAACACGTCGCTGGCGTCGGTCGTGGGATTTGTCGAACTGGCTCGCGCTGGCCAGCTCATTAATAACTCAATTTTCCAGCCTTTTATGATCTACCTGATCGTGGCCGCAATTTATTTCTGCCTGTGTTTCCCGGTCTCGGCACTCAGCCGTCGGCTGGAACGTGGAGCACCACAGAAGCAAGCAAAGCGGCTGCAGACCATTTCGCCACGCGTTAACTGAGGCAAAGGATAAAACCATGTCAATCATTACGTTAAGCAACGTACAAAAGAGTTTTGGCCACAATCCGGTGCTGAAAGATGTCTCGTTTTCGGTCAATCAGGGGCAGGTTGTGGCTCTGATCGGCGCCAGCGGCTCGGGTAAAAGCACCGCGCTCCGGTGCATCGATCGGCTGGAAACCATCAACGGAGGCAGTATCGAAGTGTGCGGGTATAAGGTGGAAGACCCACAGGTCGATTTGCGGAAACTGCGCCAGGATGTCGGCATCGTATTTCAGAGCTACAACCTGTTTCCTCACCTCACCATTGAGCAAAACATCACGCTCGGTCCTGTCACCGTCAAGAAATTGCCGAAGGCAGAAGCCAGAAGATTAGCGCTCTCCGTGCTTGAGCAGGTCGGACTGGCTGACAAAGCGGACAGCTATCCTGAGCAGCTTTCCGGCGGGCAGCAGCAGCGCGCCGCGATCGCGCGATCGCTGGCGATGAAGCCGAAGGTCATGCTGTTCGATGAAGTCACCTCGGCGCTCGATCCTAAATTAACCGGTGAAGTGCTGCGTGTGATTGAGCGTCTGGCTGGCAGCGGTATGACCATGATAATGGTGACGCATGAGATGAACTTCGCCCGCAAAGTCGCTGATAAGGTGATTTTTATGCATCAGGGAAAAGTGCATGAAAGCGGCAGCGCCGCCATTTTGAAAGAACCAGAAACCGAAGCGCTCAGAGAATTTATTGCTAACGATCTCTAATTCACCCGCCATCGCTGTATCCCTCGTACTCAGGAGAATAATAATGAAATACGTAAAATCTATCGCCTTACTCGCCAGCATGATGACCGCCGTTATCACATTGCCTGCTTCCGCCAATGCGCTTGAGGAAATCCAGCAACGTGGTGAGCTTCGCGTGGCAACCGATATGTCGCTCCCGCCCTCAGGCATGCTCGATGCCGCAATGAAACCAGTGGGTTCAGATGTTGAAACGGCAGAACTGCTGGCAAAAGACTGGGGATTAAAGCTGAAGTTTATTGAAACCACGGGGCCAACACGTATTCCCAACCTGCAAACGGGCAAAGCCGATATTGTGATCTCAACGCTTTCTGTGACGCCTCAACGCGCGCAGGTTATTGACTTCACCCGCGCTTATGCCGGTTTGCGTTCGGTTATTGCCGCTCCTGCTGCCACCAAAGTCAGCGACTGGGCAGATTTAAAAGGGCATGCCATTACGGTGACCCGTGGTACCACGCAGGACTCAATGTTGAGTCAGGATGCAATGAAAAAAGGATTCACCGTTCAGCGTTATGACGATGATGCAACGCTTGTCACTGCAGCAGTGAGTGGTCAGGCCTATGCCGTTGCGACTTCAGCCACACTGGTTAATCAGATTAAAAAACAGAATCCCAAGTTAAGCTTTGAGCCAAAACTCACCTTAACGGTATTCGATCTCGCGATTGGTATTAAAAAGGGAGAGCCTGAGCTTAAAGAGAAATTAAATGAGTGGATTGCCACCAACCTGAAAAATGGCAAGCTCAACACGATTTATGAAAAGTACCATGGCGAAGCGATACCGGCTGAAATTCTGAATCGAAAATGATTTATTGGGTTTTAAAATTCTACTATGAAAGAGCGGCGCAGGGAGGTCGGCAAGTTAATCGCTCATTATAAATTAATTATTGAACAGTCAAGTAAATTGCTTTCTGGGGTTATGGATAGCCTTAGATTGTTGATTTCTTTTCTTTTGTTTATAGTATTGCAAATTAAATTAATAATGAAATTTTCATTGTGGTGCATGTAGTTAGATTGTGGGGTTGAATACGAAGAGGTGTTTTTTAAGGCTCAATTTTAGTGAGTTTGGGAGAGTCATTGTTGTGTTTGGCTAATGATTTCGTTATTATCTTTACTAGGGTGATGTTGAATGGTTGTTAAAGGGCTGCTTTTATAACATAGCACATGGTTGTGTGTTCGAGGAAGTTAATATTTAAATGGAAAAATTAAAAATCAGTAATGATGATTTAACTGTTTGGATCAATCAGTAGATCAAAGAAAGCATGTGCGATCAACTACAAATAATGTGTTTCTTCTTGGGTTAAATACACCTTAAATTGTACCCTCTCTTAAAAAACACAACTAAATCTTCCTTCATATATAATCCATGTGAATTCAACGCTAATTTCACTTTAATTTTCAAATGTGATATTTCTAACTTGGAAAGGTTTTTCTTCTTCAGGGAAAGATTGTGTAAATAAATCTATAGTTGTTTTTGGTGGTTTTTGAGTTTAATTTAATCGCCAATTCTAAGGCGGGCTTGATAAATTTAGTTATTTCATGATATTCCATATAAATACTTATTCAGTATTTGTTGAGATGTTTAATAACTTACATCGTCTGATTGACATTCCTACATAATGATTGATATGTTTTCAATTGTTGTAAGCCGCCACAAGGCGGCCACCAATGGTCCGGTAGCTTGAGAGGATCGCCTTCGGGTAGCTACGAAAACACTCCTGTAGCCTGAAAGGGAGAACACATCAGTGTGGTAAATCTGCTCGCTCCTGGAAGCAGATATCGTCAAAACATGCGCACCTACGACGCGACGATGGGAGTACATTAATCACACCAAAGTCAGGCTTTTACATACGCCTACGCCCTCAGACAATGCATCCACAATGATGCTTTTTTCAATTACGTTATGAGATTTGTCAGGGATACGCCCTGAGCTGCATACGACTTTTGCTATGACGCATAAGCCCATTTGGAACATTTGGGCGCTTGCGGAAGACGCATTAGGAGCATGAAGCTGCGCGGCGTCACTTTGGTTCGAGTGAAACGAGAACAAAGTGACGCGCGCAGCGCATAACGGTCAAACCCACGTACAGTGCGGTTTTCAGCATGCCGGTACATTCTGACGTGCACGTATTACGTGTTTTCAGATGCTCAACTGGCTATTTATAAACCATGACGCGACGTTAACGAACAACCCGTTAAGGACGTTTTATTAGAAGGAGAATGATCGACTCGGTATCGATGGCGACATCAGGAAACTGGTGTACGGAGGCAGACTGACTAACGTCAGCACGGCGCAAGCCGCAAACAGGTCAGAGACCTGGGGAGCCTCGCAAGAACTCAACATTTCGCCGCCCCGATGCACAGATACCAGTCGAGACGCAGGAAGCGCAAAAGCAACCGTGTCATCGGGGAAGAGATGTACAGATTCAGAGTCATAAAGCTGTGGGTTTATGGGCTTACAGCTGTAGGTTCTGAAGGAGATAAAAATTGTCTGGTAAATTAGGTAAGCAGCTCGTCACGCTCGCACGTCAGGGCGGAGGAAGTTTTAAAACGGTTTCTGATCGTTCAAAGATTGCCAGTCGCTTTTCTGAGCGACTGGCAACCCTTAATATTCAGATTCGGGACGTAAGCCATATTAAAACCAAGCATCTCGAAAATTATATTCGTAGTCGTCAGGATGAAAATATCTCGTCACGCACCCTGCAAAATGAAATGGCCGCTTTACGTTCAATCCTGTCACAAGGCGGACGTAACATTCTGGCTAATCCTGCACATGAAAAATTAAGTAATCAGGCACTGAATATTTCAGGAGCCAGTCGAGAAGGCTCTAAAGTTGCCATTTCTGATGAACGTCTCAGAGAAATAGTTTTAACGGTTTCAGAAAAAGACAGGGGGATTGCGTTAGGTATTCAGCTCGCCAGATATATTGGGCTGCGTGCAGAGGAAACGGTTCAGTCGGCAAAGTCACTTAAGACCTGGCGGAAAAATTTAGAAGCCGGAAGTAATAATGTTCGCGTTGTGTTTGGCTCTAAAGGAGGGCGTCCACGTGATGCCACCGTTTTTGATAAAGAGAAGGTTGTTAACCTGTTAAATGAAGCTATTCGCTACATAGAAAAAAATAACGGTAAATTAATCGATAAACCAATGCTTCATCAGGCGCTTGATCGTTATCATAACGTATTACGTGAAAGTGGAATGACCGGAATCCATGCACCTCACAGTCTCAGGTATGCTTATTCAAAAGATGCTGTAAATCATCATTTAGAAAATGGTATGAGTCGCAAAGAGGCTGAGGCTTTAGTTTCAATGGATCTTGGACACGGTGATGGACGTGGTGCGTACGTTGCCCGGGTTTATAACCGGATAGATGAGTCAGATGAATAAAAGGTTCTTGTAATTGGCTTTAAGCAAACGCTATTATTAAAACGCTTCTTACGTTGTCTTCGGACAACCACCAATGGTCTGTAGCTTGAGATGACCGCCTTCGGGTAGCTGCAAACAACACTCCTGAAGCCTGAAAGGGAGAACGCATCAGTGTGGTACATCTGCTCGCCTTTGGAAGCAGATATCGTCAATCACGGCTCCTACTGCCTGGCGATGAAGGTACATTCAACCATCCGGCTCCGGCTCCGGCTCCGGCCTTCGTCCTTCGGGGAAACATTCCCGACAGAGCAAATGTTTCTCTGTTTTCTGGAGAAACTATGTCCATAACCCGCTCGTTTCTGAATGAGTTGCGTACACCATTCGATCTGGTCCTTTCCGTTGCAACCCGCGTTGCATCTGAATGTCCTGACCTTAAGGCTGCACTCAGGGGAACATGGTGGCTTGCTTCACCTACCGGTCATTATGAATTTCGTTCCCGCGTCTGGTTTGACGATCAACGTTATCACGCCATTGTTATGGCAAGAACGTTGATTGCAGGCCAGCCAGGCGATGAATTCATCTTCAGCCGGCACGGGGAGCATTTTACCCACAAAGCTGCAGCGAAAGCCGCACAGCATGCCGCGTCTGATGCTGCGACTTTCAGGGTGTTCACCGCTCAGAAATAACAGCGCAATCGTCTGAAGCATACATTCGCTATGCGAATGCCCCCTCGGGAAACATCTTCCCGACAGGGCAGGTGTTTCCCGCTCAACAGGAGAAACACCATGCATACCGTTTTATTACCAACCTCCTTTTCCATACAAGACATTTTTTCAGCCACCTCTGCTGCAGCGTTATCCCTGTGGGATCGCGCCGCTGCCGGTAAAAGAAAAGAAGAGTGGATAACGAACCGGGCTGGCTCACTCTGCTTTAAGGTTCAGGTTCATCAGTTATCGTCAGGAAAATGGACGGCCGGCATACTTACCCGTTCCGGTACGTTTTACGGTAATCACCGGTTTGGTTCTCTGAATAATTCGGATGAGGTATTCCGCTCTTATCGTCAGGCTCGCCGTTTTGCACTAAAGCTGGCGAATCAGATGGCAAACCTGCGTTATGCATATCAGTAAGGGAAAATGGAATATGACTATTTCAACAAACTTTCTGGCAATTGGCCGATTAGAATCTTTCTAATCTGACTTAACCCTGTGGGGATTTATTCCCCATCAGGGGGATAAATCCCCTTTTTTTGAGGATTTATCATGACACCAATTTCCGTACCGCCCCAACACGTTACCTATACCGTGAAGCAGAGCGGATGGATATCCCCGAGCCAGTGGCACAGTTTTACCCTGGCAGTCACTGAAGCATTCTGGCTGTTACCGGTTCATCTCCGTCCGTGCTCGCCAACTGACGGTACACGTCTGGAACGCGCGTCCATGATGTTTACTCACCCCGGGGCTTTTGAATTCGACTGGGGGCTGGTTTCAGAACTTGAGTTCGCGCTCGAAGAACTGAAAACCGACAAACGCTGACTTTTAACTTTATGCACCTGGAGGAGATACCCGCCTCCAGGCGGTATCCCTCCCTGAGGAGATATACCGATGCGATTCTCTACACCAAATGATGTACTCAGCTTCATGCTTCAGCTTGAAAGCGAACTCGTCGGGATCCGTGCACTTGAGAATATCGAGTGTGATTACTATGCAGATCCAGAGTGTATGAGCCTTATACACAACGCTCTTGAGTACGTAGGTAAGCAACTCGGTGAATTTGAAGAGGCCAGTATCCAGGGAGAAACAGCAACCTGCTCAGCGCTCGCGCTGGAGGTGCAGGAAAATCTTCACCTGATAGCGGTGGATATCTACGAATACCACTGGAACCGCTCAATTGAAGAGGGCCGCTGGGAATATCGTTATAACAAAGCTGTGGTTGCATGCGATGACACAGATTTTTTAATGACCATTTAGGGTAAAAACCTTAACCCTCCTTCCGGGATTTACTCTCCGGACAGACCAACTTAACCCAACGGGGATTTACCTCCCTGTGGGCGGTAGATCCCCTTTTTAATGGAGATTTACCATGACACATACACCAACCGAGCCTCTGGTCCTTCCGGGCGTTTACCAGTTTGAGCAGGGAGCGTCCATAAATGATGAACAGTGGTTCAGGTTTACCGACGCAGTTAAAGAAGCCTTCTGGCTTCTTCCCGCTCAGCTCCGGCCTTATAAGCAGCTGGGTTTTGACATGAACCGCGCGTCAGAACTTTTTGACGAAGAGGGTTCGGTCACGTTCAACCATAAGGACGGCGAAGGCTACTGCCTGAATCCGTTCTATCTCAGGCAGACGCTTTCGGATAATTTTCGGCCATACCGTAAAGTGGAGAGCCAGCGATGCAAACAGGATTTATTCGTGCGCATCGTGCTGATTCTTCTGCATAACCTATGCCCAGAAAGCTATTACATAACCAGTTCCTGTCCGCAAAGCTGGCGTTTCGCGCAGCGATGGCTGGCATGGAATATGGATATGTTTACTAAAGCACCTGAAAAAATACCTGCATCGTTTGTTATACCTGGCGCAATTGAACACCTGCTGCTGGTAAAAACCTCCGGTCCCGGTAAGCAGGTCACCACTGAAGAGTGGGAAGCCATATCAGGCATTGAGTTCTGGCTAGCTCAGCAGCACAACAGCTGACCTGTATACCCATCCTTCCGGGATTTGCTCTCCGGAAGGAGACAGATCCCGCTATTACAGCAGGTGATCCTATGTTTACTTTCAACAGTGACGCGCTCGCGCAGCTGTTTCATGAAACCTACTATCAGGCTATGTCAGTCAGGCTTGTTATCTGTTCGCAGGAAGGTTTGTTCCTGGAGTTCAGGAACGGATTACCCGGTCAGCTTTTCTACCGCAAAGAGCGAATTTATGCGCTTGAATACAGCGGTGGGAGTACCGATCCGGGCGTGCAGGTAGAACTGAATTTTGGTCAGATCTCTGAGACGTACGATCTCACTGTAGATGACCCGGCCTTTTTCAGTCCCATAACGCCGGCAGACAGGGTGGTTGTTCTGTCTGTCCGTTCACCCTATCAGCTGAAGCGCAAAACCATCAGCTGGCTCAGTCAGCGTAAACTCGCGCTGTTCTGTGAACGGATCGACCTGATGAGGACTTCGGATTTTTGTGACTGCAGCTGCGACGAAGAGCGGGCCCAGTGGTTCGGTTCGGCAGCTTCAATGCTTGAAGAAGCAATGTTTACTGACAGTAAGCGGCATGACCGCCACGCTTTCTATCATTCCAGGCGGCAACTCCGGTTGCGGCTGAACAGCATAACCGCCGACGGAAAGATTATTTCTCCGGTGCGTTAACCACTTCCCCTGACGGGCGTATTTCTCGCCCGGCAGGGGAGGGATGCGCCCTTTTTTCATTTAAGGAACATCCCATGACCAAACCAACCAAAACTCGTCGCACGAAGAAAACTGAGAGCGTCGATCTGTACCAGAAGGTCACTGACCGTATCGTTGAGGCACTGGAGAACGGCGTCGCGCCATGGAAAAAACCGTGGCGCACTGCTGGCCGCTGCGCCGCAGCGGGTCCGTTACCGGTTAATGCCTTAACCGGTAAGCCTTACAGCGGCGTAAACGTGCTGCTGTTATGGCTGGCCGCAGAGGAAAAAGGATACAGCACCGATCGCTGGGTAACGTATCGTCAGGCGCAGGAGCTGGGCGGTCAGGTTCGCAAAGGTGAAACGTCATCAGAGGCCATTATCTTCAGACCTTTTGAAAAGCAGGCTGAGGATGCCAGCGGAAACAAGCTGTTTGATTCCGACGGTAAGCCGCTGATGGAATCGCGGGCCATGATAAAGCCTAACTTCCTGTTTAACGTCGAGCAGTGTGACGGTTTACCGGACAGTGTTGCGGCTGTACCGCATGAGTCTCCCGTAGCTGAATACCCCGGTACGATCGACTGGCCGACGGAAAAACGGATATGTGAGATTGTGCATATGGCGGGCGTTAAGGTGGAGTTCAGATTACAGAACCGGGCCTGTTACGCCAGACACACTGATTCCATACTGATGCCGAAGGCTGAACAGTTTTTTACCCACGCCGACTACTTCAGCACGCTGCTGCATGAAGTTGTGCACGCCACCGGCCATGAGTCACGACTGAACCGCGAAGGCATAACCAAACCGTCGAAAACCTTCGGCGACCCGGTGTATGCGTTTGAGGAACTGATAGCGGAGATGGGCAGTGCGTTTCTGTGCGCTCAGCTCGGCGTGTTTGGCGACGTTCAACACGACAGCTACATAAAATCGTGGCTTGAGGTACTGAAGTCGGACAAAAAAGCCCTCTTTCGTGCCTGCCGGCACGCGAGAGAAGCATCAGAGTTTTTACTGCAGTTAGATCAACGTGCGGCTGAAGCTGCATAACACACCAATCCGGCATCGTTAAGTAAACGCGTTGCCGTCCCGTGAGGGCATTGTTCCTCACGGGACAGTGCCCTCTTTTTTTTGAAAAAAAGAGGAATTAACCATGTCAGACTGGTGCCATAACCGTTTAGAAATCACCGGAAAATCCGCGCTTATCAGCATCATGGAGGAGTGGATCAGCGGTGAAGCCGTACCGCTTTACCGTCACGCCGTCATGCGCAGCATAAAGCTGTTTCTGGCGGGGTATGGCGGCCTGCTACGTCCGGTTAAAACGGAGTCTTTTCCGCCGTTTCCCGGGTTAATGCAGAGCGGAACGGGACAGGGCACGCCGGCGAACCTGGCGTTTGATCAGTGGCTCGGTTTACTGCGCAATGACGTACCGCTTGACGGGGAGCATCTGCGCAAAATTGAGCGGCTTTACCATCAGTCGGGTATCGACGCGATCCGCTGGGACAGTATTCCGGACGTTTCACGCAGACATATCGCGCGACTCATTGAGGAACGCTATGCAGACTGGTTTGGTATTGCCACGCTTTCCCGGGAAATCGACCCGGGTCAGTGCTGGGAACGACTGAGTCAGCTGCCTGACAGGGCTCAACCATGCGATATGCTGCAGATAATCCCGAGCCGGCTGGCTGCCGAACTGAACGGAAGTGGCGGACTTCTGTCCGGGGCGTCTACGTCCTGCAGCCTCTATTGCCGGCAGTACGGTATGGAGTGGCCGGCAGGTCACAACGTCAGCTGGGAACGTGATGGCGTCAGCAGCATAAAACTTGCGTTTGATTCCGCCTGGTTCCCGCCGGCGGCAGAGGTCATCGCGGCACTGTCATCTACCTTTGACTGTGAAATTCGGCACTGGTACAGCGAGCCGGTTCACGATCTTGATGGTTATGACTGTTACGATCGGGGCGAGCACGTCTGCAGTGCTGAGGCGATTATTGACGAGCTGGACGACGGCAGGCCCGGGCTTCATCTGGTGCCGGTCGTTGAACCTCATGAACCAGAAGGTGCAACATCCGTTCAGCAGGCGGTACAGGGATGAGCGGCAACAGTGAGTACCTTCGCTGTCGGGTTATTTCGACGGCTCACCTCAGCGCAGAAGACAATGCGCTGCTGGATGAAATCACGACCCGTGAAGTCGGAAACGGTGAGTTGGTCCACTATATCGGCGGGGGCTATCTTCTGCGGTTAACCGCGTGTACCGCGCCGGTTCTGCGGCTGAAAGAAGCCGGGTTATCGAAAGAAGCCCGCCGCGTGATCGCTTCATTGGTGCGTTCGGATGCCGTGGAAATCCTGATTTTTGAATCAGAGGCTCCGGAGGCGGAAGGATTCACTACGTACAGCTGGTAACCAAAAAAGGCGGGCCGTAAGGCTTGCCTCATACCCTGAGGGGAACACCTCCTCAGGGGCGTGTTCCCCTTTTTTTATGGAGAACACGCATGACTTATATCAACCATCGCAGCGCATTCCTGAAGATTTTCAACACCACGGCCCGTTATCATCACCGGCACAAAGTGTTTGAGGACTTCGTCAGCTGCGCGGCCATTGCCCTGCACAACGGCGTTGCGCACGATGCAGAGCTGGAAAAGCAGTATCTGAGCATAATTGTCGGCTACGAGAAGGAAGACGTCACCCGGATGGCTGAGTTACTGGGTCACGTCGTGATGGCGCTCGATCAGGAACGTTGTGATTTTCTCGGCAGCGTTTTTATGGAGCTTGAGCTGGGTGATAAGTATCGCGGCCAGTTTTTCACGCCGTGGGACGTATCGCGAATGATGGCATCAGTGCAGCTTTCCGGCATCGATGCGCTGATGCAGGGAAAAGATTTCATTACCCTGCAGGAGCCGGCGAGCGGTGCAGGTTGTATGGTCATCGCCTTCGCTGAAGAGTTTGCTCAGCGCGGTTACACGGTCTCAGAACAGCTGTGGGTATCTGTGACGGACGTTGATCCACTGGCCGCCAGTATGTCCTATATACAGCTCTCGCTCTGCGGCATTGCGGCAGAGGTTGTGACCGGAAACACGCTGACGCTTGAGCGGCGTCGCACGCTTTACACCCCGCTGCACTACACCGCCAGGTGGGCAGCAAAACTCGGCATCGCAGAGCAACGCGCAGCCTGACCATAACGCCTCTCCGGAGGCGTTTTTTTTGCGGGTCAGTATAGAGTTTGCGGTGGATACCGCCTCCCCGGCAGGGCATGGTTCATGGCTTGACGCTGACGGAGGTACTGATTACATGCAACCCACGCAGGAGCAGGCACAGATCATCGCCTGGAAAGGCAGGAAACTTGTCGTTACGGCGTTTGCCGGTACGGGCAAAACGTCCACGCTTGAAGCCTACGCACTGGCAAACCCCACGAAGCGGATGCTTTATCTCGCCTACAATCGCGCGATCAGGGAGGAGTCCGAGCGTCGTTTTCCTTTTAACGTCGAGTGCAGAACGTTTCATCAACTGGCATGGCCGACGTTCGGGCGGCACTTCCAGGCACGGCTAACCACGTCTCTTCGCGTAACGGATATTGCGCGGCTGCTCAACACCCGTCACTGGCTGCTGGCACGGACTGCGCTGGGCACGCTTAACACCTTTCTGTACAGCGCCGACGGAGAAATATCATTTCTGCATCTGCCCGATGAGAGCGATCGGGGCGGACTGGACGCGGGCAAAATACTCGGCGCTGCACAGGTCATATGGCACGAAATGACCCGGATGGATGCACATTTTCCGGTGACGCATGACACCTATCTTAAACTTTATCAGCTGTCAGTGCCGGAGCTGAATAAGAAATGGGACGTGATCCTTTTCGATGAGGCGCAGGATGCTAATCCGGTGACCAGTCAGTTTGTTCTCAGCCAGCCCTGTCGCATCATCCTTGTCGGCGATCGTTATCAGCAGATATATCGCTTCAGGGGGGCGGAAAACGCTCTGGTTTCTCCGCAGCTGGAGACTGCAGACAGGCTGTGGCTGACGAACAGCTTCCGGTTTGGTCCGGCGGTCGCAGACGTTGCGAATACCCTGCTTGCCGGGGCGGGGGAAACCCGCCGGATTTTCGGCCTTGGCGGTGAGGACCAGGTTGTACCCGAACTGCCCGCAGGAACCGCGCACTGCTGCGTAATCAGCCGGACGGTAGCGGGCGTGATTGGTTCCGCCCTGGTGGAGAGCCTGACGGGTAAAAAGGTGTACTGGGTGGGCGGCATGGAGGGATACCGCATTGGTGAACTGGAAGATTTGTACTGGCTTTCGGTCGATATGCCCGATCGCATTCAGTCGCCGCAGCTGACGCGTGATTATTGTGACTTTGAAGAATACCGAACCATTGCCAAAGCCACAAAAGATCCGGAAATGGGGCAGGGTGTACGATTGCTGGACATGTACTTTCCACTGCCAATGCTGCTGGCCGTGTTAAAAAAGCAGGCTGTGACGCGCGAAAGCGATGCTGATGTGACGGTCGTGACGGCGCACCGCAGTAAAGGGCTTGAGTGGAACGCGGTCAAAATCAACGACGATTTTGTTGATATTACCGATCCCCTTTTAAACGCGCGTGAAAAAGAAGATGAGCTTAATCTTCTCTACGTATCGGTGACGCGCGCGCGTAAAATTCTGGTGCCCAATGAGCTGGTCTGTATCGTGACCGGCTGCCTCGATGCATTAAGCGAAGGCTCTGAAACGCCGGACGGAAAGGACTCAGAGAGCGTAGAGGCTGCGCTTAATATCAGCAATGAAGCTGAATTATCAGGGAGCCAGAATGTTCAGTAAGCTCATAACCATGATATCCGGGGGGCAAACCGCGGTTAAGCCAGCACAGGCTGGCGGTAAGGTTCCGCCGGGATATTTCGCGCCACAGCCAGCCGCAGAGCTGCTTTCTTCCCCGCATCGTAAGCACCTCCTCCGGCAAATCTGGGATAACACGTCTTTGCCTGAGGAGATTTATAACCGGCTTTACCTGGCACCGCTTAAGAGACTCGCTGAGGGCGTACAAAATGTGCCGGCCAGCGCTGAAGGTGAATGGAGTAAAGAGGGCGGATACATAGATCTCACCCTGAAATTTACTGCTTGCAGCGTCAGGCTGGCAAAAGGGCATATGTTTCCTCCGGGCGCGGCACCCGAGGAACAGGCCGCAAAAAACACGCTCTGGAATGCGGTCGTTTTCTGGTCAGCGCTTACGGCGCATCTGCCGCAACTGAACAGGATTGAAGGGGAATTGCTGGACGGACAATGCTGGATCCCCGGTATGTCATTGCCGGGTGCACCTTATCGGTTCCGGATAAGCAATCCAGCCGATTCCGGTATGCCAGCAATGATGGCCGCCAGGCTGTTACCTGATGACGGGGTCAGCTGGCTCTGCGGCGATCGCCAGGCCATGCGGGTGATGGCTTCTCTGGCCAGCGGGGATGCGGCGGCCATGCCGCTCATCAATGAAATTCTCAACAATGCGCGGGGCATCATCGGCTCCCCCGCCGGTTCTCCGCCGGCAGGCTTGCCTGCTGTGGCCGCTGCAGTACCGATAGCGGATCCGGGGCTGCCGGCGACGGCTTTCCCTGGCGATATCATCAGTGCGGCCTCAGCACTCGCCGGTATCGGGTCGGAAAGTGCAATGGGTCTGACCTTCGGTCTCGCACCAGTGAACGCAGAACCTCCGTTAACTGCGGATGATGAAACCGGGTCTTTGCCCTCAGCACTTTCAGAAAACTGCGGCGCAGTAACTGAGCAGCCAGTGGCTGAAAAAGCGGCTGATGATGATACGACCGTCCTTCTCAGCATGTTTGCTGCAGCTGAACCGGCGGAGACCAATGTGGATGAACAGGCGGATAGAGCAGTTACGGCTACTTCAGATGAGTGTTGGCCTGTACAGGATATGAATGAACAGGTAATTGCGATCCCGGATGAAAGCCTGGAACTTATTCCCGATGTTAAGCCGCAGGAAATATTGCCTTTTATCGATTCTGTGCTGAATCAAGCCAGCAAAGAAGATGTTGCGTGTGAAAAGTCCGTTACTACCGCTGCACCTGAAAGCAGTGATACAGGTAATCCTGGCGAGCAATTCTTATTGTGGCTTAAAGAGTCAATTAATAATAAATTGCTTAGCGTGAATGAGAAAGACAGTATGCTTCATGCAGTAAGTGGTTTTATGTTTATATCCCTGCCGGGAACGGTATTTAAATTCATTGAAGCCACGGGCATTGATAATGATCGCAGGGCTGTGCAAGCGTCATTTGAAAAGAATGGCGTATTGCATATGCGTAACGATAAGCGTTTTTTCAGGGTGCGAATATATGAATCTGAAGGGCTGGAAGGTAAATATCAGAAGCGGAGTGGATATTTAGTGCGCCTCTCATTATTTTATCAGGCAGGAAAGAATAAAATTAAGGACAGCCGATATATTCTGATTGAAAACTGACAAGGGAACCCGGCAGGGTCCCCTCAGATAATTCAGGCTGGAATAGCATTTTTCACTGCGTCAGGAACGGTTGGTCTGCCATTAGCGATGCAAGTAGCGGTAAATACTGCTTCTGCATACACAACATCGTTAACCAGTATTTGTTGGATAAAATTGACGCGGCTGCGCTTCTCATTTGCCTGAAGGGCGCATGTTACCTGCATTTCATCGCCTTTCTGCAGGCTCTTTTTAAAGCGCATCGTGTATTCCAGAATCATGTGAAGGCGTCCTTCAGCGAACTCCTGTTCGAGATCCAATCCCAGTTCTTCTTTCATAAACGCGTGGCGCGTCCACTCCATGTAGAAGGGATAATACAGTCCATCCACAACACCCTGAAAATCAACGTGCTTTTCGTCTACGGAATAGGTTTTGGTAAACATCATAAGTCCTTAAAATAGTTCAGCAGTGCAAACCGCATTGGCAGTATCAGATTTTCGAATTCCTTTTGCGAGGTGTCAGCCCCGGTACAGATGTTGAGTGCCATACTCAACTCATTTTCAATTCCATAGATAAAGCTAATGCCGTGATAAATGTTGTGTTGCCGACGTTGTTCATCAATAACATTATTTTTGTCATTGCGGAGAGCGTCATCCCAGACCACTGTACTGACGTCCCCTTTTTGGATCTTTGTCAGCTCAATACCAATTTTAATGAGAAGGCTGTCTTTGTATTTCCCATCGTAATAAAACTTGTTATCCCAGTCCGCATAACCATTGCTCTGATGGGCTGAGATAGTATTTTTTTCAATTAGCAACGTGGATATATAGGTCGTTTTTTCCAGCTTATTCAGGAAGTTTATCACCTCAGTACTGCAGCGATGAAAATTTAGTTTTACCTCTTTTGGATCCACTTCACTCTCCGGCACTCGAGAATATCTTCTTTCTTAATGGCCGTGCTTTTTACACCTTCAATAGTGACGTTATCCTCGTCAACTATTTTGACCACCCCAATTACCAAGCCGTTTTTGTGCCTTACATGGCATAGCTTGTTGTTATTAGGGTCCAGAGTTCGTTCATTGGATACAATACAGAACTCTCCGAAACTTATATAAGGCTCGCCGTAGGTACCGCCGACCTGTATGAGTTCTACGTCGGGAATCTGGCGGCTGGCCAGTATGAAAAGGGTATCTTCATCGAGCTGGGTGTATTCAGTGAACTGCGGCGGAAATCCCGCACCCGTCATGATCCAGTCACCTTCAACCTTCAGGCCGCTCTCGCTGAAAAAGCCTGCAATCAGATTGATCACATCAATGCGTCGCGGCGGTACGGTACCGCCAGACTCCCAGCGAGTGTAAGTCGTGTAGGAGAGGTCAGTATTCTTCTGCTGAACGTAGTTCACTACTTCCTGAGGCGACGTTCCGGTTGCCGCGCGGCAACATTTCAACCTCTTCTCAATTGTGTCAAGCATGCGTACGTCCTAAGCGAAAACAATACACATGATTCTAAAGGAAAAATTAGTATTCGTTGTGGGAATAAATACCACTAAATGGGAAATATTTGCACGAAAGTCTTAAGTGATGGTAATATTTAAAGACTTTATAAATAAAACGTTAAAGAATTTCATACTCTTTCATCAATGCTGGCATAGTTTTCATGGAGCGGGCAAGATTTTCGCTTCAGGCATGATGTTTGTTGCTGCTGAGCATTCGGGATCATTCAGGCGCCAGAACAGATGGGCCTGAAAGTAATAATTTGAGTTAAGAAGAAATCCACACTTTGACTTAAGCCGGAGAGACTATGCCCTCAGTAACTGATGCCCAGAACCCTGCACCAATCGTTTACATAGGTCTAGTCAGACGTATGAAAACTGAAAGCTGTGCCGTCAGGCTCACTCAGTCTTCAGGCCGGGTGGTGAGTGCATCAAAAATTGTACAGGGTCTTATTGATCGCTATCTGGACATCTATACAGAAGAGTTAGCGGCTCAATCAGCTAACAGCTAGCACCTCATTCTTCAAACGAATGCTAATCCACGTTTATTTGTGGAGGGATCATCTCATGCCTGAAAAACCATTAGTTACAGAAAGTATTCCTTACCATACCGATGCAGAGCAGTGCGTGTTGGGTGCATTGATGCTCGATAATGAACGATGGGACGATATCAATCTTCTGCTTACCGGAGACGATTTCTTCGTTGGCGCCCATCGGGCGATTTTTCGTGCCATGAGTGGCCTGACCTCCCGCTTACAGCCTTTTGACCTTATCACCCTCAGTGAAATGCTGGAAAGCGAAGGCCGGCTCGATACGGCTGGCGGCTTTGCTTATCTTGCCGAACTCAGCAAAAACACCCCTTCGGCGGCAAATATCCTCTCCTATGCCGGAATTGTTCTCGAAAAGAGCCGGCTCAGACAACTACAGATCATTGGTAACTCTCTTCTGGCAGATATTGGCAGTAGCAGGCTTAATTCCCTTAGTGTTGCCGCCCACGCTGAAGATGCGCTTTTCCGGTTGAGTGAGCAGGGACACCATGCAAACGAGTGCGAAACGGAAATCATGCAGGCGCTGGATCAGCTGCTGAGCAAGTTGGAAGTGGCCACTGCTGCAGACAATGGAATTACGGGAACACCGACCGGGATGGCTGAGTTTGATTTTATGACGTGTGGACTGCAGCCCGGCGATTTGATCATACTTGCTGCCCGACCGTCTATGGGCAAAACCTCACTGGCGCTCAGCTGGGGCATTGGTGCTCTGCAGAGCCGACCCGAAGAGAATGTAATCATCTTCAGCATTGAAATGCCCACCGACCAGTTGACCATGCGGATGCTGTCGATGCGCAGCAGGGTAGAGCTCAACAGCCTGCGCAGCGGCAATCTCAGCGACGCTGACTGGGGCAGGATATGCATGGGTGCACAGGAAATAGCGGACTGGCGGCAAAGGTTAATCATTGATGATAACAGCAATCAGACACCGGCTACCCTTCGTACCCGCGCCCGCAGATACGCCCGAAAATACGGCAAACCCTCTCTCATTATGGTGGATTATCTTCAGCTGATGCGCTGTCCGGACATGGAAAACCGCACGCAGGAAATCGCTGAGATATCCCGATCTCTTAAAGCGCTTGGTAAAGAACTGGGGTGCCCCGTCCTTGCACTGTCACAGCTCAACCGCCAGGTTGAGCAACGCGCGGATAAGCGGCCAAACAATGGCGATCTTCGTGATTCAGGGGCGCTCGAACAGGATGCCGATCTGATTGCGTTTATTTATCGCGATGAGGTGTACCACGCCGATACCGCACATCCTGGTCAGGCCGAAATCATTATCAGTAAACAGCGGCAAGGGCCGACCGGCACTATCAAAACGCAGTTTGACGGCAAATTTACTCTCTTCAGTGAATACCCTGAAGGAGGATATGACCTGGGTTATGACTTCCGGAGGCCAGCACAGTGAAAAAGGCTCAGCAGGTTTTAAGCCCATTGCCAGACCGAGAAAACATCACCCATGTATTCACATTGGATCAGCTGTGTCCCAATCCCGATAATCCACGAAAAACGCGAAACCCCCGTTTTGATGACATCAAATCGTCTATTCGCGCGCGTGGTCTCGAATCCGTACCACTGGTCACCCGCGATCCGCGTCTTCCTGAAGGAATATGGACCTTCAGCGATGGCGGGAACACCCGTTATGCCATTATGCGTGAACTGTGGGACGAAACCGGAGATACGCGTTTTTACCGGATGACCTGCGTGGTGAAACCCTGGGCAGGCCGCTTTCAGTGCCTGACGGGGCACCTGGCAGAAAATGAAACGCACGGACAGCTGACGTTCATTGATAAAGCCCTCTCGGTTCAGGATGCCAGGCAGTTGCTTGAAGAAGAGAGAGGGAAAAAAGTTTCGCTGCGGGAGCTGGCATCTGCACTGACAGAGAATGGGCTACCCGTCCATTATTCCAGCGTCTGTCGTATGGAAGATGTCGTCAGACATCTTTATCCGTGGATGCCTGAACTTCTGCGCTCGGGGTTTGGCGGGCAGGAACTTCGGCATCTGCTCAAGCTTCGTAAAAGCGCTGAATCAGTCTGGGAAAAGTATCAGGCAGAAAAGTTTATTGAAACTGATACAGATTTTACCCCGGTATTTGGCATGTGCTGCAGCAAATTTGACGATCCAGAGCTGTGGTCTCTTGAGATGTTCAGGGATGAGTTAATCGGCGATCTCACGCAAGCGTTTCCCTGTGAAGATCTCAACTACGATGGCTGGCTGCTTGAGTTAAAAGGCAACTCTAAACCTGACGCCAGTGATCCAGACAAAGACTTCTCGGTCGCTACAGCGGACGAAACTGTGCCGGAAGCCGAATTACTGAAAGCTGGCCGTGAAATTCCAATCGGGACTGAACTGCAGCAGTCTGAGCCTGACCAGATTTTTGACGATAATACACCTGATTTTCAAAATCCGGATGATCAGGAAGCATGCGCTGAAAATCGAAACGGTTGTGAGGAGCCTTCTGACCAGGCCAGCGTCATTCCGCATTCTTCCTGTACTGAACCAGATATACAGTCATCCCTCGTAAAAGACCCGCCTGAAGTTGCTGAGTCACAGGAACACGCCGTAACAGACTCGCTGTGGCACGTTAATGCTCTCCAGGATGACATCGACCATCTTCAGAACCTCTCGTGGCGCCTGAGCTGGGAAATTGCCAGCGCCCATGGTTGTGGCAATGATCTTGAACCAGCCTGTGAAAGTGAAACTTCACCAGGTTTCCGGATGGTTTCTGCCAGTGACGCATCTGATGTGGCCATCTTTCTGGCCTCGCTTACCGGCACATCTCATTCTGCCGGAGACGGGAATCTTTCGACAGTTTTGCTGATCGGATCCTTCGAATCAGTCTCACCGCTATTTAATGACGAGCAGACCCTGACTCTCTTCCGACTTATCAGGATCCTTCGTCGCCTCCGCGAACTGCAGCGTTTAAATGCTGCGCCTGTTGTTCCTGTCAATGAAGGGTAAAAGATGAACACCAACCTCTCTCGCGCCGCTAACGGTTTCCTGCTCGATCTGGTCCTGGAGCTGAAAAACGGCTTTATACGCCGCTGCGACAAAATGGGCCTGAATTCTGACGACATCGCCATGCTCAGGGACATGACCGTGGAAGACATTCACTACATCATCAACAGCGAAGTATCCGTGCTGACGTTTGCCATAAACCAGGACAACCTTTCCCGACTGGTCATGCAAGCAAGACTTGAGCAAACGCGAAAACTGCGTATTGACCGGGCGCTTGCTTTAGGCGGCTCAATCAAACTCATGGAGCATTTTTTCGGGCTGATGAGTAATGACGTAGCAGCACGTCGCAGGATCGCCGGCATAAAAATTCGTGCAGGTCGTGGAAGCGTCCTTAACGATGATCAGAGTAAGGAACTATGGGAAATCTGGGCGGCAGATGAAAGTAAAACCTTTCACAGCGAAACGGATGAGGGGCTGGATTTAATGCTGCTTGCCGCTGAACAAATGGATATTTCTTTGACTGCTGTCTGGAACACTGTTCTCAGATGGGAAAATGACAATCTGACAGCGGCCACACGTAGAAGAGCATGACTGTTAACCCGTGTAGAGCGTTCACTGTAATCAGAAGGGGTCAAAGTGCGATTTAAAGAAATCATTCCGGGCCTGAAAGCTCCGGCGACTGTTCCGGCGTCATTGTCCAATAAAGCGGCCAGCGCGATTCGAAGATTCTGGCTCGGAGAGCGTAACTATAAGCGCCTGAATGAAAACCGGACGGGCTATTACAAGATTGATCTCGGCCCGTTCTGGCGATTGCTCAGCCGCGATGAAGGGCGCACCTGGGAGATGATGAACCATGAGCGCTATAACACGGCAATGCGTAACTGAAGCGTAGTCAGAATGCTGAGCGATGAGCCTTTAGCGGCACATTGCTCAGCATTTTTTGTATTCAGAAGGTGAAGAATGACATTACCGGATGACAGCCTGATCCAGCAGGCAGTTTCTAAGATGAGCGATCGGCTAAATGCTCGTGCTTTAGATGAACAAAACAGCTTTGTCCGTGGAGGTCTGCTTTTTACGGGCAACATTCACGATTCCATGCCCCGCCGGTTGCTTCTCGATCAGCGCCTCTCTCCGCTTGATAAAATGGGCTGGATCATTATCCGCCTGCACGCTTTGAGCAATGACGGTGCCGTTTTTCCTTCCTATGAAGAATTGCAGCTGCAGCTGGCAACGCCGGGTAAAGGCAGGGCATCAAAAGAGACCATCAGCCGGATACTTCTTATGTTACGCATCACGGGCTGGCTCAGCCTCTGCAAACGCGTCAGGGATGAAAAGGGAAGGGTAAGAGGGAATATTTATGCGCAGCATGATGAGCCATTGTCATTTGCTGATGCAGAAATATTCGACCCGCACTGGCTTAAAACAGTGGCTGAAGCCTGCCTGAGCAGTAACCGGACCATCAGCGCCACGGCAAAAACAATCATCAGTGAAATCCGGCTTGATCCCACAATGCTCCATCATCGCAGTCATCTCCAGATGATTGAGGCCCGTCTGGGCTCAGCCCAAAGCCCTGAAGAATTGACCAGCCGTGCCGCACCCGGACAGGCAGGGCGCTCGCCGGGTTCGGATTCCGAACTCAGCTTAAAAATGCTTGTTCAGCAGCCCGGTTCGGATTCCGAACACAGTGAGAGTACCGGGAATGACAACTGGGTTCGGAATCCGAACAGTTACGTACGTAGTTTTACTAATAATACAGATAAAACACACGTAACCGGTTCGGTTTGCCTGCCAGATGATTTCGGCTCACTGCTGAAACCAGAAGATCGGGACATGGTTAATAGCCAGCTGCAGGCGCTGTCACCTGAGCGATCCGCCCTGGTACTGTCGAATGTTATTCGTGCACAGCGTGAAGGCAGCCTGCAAAACCCGCTTGGCTGGTTGCTGACGGTGCTAAAAAAGGCCCGGAAGGGGGAGCTTTATCCTGCAGAAAACGTACGAAAAGTACCTGATTACATGAGCCCGTCACCGCGCCCTGAACTGCGCCCTTTTAAGCCTTCTCGTCCTGATAGCCGGCAGACGTGCAGTGAAGAGCGCGTAAGAGAAATCGTTCAGAGTCTTCGAATGTCTGTTGGAGCTCAGAGAAATGATTAGGCACCCAGCGGGGTCACAAAAGCGAGCAGTGTTGCACGGTGCAACAGAGGTCAAAAAGTGAGCAATGTTGCACCGTGCAACAGAGGTCATTAATTAAGCGTCATAAGCAGCGAACAAATTTTACGTTTCGAATATCTGATTTCGAATTGTTTACGGTCCTCTCAGGAATGAGGATCGCCACTTAACTTACGAAAGCCTTTGCCAATCAGGAGACAGCTATGGCCGAACAGACAACCCCTCAAACAGCGTCCCGGCGATCTGGCGGATTAGTATCTACGCTGACTGTCGAGCTGCACTCGCATTATGCAATCAGGCTCTGGGAAGGGCGTAATCGATCAGATGAGAAATCAAAGGCTGAAAAACGCCCCAAAATTCTGGGGATGCCGGAAGCGATTTCGCGGGCAGGGTTCGCCGGACGTGATGCTGCGGCCGGCAACCCCTATGGTGATGAGTTGCTGGTCAATCTTGAAGAGGCCATTAAGCTGGCGACTGACAAGGTTGAAGAGCAGGTGAGGATTATCGATAACATTACGTCTTGCGTTCCCGCCGGTATCACCATTTCAGACGTAACTTCCTCCGAGCCGTTGAACCTCGATGTGTTTAGTCGATCACCTCTGGGCTATCGCTGTGTCTGGCTGTTAGTGCATTACGACCAGCTGGCGCTGAAAGCCTTCCGGGCGTTCCACTACGGCATGGTTTCCCGTGCACAGCGCGACCAGTTTCTGGAAAAAGGCAGTAAAGCGATACGGGTCGTATACGGATTGATTCAGAATTACCGGACCGTGCCGGTGACATACGAGGATATTCGCCATAAAACGGCGCGGGGTCTGGCTGCTATCGAGCGTCTGGGCGAGCCCGATCCTAGCGTTATGTCGGGTAAAAAGCGCTCTTCATTCTCTCCACTTAGGGCCGTGACCCCAGAGGACAATTAATTTGAACCGGATGATTACTTCGGGCGTTATCTGCGCCCTTCTCAGCGGTTGTGCCGGCACTGACTTTTACAGCATCAACAAAAATATCAGCGATACTGCTTTCAGTATCAGTAAAACCCTGCGCGGCAGCGATTCGGATTCCATGGATTCCGGCAACGGTATGCCTGTACTGACAAAAGCATCATCATCTGGCGGGAAAAGTGTCAACAAACAGTTTAGCGTGCCGGTTGATATAGACACGGCCGCCGCGAGATTAAAGCGCCACTATGGCTATGTGAGTGCGGATGAAATTGAACGTATTCGCTCCAGAGATCATAACAGCCGCTGGAGTGCCGCTGCCATTGAGGATGCCCATCCAGTGTGGGAAGCCGTTCCGGGGAGCTCCTATCGTATGGGCAGCGACGTGGGTGACAACGACCATATGGATATTGAGCTTGAAAAGAACGGTTCCGGTACGCGGGTATATGTGACATACAAATCACCCGTGGCATCGCACCTTACCGGCAGCGCGTTCAACAACGTTATGTCTCAGGTCCGCCAGGTTGCTTCTGGTCAGGCACGCTAAAACCGGAGGCCGGCATGCAGCTTTATCTATGTGAAAAACCCTCTCAGGCCAAAGATATTGCCCGCGTGCTGGGCGTCAGCCAGCGCGGCCAGGGGTGTATTACCGGTGGTAATATTACGGTCACGTGGGCAATAGGCCATCTGCTGGAAACGGCCACGCCCGAAACCTATGACGAGCAGTTTGGTCGCCCGTGGCGCACTGAGGTGCTGCCGATCATCCCGGACCGCTGGCAGATGACCGTCAAGAAAGACACTGCCGATCAGTTTGGCGTTATCAAAAAACTGCTGAAACAGGCCAGTGAGGTAGTCATAGCCACCGATGCCGATCGCGAAGGTGAGGTGATCGCGCGTGAGCTGATGGATTACTGCAATTATACCGGTGCCGTGCGCCGGCTGTGGCTTTCCGCGCTGGATGAAGCCAGCATCAAAAAAGCCCTCAGTGAAATGCTGTCAGGCGACAAGACCGAAAAACTGTATCAGGCAGGTATTGGCCGCTCGCGTGCGGACTGGCTTATCGGGATGAACCTGACGCGGCTTTATACCCTTAAGGCCGGTGAAGTCGGGTTATCGGAGGTGTTTTCCGTGGGCAGGGTGCAGACGCCCACGCTCGCTATAGTGGTTAACCGGGATCTTGAAATTGCCGGCTTCACACCAAAGCCCTGGTGGAAAGTCAGAGCGCAGCTTGAAAAAGACGGTGTCCGTTTTGAGGCTGAATGGGTTGCTGCGGAGCAATACTGTGATGATGAAAAGCGGTGCGTAAATCAGCAGATTGCACAGGCCGTTCAGCAGCTCTGCCTGAAAGCCGGGAACGGCAGCGTGATTTCCGTTGAGAAAAAGCGTGCTAAAACGCCAGCACCACTCTGTTTTTCCCTCGGCAATCTTCAGGAAGCCTGCAACAGGAAATGGGGTTTCGGCGCTAATGAGGTGCTGTCTATAGCCCAGTCGCTGTATGAAACGCACAAAGCGACGACCTATCCGCGAACAGACTGCGGTTATCTGCCGGTATCAATGCGGGAAGAGGTCAATGACGTTCTCCAGGCTGTACAGCATTCTGATCCAGCTATCGGCAGCGAGCTTTCCCGACTTGATACCGCATTTACTTCGCGCGTCTGGAACGACAAGAAAATTACTGCGCACCACGCCATTATTCCGACGCGACAGCCATTCGACATAGCAAAGCTGAACGCAAAAGAGCTCAAAGTCTACTCTCTAATCCGCCTGCACTATCTGGCTCAGTTTATGCCGCTGCAGGAATCCGATGTGACGGATGCCACCTTCAATATCGGTAATCAGCTTTTCCGCACGCGCGGTCGCGTGATGGTTCATGCCGGGTGGAAATCCCTGTTCAGAGGGGAGCTGGCTGAAGAGGAAGAGGGTGATAAGGAATCTGCCGCGCAGCTGCCCGTGCTGGAACAGGGCAATGTCTGCAGCGTCACCGGTGCAGACGTCAAAGATAATGTGACAAAAGCGCCGCCGCACCACACGGAAGGAACGCTTATTGCCGCCATGAAAAACGCCGCCAGCCTGGTCACGGATCCCCAGCTCAGGAAGGTGCTCCGCGATAACGCGGGACTCGGTACGGAAGCAACGCGCAGCGGCGTGCTGGAAACGCTGTTTAAACGGGGCTTCCTGGAGAAAAAAGGGAAATTCATCATTGCCACGCAGATGGCGCGGGAGCTGATCGCTGCTTTGCCAGAGACGCTGACCAGTCCGGGCATGACGGCCCTGTGGGAGCAGGCGCTGGATGACATTGCCCAGGGAAAAAGCGGGCTCAGTGATTTTATGCAAAAGCAAAGCCAGTGGACCCGGCATCTGGTCGAAAAAGGGCGGGACACTGCCTTTAAGGTCACGATTCCGGTCGGCCCTGTCTGCCCGCTGTGTGGCGGAAAGACCCATCAGCGTAAGAGTAAGGAAGGTAAATTCTGGGGCTGTGTGAAGTACCCTGACTGTAAGGGAATTGTTGGTGAGACAAACCGTAAAACCCGACGCCAGGCTGCGGGGAAAAGCCGGGGCACTGGTAAAGGCCGGAAAAGTCCGGCTTCTGCGCCGGCTACCCTAAATCTGCAGAGCCAGAAAGGTTGACAGTCGTGAAATTTGGCTTAAAAATAAACGTGCTTGTCCGTCGTCTCTGACGACCACCAATGATTCACCGGCCTGAGAGAATCGCCTTCGGGTGGCTGAACATAACACTCCTGTAGCCTGCAAGGGAGAACACATCAGTGTGGTAAATCTGCCCGCCTTTGGAAGCAGATATCGTCAATCACGGCTCCTACTGCCTGGCGATGAAGGTACATTCAACTATCAAGACAGTCAGAATTTAGCTGATTCTGACTCCCCGACGGGAATACTTCTCCCGTCCGGGCAGAAGTTTTCTCCGTCGAACCAAATTTGACCTCCATGGAGAAAACATCATGTCTGTAAACAACACCTCTAATGCCAGTAACACCGGTAAATCTAAAGACTACTTCAACCTGACCATCAACGGACTGGGCTATCTCAGCAACGTTCGCCAGGTTAACGCTCAGTCCGGCACCTTTATCAGCTGCGTTATTAACGCACTGTCAGGTCCGAGCGACAGCCCTTCTTATGTGCGTTTTGACGTCACCGTTGCCGGCAAAGAAGCCAGCAGCCTCATAAACCGCTGCCAGAAAGCGGTGGATGAGGATAAGAAAGTGCTGATTGGCTTTGTTCTGAGCAACCCATCAACGGACATTTTTCAGCTGAAAAATGGTGAGCACGCAGGTGAAAGCCGCGTCAGTCTGAAAGCCCGCCTGATCAAGGTGGACTGGATCAAGATAGGCCAGGACATGGTCTTCAAGACTGAACGCGCCGAACCGCAGCATGCGCAGAGCGCCGCTTCCCAGCAGCAATCCTACGCAGAAAACTCATTCTGATTGTTCACCATAGCCTGCTCTCTTCTGAGCAGGCTTCCCCTCATAAGGAGCATACTTATGTCCTCACGTGGCGTAAACAAAGTCATTCTCGTTGGCAATCTCGGTCAGGATCCGGAAATCCGCTACATGCCTAACGGCGGCGCTGTCGCTAACATTTCACTGGCAACGTCGGAGTCATGGCGTGATAAGCAGACCGGCGAAAATCGTGAAATCACCGAATGGCATCGCGTTGTGCTGTTTGGCAAGCTTGCAGAAGTTGCCGGCGAATACCTTCGTAAAGGTTCTCAGGTCTACATTGAGGGTCAGCTGCGCACCCGCAAGTGGCAGGATCAGAGCGGGCAGGACAAATACTCGACGGAGGTCGTCGTGAACGTTGGCGGCACTCTGCAGATGTTAGGTGGCCGTACACAAAACAGCGACCAGCAGCAGTACAGTGGCAACCGGGGACAGCCTCAGCAGCCGCCGTCACAGCCTGATCCCGCTCCGCAACAGAAAAACAGTGGAAATAACGGAAAAGGAAATCGTGGTTCGCAGCGTAACAATGCCGGCCAGCCCACGCCTCAGCAGCCAGCGCCACAGTCGCAGCCTGCTGGAGAATGGGATGATGACATACCGTTCCTCGGACACGGTTACGGCATGGCGAAACACGCTTCATTCTCTCTCTGACCCTCCGCTGCGTTTTGACCGCTGCACTAAATTTCACCATAATCCTTTAAAGGTTACTGACGATGCCTGCCATACTACGGCTGAACGGTTTTCGGTTCTTTTTCTACTCCAACGAAGGCAATCCGCGCGAACCTGCTCACATTCATGTGATAAAGGCCGGTACAGAAGCAAAATTCTGGCTGGAGCCGGTTGTAAAACTGGCAAGTAACGATGGATTTGACTCCCGGACGGTAAAAGAGCTGATGACAGTGATAAGGCAACACCAACCCATGCTTCTGGAGGCCTGGAATGATTATTTCAGCTAAGAACGTTCGGTTCGATCATCACATTATGTGGGTCGAACTCTCGGACGAGCGGATAATCGGCGTACCGCTTTCATGGTTTCCCCGGCTTCGCAACGCGTCTGCCGAACAGCTGAAAGATTACGAACTGTCTCCCCGTGGTATCCACTGGGACGCACTGGACGAAGATATCTCAATCGATGGCCTGTTACAGGGGCGCGGTGATGTAACGCACCCGCCTCATCAGGTCGCCTGAAGGTGCTGATTAAAAAACGCTGACTCCGGTCGGCGTTTTTTTTTTGAAATCGCAAAAAGAGTTGTTGATAGAAGCATGCCGAAGAGTTGCGCACAGTGAAGCCTGTTCTCACTGTACAGGAACTTTTCAGATGAAATTTAACGCCGTCTTTGCCGCTTTACCGCTTGCGCTGCTGGCGGGGTGCGTTCAGCAGCCCCAGAAGCTGCAGGAGCGGGCACCTGCTGAACCGGTTGCCCCGGTCAGCGTATCCCGCAATATCCAGGCATCCGCTGATGATGTATATGCGCGGACGCCGGAAGTGGTTCGCTACGATCGCTACCTGCTGGTCAGCACGGATCCGCAGGCGGTGCAGCGCGACCCTCTCTCCCAGATTATTGACGTCCGCATCCCCTCATCAGTGCAGCCAACCGTGGCTGACGCCATGCGCTATGCCCTGAAGCAGTCCGGCTATTCGCTTTGTCAGACCGGTCCGGCTAACGGCGTGTTATACCGTCAGCCGCTGCCGGCAGTCCAGTTCCAGCTCGGCCCGATGCGTCTTCGCACCGCGCTGCAGGTACTGGCGGGCCCGGCATGGGAGCTTGAAGTGGATGACGTACAGCGTGTGGTCTGTCACAGCCTGCGCGCCGGTTATCAGTTGCCCGTGACACAGCTGCCGCCGCGTCCTTCCAGCGCCTACGCACCGGCTGCAGGCGCTCCATCTTCTGCCAGTTCCTCTCAAGCGATCGCCCCTCGTCCCATTCAGGCCCAGCCTGCTCACGGAGGGTGGCTGACAAAATGACCACAGAAACTTCCTTCCCTCACGAAAACGCTGATGACGTTGTTCCGTCATCAGGCGGCAGGTTTAGCGCCGTCAAACGCCGGCTGCCGGCTATAGGACTGACCACGCTTTCCGTTGCCGCGCTTGGTCTCGCATTCATATCGCTTCGCGCCGGTGTGTCGCAGGAAAACCGTCTCAGCTACGTCGAGAAGCAGCAAAACGTGGTTTACACCCAGGCACTGGCTAAAACCGATCTGGAACCTCTCCAGGCAAACATCAACACGCAGGCCGAAGCGATAAAAAGGCAGCAGGTTCAGCTCGATGCGGTCCGTAAATCTCTCGAAGCCTGGTCTGCCAGAGGCTTATCTGAAGCAGTCGGTCAGGTTCGCCATTCGATCGATGAGCTGAATGATTCGCAGACTGCACTGCAGAGCCGTCAGGCTGCACTGGAACAGTCAGTTACCGCAATGCAGCACCCGCCTCAGAAAGCCCAACAGGCCACAGCTGAAGCCAAAGCGGCAACGCCTGTAAAAAAGCCGGCACCCGCTAAGCCGCACCGTGCAGTCAAAACCGTGGCCCGCAAAGCGCCATTTGTACTGACCGGCGTTGAAAAGCGGGGCACGGAGTCGTTTGCGGCCATCGCGCCGTCGGGATTCAGCTCGCTGGCTGAAATCCGCCTGATCGGCGAAGGCCAGACCGTTAATGGCTGGACACTTGTTCACGCCGGCTACGGGCAGGCGCAATTTCGCGTAAACGGACGCTTAACGACTATCAACGTTCGCTAACGGAGATGATATGAAGCTAAAAATAGCCAGTCTTGCAACGATTATGCTCTGCTGCTCTGCGCAGGCCAGCGTTCATGTTCAGAATTCCAGGGGCGAACCGGTGGATGCGCCGGCTCAGAGCGTGCAGCAAAGCAGCGTGCAGGATCTGAAACAGCAGGCCGGTCAGTGGGGGCTGAGTCAGGACGATTATCAGCGCTTTCAGTCGCTGATGAACGGTCCGCGCGGCATTCAGTCACCGGGTCTGGATCCGTTGTCAGCGCTGGGTATCGAGGCGCGGAGCCAGGCTGAGCGTCGTCAGTATGCTGAGAAATGGGTAAAGGAAGAGTTTGCGCGTACGCAAAAAGAGCTGGATTTCCAGCGCGAAGTTACCGCTGCATGGAAGCGGCTCTATCCGGAAACGCTTGCGGTAAATATGGGCAACGCAGCCGGCATTGCGCACGACACCGGCGGGCGGCTGGCGCTGTTCATTAAGTCAGCGGGCTGCGGGCAGTGTGACGCCCGGCTGGCAGCGGTATTAGCCGATAACAGGCCGGTTGATATCTACCTTGTGGACAGCCAGGGCGATGACGGGAAACTTCGCGGCTGGGCAAAAGACCATCACATTCCGCTGGACAGGGTGCGCAGCCGTCAGATCACACTGAATCACGACGGCGGTCGCTGGATGCGGTTCGGTAACGGCATCATGCCGGTCGTTCTGCAGCAGGGGGAAGACGGATGGCAACTCGCTGCATTCTGACCGGAGCGGCGCTGCTGCTGCTTTCATTTTCCACGTTCGCCGGTGGTAAACAAACCGTTCCGGAGGGATACGTGCGCGTGGCGCAGGCTCACAGCGTGCCGCCGGAATCGCTCTACTCCGTCAGCCTGCAGGAATCATCGCGCAGGTTGCCGCAGGGCGAACGCCCGTGGCCGTGGACCCTCAACGTCGCGGGTAAGGGCTATCGCTATAAAACCCGTCTTGAAGCATGGCAGGCGCTGCAGGTGTTCATGAAAACGAACTCACTGAAGCGCATCGATGTCGGTATCGCCCAGGTTAATCTCGGCTGGAACGGCCAGCGCTTTACGTCAACCTGGGAGGCGCTGGATCCTTACGTGAATCTCAACGCCGCTGCCGCCATCCTGCGTGAGTGCTGGGACCGCAAACCCGGAAGCTGGCTCGATGCAGCCGGTTGTTATCACCATCCCGCAGGCGGCGCACCCGCAGCCCGCTATCGCGCTTTCGTTAAAAGCAAGCTCGCCATGCTCCAGTCCTCGCCGCATCTGCCGGCGGCTACCGCAGTTGAACAGACAGCGTCCGCATCGGTGCCGGATAACGGCCTTGTCTGGATAGATCCACGGAGTCAGTGATCATGAATCTGAAAAACCTCATCGTTACCGCATTTATCGCCTTTTCGCCAGCCGCACTGGCTGAGCTCAACGTCATTGCAGACCTGGGCGGACAGAGCACGCAGGCTATTTTCGAGGCCGTAAACCGCCAGGATACGCCGCCTGCGCCTGCTGTAGCTCCTGAACAGGGGGAAGCGGCCATGCTGCCCGTTATTACGCCAGAACTTTCCCCCGGAAACGTGACCCCCCGGGCGCTGCAGCTGCCGGGCATCGGAGCGCTGTTTATCATGGGTGATGACAGCTATTCACGGCAGTGGCTGCAGCAGAACGCACAGCAGCTTTCGGCCAGAAATGCAGCCGGCCTCGTTGTGAACGTTGAAAGCCTGGCATCGCTGAAATCTCTGCGCGGTCTCGCGCCCGGTCTTCAGCTGGCCCCCTCATCGGGATCTGAACTTGCGCGCCGCCTGCAGCTGACCCATTACCCCGTACTTATCACGGACAGCGGCCTGTCTCAGGAGGTAGGGCAGTGATATCAGCTCCTTACGTCGCGGCACTGCTGATGGCAAATCCGGTTCTCCTGGCCGTCCTGCTGGCCGTGATTATCTTTCTGCTCTGGCGCTTTCGCCGGCAGTCGGCCAGCGAGCGGCGGCACCGCCGTTATCGCGCCACGGCAGAACGCGTCTATACCCGCCTTCGCCAGCTCAGCGGAGACGGGCAGCGCATGAGCTATCTGCGCAAAATTAATCCCTACGTCTTTGAGGAGTTACTGCTGCTGGCATTTGAGCGTCAGGGCTATGCCGTACAGCGCAATGCGTCATACAGCGGCGACGGCGGACTGGATGGCCGGGTACACATTAACGGTGAGTGCTGGCTGATTCAGGCCAAACGCTACAGCCGGGAGATCGCGGCGGCGCGCGTTCAGGACTTTGACGCGCTGCTGACGCGCATGGGGCAGCGCGGTCTGTTTATTCATACCGGCAGGACCAGCCAGAAAAGCAGGGATTTCAGCAGCGGTTCACAGCAACTGATGATTATCAGCGGACAACGCCTTCTGGCTCTGCTGGCAGGTAAAGCCTTAAAGGAGTTTTCTTTGTGAGTGATAAATACGTAATTGAAGCCCTTCTGCGCCCGGCTGTGGAGCTGAATACAGCGGTCGCAGCGGGCACTGCCGCCATCGTCTGCGTGACAGCGCCCTGGGCAGTCGCCCTGGCACCCTCCGTCAGCTACGTCACCGCCGGCGGATTCGCCGTGCTTTCTGCCATACGCGCGCGTCAGGGAATACAGGTCATTCGCTACCGCCGCAATCTTCGCCGTTTACCGCGCTACGTCATGACGTCAAAACAGATCCCCGTCAGTAAACGCCGGCTTTTTCTGGGCCGTGGGTTTCGCTGGACCCAGAAACACACCCAGCGCCTGCGCGATACGCTGCGCCCGGAAGTGGCCCACTACCTTAAGCCGTCGAAGTTGTATCAGCTTGCCCGCCAGTTAGAGGAAGCGACAGAAAGCAGTTTACCGGCGATCGGCAGACTGCTCAGTGCCGATACGCCAGTCAATCCGGTTCGCCCGCTTCCCCCGGTTGGCGGTAATCCGGCCGTACACGGCATTGAACCGGATGAAACTGACGTTACGCTCGATCTACGTGAGCGGGTCGGTCACACGGTTGTCTACGGTACAACCCGCGTGGGCAAAACGCGCCTCGCTGAGCTGTTAATCACTCAGGATATACGTCGTGGTGACGTCACCATCGTGTTTGATCCGAAAGGTGATGCGGACCTGCTGAAAAGGGTCTGGGCGGAAGCGCACCGGGCAGGCCGGGGCGATGAGCTGACCGTTTTCCACCTGGGCTGGCCTGATATTTCCGCGCGGTATAACGCCGTAGGGCGCTTCGGCCGCGTATCAGAAGTCGCTACCCGCGTTGCCGGCCAGCTCAGCGGCGAAGGTAACAGCGCAGCGTTTCGCGAGTTTGCCTGGCGGTTCGTGAATATCGTTGCCCGGGCGCTGGTTGCTTTAGGTGAACGCCCGGATTACACCCTTATTACCCGCTACGTTAACAACATCGCCGACCTGTATCTGCGTTACGCCGAAAAAATCATTACCGAGAAACTGCCCGAACTGAACAGCCAGATCGAGAACAATGCCAACGCGTTCAGTGAGGACGACGTGCCGCGCAACATGCAGGGGCAGCCTGAAGCTATCCGGATTTGGGCCGTTGAAGTAGCGCTGAGTTCGGACGCAGGAAACGCGCTGTATGACCCGATACTTGACGGGTTGCGCTCTGCAGTACGCTATGACCGTACCTACTTTGACAAAATTGTGGCGTCACTGCTGCCGCTGCTGGAAAAACTGACCACCGGTAAAACGGCGGAGCTGCTGTCTCCCGATTATCTGAATATGGAAGATCCGCGCCCTATTTTTGACTGGGAGCAGGTTATCCGTAAAAAAGGCATCGTTTACGTGGGGCTTGATGCGCTCAGCGACAGCGAGGTTGCCAGCGCCGTAGGTAACAGCATGTTTGCCGATCTGGTGAGCGTGGCCGGGCACATCTACAAGCACGGTATCAACGGCGGCCTGCCGGGTTCAAAAGAGGGCAAGGACCCTATTAACCTGCACTGCGATGAATTCAACGAACTGATGGGCAATGAGTTTATCCCACTCATCAATAAAGGCGGCGGGGCTGGCATGCAGGTGACAGCCTATACGCAGACCTCATCTGATATTGAAGCCCGGATCGGGAGCGCGGCCAAAACCTCACAGGTTCAGGGTAACTTCAACAACCAGATCATGCTGCGCGTGAGAGAAAACCGGACGGCAGAGCTGCTGACCTCACAGCTGCCGCAGGTTGAAATCTACAGTAAAACGCTGGTCTCAGGTCATCAGGATTCAGCTGACGTCACCGTCAATCACGATTTTACCTCCAGCACCCAGGATCGCGTCGGCACCATTAAAGTGCCACTGCTTGAACCTGCCGACATTGTCACGCTGCCTAAAGGTCAGGCATTTGCGCTGCTTGAGGGTGGTCAGCTCTGGAAAATTCGTATGCCGCTGCCGGCGGGTGATGCAGGTGACGTGCATATGCCTGAGAACATCGCGCGTCTTGCAGAAGAGATGCGCCGGAATTATCACAGCAGTGAAGGGTGGTGGGACAGCCGCAGTTCAGCAGCTGCGCCAGTGAAGGGAGATAACAATGGCTGAGGCTCGTCGTACCGCACCGCAGCAATATCCGCAGCAGCACCCCGCGCAACCGCGTGAGCACGGCCTGCTCTACAACCTGGTCTGGGGCTGGCCGTGGAAACTCGTTGGCGTGATCCTGGCTTCACTGATGGTGAGCCTTGTCATTGAATATGCCGGGATTGCGTTCTTCTGGCCTGAAATGGGAGCAGCGCACAGCCAGGCGGTGATGAATACCGAGTTTGGCTATCTGTCTTCTGATTTTACCCGCAGCCTGCTGCTTTCCGAGCCGGCTGCGACGGTGACGCGCTGGATAACGGATGCCTGGCAGTGGGCGTTTGTGGACAGTGGGATCATCGGCTGGATACAGGAAAAATATCAGGCAGAGATGAACAGCGGCAATGAGGTATCGCGCAATCTTAAGGGTGCCAGCAGCTGGCTGGGGAATTATCTGCAGCAGTACATGCTGGCAACGATATATGTCTCTATCGTGACGCTGATCCGTGTCACTATCATTGCCCTTTCTGTTCCGCTGTTCGTACTGGTTATATGCGTCGCCGTGGTAGAAGGGCTTGGCCGTCGTGATCTGCGTCGGTTTGGTGCCGGTTACGAGTCATCTTTTCTGTACCATCGCGCAAAAAGGTTGATTAAACCGGCTGTGTATCTGCCAGTGATGGCCTACCTCTCCTGGCCTTCTGCGGTCTATCCAAACCTTCTGCTGCTGCCCGCAGCGTTAATGCTGGGGCTTACCATTACGGTTACAACTGCTTCGTTCAAAAAATATCTTTAGTCGCCTAAAACCAAAGCCTGTGTAATGCAGGCTTTAGTTATTCACGCCGCTACAATCGATTAAATCTGGATCGGATAGGACGTCCGCTTTGAGCGAGGAGCAGACGTTCGTACCCTAAAGTGGATGTCTGCGCTTCCACTCATCAACCACATCACCCAGATTTTTTGGTACGTCATCTCGAATCCAGGCCATAAACTCGCGATCAAACCGGAAATCTGGACCGCACTCATCCACCATGAAACGGCGAACGTTTTGTGTGTTTTTGTAGTCTTTATCCACGATTGTAGAACGTGTTAATGAAGAACTATGCCAGTCGGTTTTCACTTGTTAAATCCTTTTTTAAACAAACGATAGCAGCGTTCAAATTTAACACGCTGAAATTAAAATGCTCGCTTTAGGCACAAAGTGGACTGACTGAAAGACCGATGTCATCTATGAGCGAACAGCAGACGTCAAAATTCTGGGGATAGGGATGTTACGCCACATTAAACATACCACTCCAGAAACGAATTCAATGAATCTGTGCTAACTTCAACCACCAAACGGTTGCTGCAAAAGGATTTTATTATGAATTTAGTTGATGCTCTAAAGGCGAAATATCCGGGTTCCCAGGCTTGGCAGATCGGAGACAATGCTGACATGGCTAACGAGCTGGCGGACTTGGTTATGAAAGGGATTAAAACCGCATCCTGTGGTTCTTTGGCCTCATACTTGGCAGAAAAATCGCCACCAAGAATAGGCAGTCACAATATTATCCTCGACGGTCGGGATGAGCCGGTATGCGTCATCAGAATGACTTCAATGCGTCTGGTTCGCTTCTCTGACGTTACTGAGGAATTAGCCCGCAAAGAAGGCGAAGGAGATTTGAGCCTCGAATACTGGAGATCTGAGCATAAAGCCTTTTTTACCAGAGCTGGCTTTTACGCTGACAACATGGAGCTTGTCGCAGAAGAATTTGAGGTCGTTGAGGTCTGTAACAGGACTGACCATGCCTAGCGCTCATATTTAATATAACAGTTCTGTAGCGCGCTTCCTTGACTGTATAACAGCTTTAAGTTAAGGAAGCTCTTTGCGCATAAAAACACTCAACGGATCTGCTTTATACGGGGGAAATGCATCGCATATCTCGTATCCGCACCTGCGATATAGCGCTATAGCCGGTTGCTGGTGAATCCCTGTTTCAAGCTGCAACAGCCGCGATTTCTTTTCTGAAGCAATCACCTCAATTGCACTGACTATCTTCTCCCCAAGCTTCCTTCCCCGGTATTCCGGTCGAATGTAAACCCGCTTAATCTCGGCTGAGCCGTCTTCGTGAAATAGCAAAGCACCACAACCTGCAGGTGCATTTCCTTCATCACGTACGATCACGCATCGGAGTTGCTCGCCACTGACTGCTGAAAAATCTAGGCAGTGGTTACTTTCTGTAGGATACAGTTCGCTCTGAAAGGCATCGAGCTCGCTAACCAACCACGTCAGGTCAGAATTCCCTTTTTCGACTTCTGAAATGTTGAACATTCACTATCCTCAGCTGAGTTTTAACAACTGAATCTACCATGCTGTTCTAACTATGACGCCTATAAAGATTAAACATACGCCGCAGGCGCTAAATGGTGGATGACCGTAACCTCTGAATCCATCTCAATGGGCGGGTAGTGCTCACGCATCCCTTCCAACAGTTCAGCATCAGGCCATTCAGCACTTTTTCCAAGCCTGGCCGCAACGTCAAAAAGCGGCATTTTTTCGACGTGCGTGACACACACCATGACCGTGTCAAAGACATCCTGCACGTTTACGTAAAGCATAGGGCCCGGCACAATTTCGCGTTCCCGCCATCGAATGGAATGACGCTTCCTGCCTGCGCGAACGTCCGGCAGTAGGCGAGGCACGATTTCAATACTCTGCAATGACACATAACCTCCGGTGACCTGCTCCGGTATTTAAGACAACGATCAGTAGTAATACTGGTTTTTAACTAATGGATTTAATTTAATCTTGAGCAGGTTAGTTTTGTAGCAAAGAGTATCTTTTAAACGTCCGCTTCTGGCACTTTCCGTACATTTAAATTCACGCCTTATTGTTCTCCCTTGGCCCCTCTTCAGAACCGTATTTTCAACCTGATGAGCTTATCGTCTGGACACCAATTAACATCATGAGCAACATCTTCAGCTTGCAGGGATTTATGCGTCGCACGACCTTCAAAGTCGTGAATGCCATAAGTGCAACGGTTATCCGCTATCGATAAATCGTTGCGGCATCGGGAAGTTGCTTTCTTAAAAGAGAGCATAATCCGCAAAAGGTAAATGGTATCGTGTCTACACTCATCCCACGCTGGCATGCTCACGCCAGCCTACATCAGGATAAAACGGCATGATCAGCAGGCCCACACACTCTTCCAGCCAGGATTGTGAGAGTAACACCTGAGATACTCTGACAGAATTCTGGCGCGATCCATCTCTGGTTTTTATGGAAAGTCGTCGTGCCTGTCACAGCCGCGCTTGTTATAAGCCACACAGTCATCCCACTTTTTCTATTGGCGCAGTTGATGCGGGTGCCAGCCTGTTCACAGGAGCGGCAGATGGCTCTTGTTCTTTGCGGCCAGGAATGATGGTTTTTATCCCGGCCAACGTTGTTCATTCCTGTAATCCCTTGCCCGATCAGCACTGGAGTTATCAAATGCTGCATCTGGATGCTGCGTGGTTAAGTGCTTTAGTTGCCGAAATGGCCGATATATCAGGTGGCTTCATCAGTGAAAATGAAGTTCGGATAACTGATAACGCGGACCTCTACCATCGTTTCTGTGAGCTTAATACCACGCTGTTTTCAACTGCGAGTGCTGAAGATAAAGCGGTAGCGCTGATAGAATTTACCGGCGACTGTGAACGCGGTGTCAGGCTGATGGAGGCGTTTCCTGCCATGACATCTGAGGTCAGCCAGGCGTTACAAAGGGTAATTGAAGCATTAAAGCAGACCGAACGGCAGCCGTGGTCTTTAATGGAGCTGGCAAATCTCTCAGGCATGTGTCGTTATCAACTTATCAGGACGTTTCGCACGGCGACCGGAATGACGCCGCACGCTTACCAGCTGAATGTACGTATTAATCAGGCGCGTCGCTGGCTTCTGTCAGGCCATGGAATCACCGATATTGCTTACCGGCTGGGCTTCGCTGACCAGAGTCATTTTCAGCGCGTATTCAAGGCGCATACCGGCGTAACGCCAGGCTGCTACCGACCCTGACACGTTGCAATTTTTTTCAATACAATCCTGCGCGGGTTGGGCACCCTGTTAAAAATTTTTTAAGAGGGTACAACTGTGATGCAGCAATTTCTTTTTGTGGCAATAGCGCATTTTTTGGCGTTGCTGTCGCCCGGTCCGGACTTTTTTCTCGTGGCACGTACTTCAGTCAGAGCCGGATGGCGTCACGCTGCGAATGTCTGTCTGGGAATAGCGATAGCGAACGGGGTGCTCATTCTTGCCGCCTTGAGCGGTATCACGCTGTTTAGACCTGACAGCATCAGCTTCATCGTTATTCAGCTCACGGGCTGTGCTTATCTGCTCTATATCGGTGTGCTTTTTATTCGCTTTGCAGGAGCAAACTCTGTTTCTGAATACAATGTAAAAAAACATGGCTCAGACACAGAGTCTGCTGGCGTATGGAGACACTGCCGTGAGTTCAGCATGGGATTTTTATCCGGTATTCTCAATCCAAAAAATGCACTCTTTTATGTCAGTCTGGCCACGCTTATTGGCGGTACAACCGTGATTAGTCTGAAGGTCGTCTATGGCGTATGGATGTTCAGCATTGTGCTGCTGTGGGATTTACTGATAGCTATCTTCATTGGCAACCGTGTCATACTGAAATACTTTTCACAGATATTGCCCTGGTTGGAGCGTGTTTCAGGCCTCATTCTGATCGGTCTGGCATTAAGTGTCATCATGATCAATCTGATCGCACTGGCCTGACAGCCAGTGGCTGGCTTCAATTTTGCGCGAAATCGTAAAGGCCGCTTCTGGCACAAAACGGACTGACGTGAAGCTAATGTCCGCTAAGAGCGAGAAGCGGACTTTGT
>NZ_AKIU01000004.1:0-124849 GCF_000282675.1 Pantoea sp. GM01 | reverse complement strand
TTGTGGGGATTCATCAGCCCTAAGGTTCCCGTTTTTTCTCTTACTGCCGGTTCTTCGCGCGACGGAAGCGCATGGCAATCCAGAACACCAGCGCCACCATCAGAATGGTGGGGATGAAATTGGAGCCAATGTCCGGGTATTCAGCCCGCACCAGCGCGCTATACACCAAAATCCCTAGCAGGAAGAATGCCGCCGCCAGCGACGGCATGCCGTCGGGCATATTGCGGTTGAGATAGCGCTGATGCAGACACCAGGCCGCCAGGCCCAGCGCAATCAACGGGAATATCGAAAAGGGAACAAACGTACTGAACAGCACCGAAAAGGAGCCGTTGATAGCTAAACCGGTGATAAAAGCTAATAACAGCGTTCCTTTATCGCGAGGGTTTTGCTCAATCATTTTTTTATCCTTATCACATTACTCTGCGGTTTTTTCCAGGGTAACCGACAGGCGCTCTTGCTCCCGGCGATACCAGTAATACGCACCTTTGGCGATCATACGCAGCTGCAGCACCAGTCGATCTTCGAGCTTACGACGCTGTTCGATATCGATGTCCAGAGCTTCGGCACCCGCGCTAAACACAATCGTTACCATGGCTTCAGCCTGCGCCTCAGTGAAACTGCGCGGCATGCGATTTTCAAGCTCAAGGTAATCGGCCAGTTCGGCGATAAAGTGCTGAATCTCCCGTGCCACTGCGGCACGAAACGCCGCCGACGTTCCGGAGCGTTCGCGTAGTAAGAGCCGAAAAGCGTTGGGATTGTTCCCGATGAACTCCATAAAAGTCGCCACCGAGGTTTTGATGATGCTGCCGCCCTTGGCGATGCGCTGGCGTGCTTGCCGCATCAATTGGCGCAACATCAAGCCGCTCTCATCTACCATGGTCAAACCGAGTTCGTCCACATCGCGAAAGTGGCGATAAAATGAGGTCGGCGCAATCCCCGCTTCACGTGCAACTTCCCGTAAGCTCAGGCTGGCAAAACTCCTTTCTGCACTTAACTGACTGAAGGCAGCTTCAATCAGTGAACGTCGTGTACGTTCTTTTTGTAGCGCTCTGACGCCCATTTTCCCGGCCTTTTAGGTGATTTGGCAGGCACTATAACAAACTTTTCAGCGTACAGCGGTGCAAACTTTGTGAACGCCTGTGAACCTCACGCTTTGTCAAACTTCAGCAATTTACGCTGTTAGAATTCAGATGTGCGCGGCGAGATGTTAGAATCTCGTTGTAAAAATGTGATAAAAAAATAGGACGTACTGGTATGCAAAAGTCTTACGATTACGATGCCATTGTGATTGGCTCCGGTCCGGGCGGCGAAGGTGCGGCGATGGGGCTGGTGAAGCAGGGAGCGCGTATTGCAGTGATCGAACGCTACCACAACATCGGCGGCGGTTGTACTCACTGGGGAACCATCCCCTCCAAAGCCCTTCGTCACGCTGTCAGCCGTATCATCGAGTTCAATCAAAACCCACTTTACAGCGATCACACTCGACTCCTGCGCTCCTCATTCGCCGACATTCTGAACCACACCGAGAACGTTATCAGTCAGCAAACCGCAATGCGTCAGGGTTTTTATGAGCGCAACCGCTGTGAACTGTATCAAGGCGACGCGCGTTTTGTTGATGCCAACACCATCGAAGTGGAACAACCCGACGGCACGCGCGAGCGCTTAACCGCGGAGAAATTCGTTATCGCTTGTGGTTCTCGCCCGTATCATCCAACGGATGTCGATTTTACCCACCCACGCGTTTACGATTCCGACTCCATCCTCAACCTGCACCATGAACCTGGCCACGTCATCATCTACGGCGCCGGCGTGATCGGTTGTGAATATGCGTCGATTTTCCGCGGCCTGAACGTCAAGGTTGACCTGATCAACACCCGCGATCGCCTGCTGGCGTTTCTTGATCAGGAGATGTCCGATTCGCTCTCCTATCACTTCTGGAACAGCGGCGTGGTGATTCGTCACAACGAAGAGTTCGAGAAAATTGAAGGTGTTGATGACGGAGTGATTATTCACCTGAAATCGGGCAAGAAAGTGAAAGCGGATTGCCTGCTGTACGCGAATGGTCGTACTGGTAACACCGATTCACTGGCGCTGGAAAACGTGGGACTGGAAGCCGATGGTCGTGGCCTGCTGAAAGTAAACAGCATGTATCAAACCGCGCAGCCACACATCTATGCAGTCGGCGACGTGATTGGTTATCCAAGCCTGGCCTCGGCCGCTTACGATCAGGGTCGCATTGCCGCGCAGGCGATTATCAAAGGTGAAGCTACCGCTCATCTGATCGAGGATATTCCAACCGGGATTTATACCATTCCGGAGATCAGCTCAGTGGGTAAAACTGAACAGCAGCTTACTGCGATGAAAGTGCCGTATGAAGTGGGTCGTGCGCAGTTTAAACATCTGGCGCGTGCGCAGATTGTTGGCATGCATGTCGGCAGCCTGAAGATCCTGTTCCACCGCGAAACCAAAGAGATCTTAGGGATTCACTGCTTTGGTGAGCGTGCTGCCGAGATCATCCACATTGGTCAGGCCATCATGGAACAGAAGAACGGCGGCAACACGATTGAGTATTTCGTGAATACCACCTTCAACTATCCCACCATGGCCGAAGCCTATCGTGTGGCGGCGTTAAACGGCTTAAACCGCCTGTTTTAACGAAGTTTCCAGGTAACCCTGCATATGGGTTTTAATTGCTTCTGCCAACTGCTCATAGCGGTTGCGCAGAGGTGAGCCTGGACGATAGACCAACGCGATGGTGCGCTGTGGCACGGGCTTGTAGCAAGGCAGATAACAGACACCATCGCGCACGCGTTCATTCGGTACAGAGAGCGCAGGCAGCAAGGTAATACCGCTACCGGCGGCAACCATGTTGCGCAACGTTTCCAGGCTGGTGGCGCGGAAATGCGTATCTTCATCGGCGCCGGCTTCGAAGCAGAAGCCCATCGCCTGATCGCGCAAGCAGTGCCCATCTTCCAGCATCAGCAACTTCTCACCGGCCAGATCTGACATCGGCACGCGATCGCGATCGCGCCACGGATGATCGGCATACACCGCCAGCGTCATCGGCTCATCAAACAGCGGCACCTCAATAAAGGCCTCGCTCTCTTTTACCAATGCCACAATGGCGCAATCCAGCTTGCCGCTGTCGAGCTGTGCCAGCAATTGCTGCGTCTGCGCTTCGTGCAGGTACATTTCGAGTTTGGGGAAGGTCTGATGCAGCATCGGAATGATGTGCGGCAGCAGATACGGCCCGGTGGTCGGAATCAAACCAATGTGCAGCGGTCCAGACATCGCTTCGCCCTGTTGGCTTGCCATCTCTTTCAATACTTTCACTTCGCGCAGCACGGTTCGCGCCTGATCCACCAACAACAGCCCAGCCTGAGTGAATAACACTTTACGGCTGGTACGCTCCAGCAGCATTACACCGAGTTCATCTTCCAGCTTACGAATCTGTCCACTTAAGGTGGGTTGGCTGACATGACATGCGTCAGCTGCACGCCGGAAATGGCGATGCTCCGCAAGTGAAACCAGGTATTCGAGATCACGAATATTCATTGAAATCCTCCAAACCACGATAGCCCGTGGCGATAGATAGAATAGCAATGAACGATTGGCCCTATCAAGGCGCGAACGGGAATAATACGCCTCATCGAATTGAGTCCACTGATAATTGAGGAAAAGATATGTTCGCCAGCCAGGAAGGCAAAGCCGTACCGCAGGTCACTTTTCACACGCGTCAGAGCGATCGCTGGGTCGATCTCACCACTGACGAACTGTTTAAAGACAAAACCGTTATCGTGTTCTCGCTGCCGGGTGCGTTTACGCCCACCTGCTCATCGAGCCACCTGCCACGCTACAACGAGCTGTTCAGCACCTTTGCCCAGCACGGTGTCGACAGCATTCTATGTGTGTCAGTGAACGATACCTTTGTCATGAATGCGTGGAAGGCCGATCAGCGCGCTGAACATATCACCTTTATCCCGGACGGCAATGGCGACTTCACCCGCGGCATGAACATGCTGGTGGAAAAAGCGGATGTCGGTTTTGGCCCGCGCTCATGGCGTTATTCCATGCTGGTGCGCAACGGCGTCATTGAGAAGATGTTTGTCGAGCCGAACAAGCCGGGCGATCCGTTTGAAGTGTCGGATGCCGATACGCTGCTGCGCTATCTGGCTCCTGAATATAAGGTGCAGGAATCGGTGTCGGTGTTCACGAAACCCGGCTGTCCGTTCTGCACCAAAGCGAAACAGCTGCTGATTGATCGCAGCATCGCGTTTGAAGAAATCGTGCTGGGGCAAGATGCCACTACCGTGAGTCTGCGTGCCGTATCAGGCCGCCCCACGGTGCCTCAGGTATTTATCGGTGGTCGTCACATTGGCGGCAGCGACGATCTGGAGCAGTACCTGCAATCTGCTTAAACCTAATCACAGAGTTGGCCGGGAGTGGCCTGCCCTTGATGATGTGCCTATAACAATATGTAATTCCGAAGCTAGAGGTTGGCGGGCTACCGAAACGGTGCCCGCTTTTTTTTTATTTGTCGTAACCGTAACGAACATCAACTGAGCGCGATAAATCGCGCCGCTACAAAAATGTGCACAAACCGTAGCGGCGCAATTTATTGCGCAATGCCTTTAACCCAAACGTTTCTGGGCTTCATTGATAGCAAACGCGACCTGCTGTGGCGATACGCCGCCTTGCGCATTACGCTTATCCAGGCAGGATTGCAGCGACAGAATCGGATAAACATCCTCCTCAATCACCGCACTGAACTGCTTGAGTTGCGCCAGAGTAAGCGCTTCCAGCGCTACGCCTTGCTTGATCGCTTCGACCACCGTCTCACCGACAATGTGGTGCGCTTCACGGAACGGTACACCTTTCGCCACCAGATAATCGGCCAGCTCCGTTGAGTTAGCATAACCCTGCTCAGCGGCTTCCTGACAGCGCGGACGTTTTACCTGAATGCCATCCAGCACCAGCACCGACATATGCAGGCAGTCGAGCCAGGTGTCGAGTGCATCGAACAGCCCTTCTTTGTCCTCCTGCATATCTTTGTTGTATGCCAGCGGTAGGCCTTTCAGCGTCATCATCATGCCGGTTAGCGCACCTTGCACACGACCGCATTTGCCACGGATCAGCTCCAGCGCATCCGGGTTTTTCTTCTGTGGCATCAGCGAGGAACCGGAAGTGACTTTATCCGACAGTTCAAGGAAGCCCGCTTCACCGGTGTTGAAGAAGATCAGGTCTTCCGCAAAGCGCGACAGATGCACCATACCAATCGACGCATCTGACAGCAGCTCCAGCACGTGATCGCGATCGGAAACGGTATCGAGGCTGTTACGCGTGGCAGACGCAAACCCTAACCACTCTGCCAGCTGCTGACGATCGATCTCATAGGCGGTACCGGCCAGCGCACCGCAACCCAGCGGGCTGACATCCATACGCTTCAGCGCATCCTGCAGACGGCTCTCATCACGCGCCAGCATCTCAACGTACGCCAGGCACCAGTGCGCGAAGGTCACCGGCTGCGCACGTTGCAGGTGCGTGTAACCCGGCATCACCGCATCCTGATTGGCTTCGGCCGTGGTCACCAGCGCAGATTGCAGTTCGCGCGTGGCCTCCAGCAGCACCGCAACCTGCTCTTTGCACCACAGTTTCAGATCGGTCGCGACCTGATCGTTACGGCTACGCCCGGTGTGCAATTTCTTGCCCAGTGCGCCGACTTTATCGATCAGCTTGCCTTCCACCCAGCTGTGAATATCTTCGGCATCGCTTTGCAGAATTTGCTCGGGATTGGCACGTACTTCAGCCAGCAGTTCATGCAACGCGCTTTCCAGCTGCTGCTGCTCTTCATTGGTCAACACGTTGACCGTGACCAGCGCTTTTGACCAGGCAATCGAACCGGTAATGTCCTGCTCGGCCAGGCGATAGTCAAAACGCAGCGAGTCGTTGAACTGTTTGAACCGTTGGTCTGCTGCCTGCGAAAAACGTCCGCCCCAAAGTGCCATCTGAATTACTCCTGAATCCGTTATAGAAAAGGCGGCCCGAAGCCGCCCTTGCAAAATGTGTCGCTTGCCGCGGTATTACTTCTTCTGCTCGTTCAGCGCGCGAATGCGTGAAGAGAGCGAGAACAGACGGATAAAGCCGCCCGCATGACGGTGATCGTAAACTTCGTCTTCGCCAAAAGTGGCGAACTCTTCTGAGTACAGGCTGTTGGCGGAGGTTTTCTGAATCGCCGTGGCCTGGCCTTTGTACAGCTGCAGCACCACTTCGCCGTTCACCTCTGCTGCCAGTGATTCGGCAGCGGCCTGAATGGATTTACGCAGTGGCGCGAACCAGCGGCCATCGTAAACCACGTAAGACATTTCATGGCCCAGCTGCTCGCGCCATTTGAAGCTATCGCGATCCAGTACCAGCTGTTCAACCGCACGCAGCGCGTTCACCATGATGGTGCCGCCCGGGGTTTCGTAGCAGCCACGAGACTTGATGCCCACCAGGCGGTTTTCCACGATGTCGATACGACCCACGCCGTGTTTCGCGCCCAGCACGTTAAGTTTTTCCAGGCACTGGAACGGGCTCAGCTTCTCGCCGTTCACCGCAACTACCCGGCCTTTCTCGACGGTAACCGTGACGTTTTCTGGCTGATCGGGCGCTTCCAGCGGATCAACGGTCCACACCCAGCAATCTTTGTTCGGTGCATTAGCCGGGCTTTCCAGCACGCCACCTTCCGTGGAGATGTGCCATGCATTCTCATCACGGCTATAGATTTTTTCCAGCGACGCGGTGGTCGGGATATTGCGCTCTTTCAGGTAATCCAGCAGCGCTTCACGTGAACGCAGGTCCCATTCACGCCATGGCGCAACCACTTTCAGCTGTGGTGCCAACGCGGTGTAGGTGGTTTCGAAACGCACCTGGTCATTACCTTTGCCGGTCGCGCCGTGGCACAGCGCATCCGCGCCCACTTTCAGTGCCAGCTCAACCTGCGCTTTGGCGATAATCGGACGCGCCATTGAGGTGCCCAGCAGATAAGTGCCTTCGTACAGGGCGCCGGTCTGCAGCACCGGATAGACGTATTCGCTGATGAACTCTTCACGCAGGTCAACCACGTGGCACTCAGAAGCGCCAGACTGCAGTGCTTTCTTCTCAACGCCTTCCAGATCGCCACGTTCCTGGCCGATATCCGCCACAAACGCCACCACTTCACAGCCGCCATAGTTCTCTTTCAACCATGGAATGATGGCTGAAGTATCCAGACCGCCTGAGTAGGCCAGAACGATTTTTTTGATGTTTTGCGTGCTCATGTCTTAATCCTTGATTATGCGAGAATCCGGGTGCCAATCGACACGCCGTTGAAAAGGGTTGGCAGTTGTTCAGCATGACGCCAGCTGGCGATATCGACCGGGCGACCGAGGGTGCGAGCGGCATCGAGCGCCGCATTCACTTTCACGATCATGCCATCGGTGATGATGCCCTGCGCGATCAGCTGTTCCGCTTTCGCTGCAGTCATCTCTTCAATGCGCTGACCTTTGCCGTCGAGAATACCGCTGACGTCGGATAGCAGCACTAAATCGGCACCGATGGTCGCGGCCAGCGCGGTGGCGGCCTGGTCAGCATTGACGTTCATCAACTCACCGCCGTCGGTGATACCAATCGAGCTGATCACCGGCATGTAGCCTGCCGCCAGCAGCGTGTTCACCAGCGCCGGATTACCTGGCGTGGCGTTGCCAACGTGACCGAGTTCTTCATCGAACTGTGCAACGTTGACCAAACCGGCATCGCCCAGGCACAAACCCACTGCGCCGATGCCATATTTCTTCGCCCACGCCAGCAGCGTTTTGTTGGCGGTACCGGCTAACGCACCGGTAATAATGTCAATCTGATCGGCTGGCGTCACGCGCAAACCGTTCTTCTTTTTCACCGGCAGCGCGAGCTTCTTCATCAGCTCGTCCACCACGCAACCGCCACCGTGCACAATGATCAGCGGACGCTGATGTTCATTGCGATATGCCAGCAGGGCATCAAACAGACGGGCCAGCGCTTCTTCGCTATCCAGCAGCACGCCACCCAGTTTAATGATCAATGGATTCATTGCGTTATCCGTTCGTTAAATCAGAGAGAGCGTTTCGGGGAAGCCGAAACGAATGTTCAAACACTGAACCGCCTGCGAGGAGGCGCCTTTCAGCAGGTTATCTTCAGCAGCAACCACAATCAGGTGCTCGCCTTGCATGGCGAAGCCGATGTCGCAGAATGGCAAACCGACCACCGCTTTCAGCGCCGGAACGCCTTTGTCATACACGCGCACCAGCGGCTTGTCGTGGTAAGCATTATGGAAGGCATCGGCCACATCCTGTTGCGTCACGCCCGCTTTCAGGCGGCAGGTGGTGGTCGACAAAATACCGCGCGGGAAACTGCCCAAATGTGGCGTGAAGATCACTGGCGTGCCGAGATGCGCGACGATTTCCGGATGATGACGGTGATTAAACAGGCCGTACGGCTGCAAGCTCACTTCACAGAAGCTGGTAGCAACGTTGGCTTTACGTCCTGCACCACTCACGCCGCTAGTGGCATTAATCACCGGCCACTGTGCATCGTTAAGCAGACCGGCCTCGATTAGCGGTTTCAGCGAAAGCTGTGCTGCGGTTGGGTAGCAACCCGGCACCGCAACCAACTGCGCATCTTTGATTTTGTCGTGCTGCCATTCGGCCAGGCCATAAACCGCTTTATCCAGCCAATCCTGATGCTGATGGCTGAAACCGTAATATTGCGTATAGAAAGCGTCGTCGTTGACGCGGAACGCGCCAGAGAGGTCAAACACCACGCAACCGGCTTTGAGGAATTCGGGTGCCAGATCGTGGCTGACTTCGTGCGCAGTCGCGAGGAACACCACATCCACTTTATCGGCCCATTCCGAGGCTTCGCTCAGCGGCTGCAGCGGCAAATCGACAATGCCTTTGAGCTGCGGATGCAAATCCGACAATAACTTTCCAGCATCCGGGCTTTGCGCTGAAACCGCCAAAGCGGTTATGTTCATATGCGGATGGCGATTCAGGTAGGTGGCAAGCTCTACGCCAGCGTAACCACTGGCACCAACGATCAGCGTATTCAACATCAGGCTGTATACCTTTTTACAGTCACACGTATCGGGTCGCGGCCTTGCCCCGTTGCCCAGGATGCCGTTTGCAGAAGATTTGATGCTTCACATGCAAGCGACGTTATTGTATTTTTATTCACTATTAATGCATGAATATTGATACATCCTAACCCAAGGACCGTCAACAGTGAAGACAAAATTACCACCTTTTATCGAACTCTACCGCCAGTTGATTGCCACGCCATCAATCAGCGCAACCGACAGCGCACTGGATCAGAGTAATGAAACTTTAATCAATTTGCTGGCCGGCTGGTTCCGCGATATTGGCTTCAGTGTAGAAGTGCAGCCGGTGCCTGGCACGCGGCATAAATTCAATATGCTGGCGCGCAGTGGATTGGGCGCAGGCGGTCTGTTGCTGGCCGGTCATACCGATACCGTACCCTACGATGATGGCCGCTGGACGCGCGATCCCTTCACGCTGACCGAACACGACAACAAGCTTTACGGCTTGGGCACCGCGGATATGAAAGGTTTCTTCGCCTTTATTTTGGATGCGCTGCGTGACGTTGACGTGACCAAACTCAGCAAGCCGCTCTACATTCTGGCGACCGCCGATGAAGAGACCACCATGGCGGGCGCAAAGTATTTCTCTGAATCGACCCAGCTGCGTCCCGATTGCGCCATCATCGGCGAGCCAACGTCGCTCAAGCCGGTGCGCGCACACAAAGGCCATCTGTCGAATGTAATCCGTATTCAGGGGCAATCGGGCCACTCCAGCGATCCGTCGCGCGGCGTGAACGCCATCGAACTGATGCACGAATCCATTACCCAGCTGATGCAGCTGCGTAACACGCTGAAAGAGCGTTACAACCACGATGGTTTTGCCATTCCTTATCCAACCATGAACTTTGGTCATATTCATGGTGGCGACGCGGCCAACCGCATCTGCGCCTGCTGTGAATTGCACATGGATATTCGCCCGCTGCCGGGCTTAACCCTGAGCGATTTGGATGGTCTGCTGAATGACGCGCTGGCGCCGGTGAGTGCGCGCTGGCCAGGACGTTTAACCGTGGGCGAGCTGCATCCGCCGATTCCAGGCTACGAATGCCCTGCCGATCACGAGCTAGTGCAGGTAGTGGAGAAGCTGCTCGGCGTGCCAACCGAGGTGGTGAACTATTGCACTGAGGCGCCCTTTATCCAGCAATTGTGCCCAACGCTGGTTTTAGGCCCGGGATCGATCAATCAAGCCCACCAGCCAGATGAGTTTATTGATACCGCATTTATCAAGCCGACTCATGCGCTTATCACCCAAGTGGTGCAGCATTTTTGTCATTGATGAACAACAGATGGGGCATTTCACTGTTAAATCAGCAAATTGCCCCGTCATTGTTCGGGATTTGATAATAAGAATAACTTATCTCGCTTCGCTCCAAGCAAATTCTTTGAATTTCCGCTATTTAGCAGCACATTTACACGGATTTAAGGCAATTGACGTGCAGGTAGATACGTGGCTAGATAAAAGACGATGTTATGCCCGTGGATAATTCCCGTGGGGATATTTAAAAAGATGATGAGGGTGTCAGGGTCCAATGAACGAACAATATTCCGCAATGCGAAGTAATGTCAGTATGCTCGGCAAACTGCTCGGGGATACGATTAAGGATGCACTAGGAGAGAACATCCTCGACCAGGTGGAGACCATCCGTAAACTCTCTAAGTCATCCCGTGCGGGAAATGACACCCATCGTCAGGAACTGCTGACCACGCTGCAAAATCTGTCGAATGACGAGCTGCTGCCGGTTGCGCGTGCGTTTAGCCAGTTCCTTAATCTCACCAACGTCGCTGAGCAGTATCAAACCATTTCCCGCAGCGGCGAGGGCGCGAATCATCCTGAGCTGCTGAAGAAGACCTTCGAGCGTCTGAAACAGCAAGGTGATATCAGCGAAGCGGCTATCCGCCAGTCGATTGAAGAGCTGTCGCTGGAGCTGGTGCTGACCGCGCACCCAACTGAAATTACCCGCCGCACGTTGATCCATATGCTGGGCGAAGTGAACAGCTGTTTACAGCAACTCGATCACAGCGATATCTCTGACTACGAGCGTACGCAGGTAATGCGTCGTCTGCGCCAGCTGGTGGCGCAAGCGTGGCACACCGACGAGATCCGTAAATATCGTCCCACGCCTATCGATGAAGCCAAATGGGGCTTTGCCGTGGTGGAAAACAGCCTGTGGCAAGGCGTACCTGCCTTCCTGCGTGAGCTGAATGAACAAGTCGAAGAGACCTTTGGCATCAAACTGCCGGTTGATTTCGTGCCGATCAAATTTACCTCGTGGATGGGCGGCGACCGTGACGGCAACCCAAACGTTACCGCACCGATTACCCGCCACGCGATGCAGCTGAGTCGCTGGAAAGCTGCGGACCTGTTCCTGCGTGATATTGGCGTGCTGGTGTCTGAATTGTCGATGTCCGAGTGCAGCGACGAAGTGCGCGAACTGTGCGGCGATCCCGAAGCGCTGGAGCCGTATCGTATGGTTCTGAAGCGTATCCGCAGCCAGCTGATGACGACCCAGGCCTATCTGGGCCGTCGTCTGAAAGGCGAGCGCCTGCCGCGTCCGGCCGATCTGCTGGTTTCTAACGATCAGCTGTGGGATCCGCTATTTGCCATCTATCAATCTCTGCAACAGTGCGGCATGGGCATCATCGCCAATGGCCAGCTGCTGGATACGCTGCGCCGCGTGAAGTGCTTTGGCGTGCCGCTGGTGCGTATTGATATCCGTCAGGAGAGCACCCGCCATACCCAGGCGATTGCCGAAGTGACGCGTTATCTCGGCCTCGGTGACTACGAAAGCTGGTCAGAAGCCGATAAACAAGCCTTCCTGATCCGCGAACTGAATTCCAAGCGTCCGCTGTTGCCGCATCAGTGGGAACCGGGCGATGAGACGCGCGAAGTGCTCGATACCTGCAAAGTGGTGGCCGAAGCGCCGCAGGGTTCGATTGCCTCCTACGTGATCTCAATGGCGAAAACGCCGTCGGACGTGTTGGCGGTACATCTGCTGCTAAAAGAAGCCGGTATTCCTTACGCCATGCCGGTGGCGCCGCTGTTTGAAACCCTCGATGACCTGAACAACGCCAACGACGTGATGACGCAGCTGCTGAGCATCGACTGGTATCGCGGCTTTATCAATGGCAAACAGATGGTGATGATTGGCTATTCCGACTCAGCGAAAGATGCTGGCGTGATGGCCGCCAGCTGGGCGCAATATCAGGCGCAGGACGCGCTAATCAAAACCTGTGAGAGTGCCGGCATCACGCTGACGCTGTTCCACGGACGCGGTGGCTCAATTGGTCGTGGTGGCGCACCGGCACATGCCGCGCTGCTGTCACAACCACCGGGCAGCCTGAAAGGCGGTCTGCGCGTGACCGAACAGGGCGAGATGATTCGCTTCAAATACGGTTTACCAGAAGTCACTATCGCCAGCCTGTCGCTCTATACCGGTGCGATTCTGGAAGCCAACCTGCTGCCACCGCCAGAACCAAAACGCGAATGGCAGGAGATCATGAACGGTTTGTCAGCGCACTCTTGCGCGATGTATCGCGGCTATGTGCGTGAGAATCCGGACTTCGTGCCGTACTTCCGTTCGGCTACGCCTGAGCAGGAACTGGGTAAACTGCCGCTGGGTTCACGTCCGGCTAAGCGTCGCCCAACCGGCGGTGTGGAGTCGCTGCGTGCCATTCCGTGGATCTTCGCCTGGACGCAGAACCGCCTGATGCTGCCGGCATGGCTCGGTGCCGGTGCCGCGCTGCAAAAAGCGATGGATGAAGGGCATCAGGATGAGCTGGAAACCATGTGCCGCGACTGGCCGTTCTTCTCGACGCGTCTTGGCATGCTGGAGATGGTGTTCTCGAAAGCCGATCTGTGGCTGGCGGAATACTACGATCAGCGTCTGGTGGATAAGTCGCTGTGGCCGCTCGGCAAGCAATTGCGCGACCAGCTAGATGCGGATATTAAAGCGGTGCTGACCATCGCCAACGATGCGCACCTGATGGCTGACCAGCCGTGGATTGCCGAATCGATCGCGCTGCGTAACGTCTATACCGATCCGCTGAACGTGTTGCAGGCTGAATTGCTGCATCGTTCACGCGCACAGGAAGAGCGCGGTGACGAGCCTGATGCGCGCGTTGAGCAAGCGCTGATGGTGACGATTGCCGGTGTCGCGGCGGGGATGCGTAATACGGGTTAATCTCCCCACATGATGTGAAAAAGGAGCCAACCGGCTCCTTTTTTTTATTGGATTTCGTAGGGTCGCCATTCATGGCGACCGCCAATTTTAACCACCAATAGCCGGACGCACGCCCAGCGTGTGACAAATGGCATAACTCAATTCGGCGCGGTTCAGCGTATAGAAGTGGAAATCTTTCACCCCTTCACGCGACAGGATTTTGACCATGTCCATGGCGACACTCGCGCCAACCATTTTGCGCGTTTCCGGATCGTTATCCAGACCTGCAAACATTGCGCTCATCCAACCCGGCACACGCACGTTAGTCATGGTGGCGAAGCGTTGCAGCTGCTTGAAGTTAGAGACCGGCAAAATGCCCGGCACGATTTCAACATCAATACCCGTTGCGACACAGCGATCGCGGAAGCGCAGATAGCTTTCAACGTCGAAGAAGAATTGGGTGATCGCGCGGTTAGCGCCGGCATCAATTTTACGCTTCAGGTTAATCAAATCGGCCTGCGCGCTTTTCGCTTCGGGGTGCACTTCCGGATAGGCCGCTACGGAGATATCGAAGTCGCCGACATCTTTTAGCAGTTCAACCAGATCGGAACCGTACATGTCCGGTTTGCCGCTGCCCGGCGGTAAATCACCGCGCAGCGCGACGATATGACGAATACCGCTATCCCAGTAATCACGCGCAATCCCGCGCAGTTCATCGCGCGTGGCATCGATACAGGTTAAATGCGGCGCCGCTTCCAGACCGGTGCGATCCTTGATGCCTTTAATGATGCTGTGCGTGCGATCGCGCTCGCCCGAGTTGGCACCGTATGTTACGGAGACGAATTTTGGCTTCAGGCTGCTCAAACGATCGATTGAGCTCCACAGGGTTTCTTCCATTTCACTGGTGCGTGGCGGGAAAAATTCGAAAGAGACATTAATTTGCCCGTTCAGCTCAGCCAGGCTCTGGTTCAACGCTTCGCGTTGATTGGCATGAAAGAAACTCATCCTGATTACCTCATCATCACATATCGATTATTTTGCGGCTCGCGAACATCCATACGTTTAGACGTCCAGATGCACAAAATGAACCATTAGCGCGTTAGCGTCAACTGAAAATTAATGAACAGGCGTGACAAATCTTCAATCAGGATGAAAGCGTTTCATGATGCGGGGAGAAGATGAAACATGCAGACGGACGATGCCGTCTGCATGCTGAGGCAGGTTACAGCAATTGCGCGAGGCGATTGATATCGGACTGCAGCGCGCCGGCCGTAACATCACGACCTGCGCCCGGCCCACGAATCACCAGCGGGTTATCACGATACCAGCGGCTTTCGATGGCAAACACGTTATCGCACGGCAGCAGCGCGGCCAGCGGATGCTCAGGACGCACCGCTTCCACGCCGACGCGCGCTTTGCCATTGGCATCGAAACGCGCCACGTAACGCAGCACCAGACCAAGCTCCTGCGCCGCTTCCAGCCGCTGCAGCATCTGCTCATTCAGCTCATCGGCGTTTTCGAAGAAGTGATCAATCGACTCGCCCTCGCAAATCGACGGCACCAGCGATTCCACCCGCACCTGATCCGGCTCGATATCGTAGCCCGCTTCACGCGCCAGAATCACCAGCTTGCGCATCACGTCCTGGCCGGATAAATCCACGCGCGGATCCGGTTCGGTCAAGCCTTGCTGCCATGCCTGATCGACCAGCTCGCTAAACGGTACCGTGCCGTCAAACTGCAGGAACAGCCAGGAAAGCGTGCCAGAGAAAATGCCGCTGATAGCCAGAATGCTGTCGCCGCTTTCACGTAAATCGCGCACCGTGTGATTGACCGGCAAACCGGCACCCACGGTGGCGTTGTACAGCCAGTGGCGACCGGTTTTGGCGAAGGCATCACGCACCTGACGCCAACTCTGGCCGCTCGCGGCACCGGCGACCTTATTGGCGCTGATAACGTGGAAACCGTGGCTGGCGAAGTCGTGATACTGCTGCGCCAGCTGCTCGCTGGCGGTGACGTCCAGCACCACTAAATCATCAAACGGGTGCGCACGCATCCACAGGAACAGCGACTCTTCATCGCGCTCTACTGCTTCGTCATCGAAGAAGGCCAACGCACGGCTGGCTTCCAGACCGTCGTAGCTCAGCAGGCTGCGGTTGCTGTCCGCCACGCCCGCCAGCACATACTCAAATCCAGTACGCGCAGACAAGGATTCCTGCTCGCGGGCAAACAGCTCAAGCCAGCGTGAACCGATGTTGCCTTTGCCGAACAGCATCAAACCGATGCGTTTCTCGGCGCGGAACAGCGACTGATGCAAGCCCTGAATCAGGTGCTGAGTTGGGCCAACGCGCAACACCGCTACGATGCTGATGTGATCTTCTGATTGCCAGACAAACTCCACCGGCTGATCTTTGATCTGCTGCCAGAAGCGATGGCTGTGCAGCGGATTACGCGTCACGCCTGCACCGACTAGCGCCACCAGCGCTAAGCCGTCGCGCAGCTGCAGATGGCCTGGCAAGGCGGCATCCTGCAACAGATTAAAGGCGCTATTCACCACTTCCGAGGTGTAACACAGCTGCAGCAGACGACGATCGGGATGAATCCCCATCGCCAGCGGACGCAGCTGCGCGCGTTTCAGCAGCAGATCGATCTCTTTCTGCTGCGTTTTGAAATCGTGATTGGCGGGGATCTCAATCTCCACCAGGCACACATCATCGTGGCTGGTGACGATGCGCGCACCGGTGCCAGATGCCAGCACGCGCTCAATGCGCGTTGAGCCCTGCTCCGGCTGATAGCTGCAACGCAGCTGCAAATCGATATCGCTATTGGCGACCGGCTGCAAAGTGCGGGTGTGCAGCACCGGCGCCGCCAGACGCGCCAATTCGCTGGCTTCATCCAGACGCAGCAGCGGCAGCAGGCACGCATCAGAGACTTTACGCGGATCGGCGCTATACACGCCCGCCACATCACTCCAGATGGTGACGCGACCCACGCCCGCCAGGGCGCCAATCTGCGTGGCCGAGTAGTCCGAGCCGTTACGGCCCAGCAGCACGGTTTCACCCGCTTCGCTGCGGCTGATAAATCCGGTTACCACCAGGCGCTTATGCGGATGCTGCGTCAATAGCTCCTGCAGCAGCGGCCAGGATTTACCTTCATCAACCTGCGGCTGCGCGGCACGTTCGGCTCGCAGGAAGTCGCGCGCATCGAGCCAGGCGGCTTCGATTTCGCGCTGGCTCAGCACGGCAGCCATTAAACGCGCCGACCAGATTTCGCCGTGACCGACCACTTCGGCATAAACCGCGTCAGTGAGGGGGCCGTCGAGCAGCGCCGCCAAACGTTCCAGATCGCGTATAAAGGTAGAGGTCAGGGTTTCGGCATATTCAGCAGGCAGCAGCGCAGCAATGAGCTCGCTGTGAAAGCGCCGTAAAGCCTGTTGCACCTGATGGGCAGATAAGCGATCGCTCTGGCTTAATTTCAGCCAGCTGATCAACTGGTTAGTGGTGCTGCCTGCGGCAGAGACCACCATTAAGTCGCCTGGCTGACTGTAATCCGCCATGATGCTGGCCACGCGCTGATAGCAACGTGCGTCGGCCAGGCTACTGCCACCAAATTTATGCAACTGCTTGATCGGCGTTCCCGCGCCCACTGAACTCGTCATGGTTACCCCTCGGCTGCAATCCGGAATGCATTATCCAGATCGGCGATTAAATCTTCGTGATCTTCAATCCCAACAGAAATACGCAGCAGTGTGTCAGAAATTCCCGCTGCCGCGCGTGCTTCTGCAGACATGCCCGCATGCGTCATGGTCGCGGTATGCGAAATCAAACTCTCTACGCCGCCGAGTGATTCAGCCAGCGTAAACAGCTGCAGCGCTTTCAGGAAGCGGCGCAGGCGAGCCTCATCGGCATCAATTTCGAAACTCAACATCGCGCCAAAACCGCGCTGCTGACGTACCGCAAACTCATGTCCGGCATTTTCCGGCAGAGACGGATGATACAGTTTTTTCACCAGCGGTTGTTGCTTCAGGTAATCAACTATCGCCAATGCATTACGTTGCGCTGCCGCGATGCGCGGTGACAGCGTGCGTAAACCGCGCAGCAGCAGGTAGCTATCAAACGCTGCGCCGGTTACACCAATATTATTCGCCCACCACGCCATTTCGCTGGCCATCTCCGCATCTTTCGAGATCACCGCACCCGCCACCACATCAGAGTGGCCGTTCAGGTATTTGGTGCAGGAGTGAACAACCAGATCGGCGCCTAGCGCCAGCGGGTTTTGCAACGCCGGGCTGAGGAAGGTGTTGTCCACCACGCTGATTGCGCCGGCTTCGCGCGCGGCGGCACAAATACTGGCGATATCAACCACGCGCAGCAGCGGATTACTTGGGCTTTCGACCAGCACCAGCTTTGGCTTTTCAGCTGATGCAGCAGCCAACGCGGCTTTATCGCCCTGATCGACAAACTTTACGCGATAGGCACCGCGCTTGCTCAGGCTATCGAACAGGCGATAGCTGCCGCCGTAGCAATCGTGCGGTGCCACCAGCAAATCGCCCGGCTTCAGGAACACAGTGGTCACCAGATGAATCGCTGACATGCCGGTATTGGTTAATACCGCGCCTGCACCCCCTTCTAACTCCGCCAGTGCGCGCTGAACCACATCACGCGTTGGGTTGCCGCGACGTGAATAGTCGTGCGCACGCGGCTCGTTGAAGTCGAGAAAGTTATAGGTGCTGGAGAGATGAATCGGTGGGACAACGCAGCCATATTGCTCGTCATCATTCAAACCGCTGCGTACTGCGATGGTTGCCTGTTTGCGCGTCATGGTGCCTACTGTTCCTGAAGAAAAAGAAGAGCAACAGCATAACATTCAGCGCATAGACGTCAATACATCTGGACATCTAAATGTCTTTGCGTATAGATTGAGCAAATCATCAATAACCGCTAAAATTGTCCGTCATCGCCTGGTGTTCAGCGCGCTTTCCTTTTTCAGAAGCGGTGCTCAAGCATAAAACCTGCAGTTTAAGGGGTCAGGCATCGAAAAATCGGGCATAATCAACGGATTTCCCCATATTCAACTTTTATTGATTAAGGTAACCCATGGCTGAATGGAACGGCGAATATATCAGCCCTTACGCTGAACATGGCAAGAAGAGCGAGCAGGTCAAGAAAATCACAGTTTCTATCCCGCTGAAAGTGCTGAAGATTTTAACTGACGAGCGCACCCGCCGTCAGGTGAATAACCTGCGTCACGCCACCAACAGCGAACTGCTGTGTGAAGCCTTTTTGCATGCTTTCACCGGGCAGCCTCTGCCGAACGATGTCGATCTGCGTAAAGAGCGCAGCGATGAGATTCCGGAAGAAGCGAAACAGATTATGCGCGAGATGGGCATCGATCCCGATAGCTGGGAATACTGAAGCCAGAAATAAAAAAACCCAGCCGAGGCTGGGTTTTTTCTTGCATCCGAATCGCGAAGATTCGACGGCAAATAATCTTATTTCTTGCTTGCTGGCACGCTGAAACGCTTGTTGAAGCGATCTACACGGCCACCGGTGTCAGCAATACGCTGCTTACCAGTGTAGAACGGGTGGCATTTGCCGCACACGTCCAGGTTCAGACCAGAAGCCATGGTTGAACGGGTGTTGATCACGTTACCGCAAGAGCAAGTCATGGTTACTGCTTCGTACTTAGGGTGAATACCTTGTTTCATGGGAGAACCTCATAAAAGGCCGTGTCGCTCTCCGTGCCAGGCTCAGCCTGCACAGCACCACACGCGATTGAACATTAAGTGTATGCTCCGACAAGCGATCTCATCGAAGGCGGCATAGTATACAGAAATTAACCACTTTTAGCAAACCACCGTAATATATCCGCCCAGGGTATCAACGTGTACACTACTTCTTCTCCTTAATTCAGAACCGGATAGAGATTCACATGCCCGTTGTTCAGGTTGCCCTGCCCGTTCCGCTACCTCGCCTGTTTGACTATCTGCTGCCAGCCGATGCGCCGCAGCCGGTGGCGGGTGCGCGCGTGAATGTGCCGTTCGGCAATCGCAAAATGATTGGCATCGTCGTCGGCACGCGTGAGACCAGCGATCTGCCGCTGGCCCAGCTCAAGCAGATTGAAAGCGTGCTTGACGATCGCAGCCTGTTCTCGCCCGCGTTGTGGCGCATCCTGCATTGGGCCGCGAATTATTATCACTCACCGCTCGGCGAGGTGCTCAGCCATGCGCTGCCGGTGCTGCTGCGCCAGGGCAAGCCGGCCCAGGAGGCGCCGCTGTGGCAATGGGTGATCAATGATGCTGGCCGGGAAGTGGCGATGGAGAGCCTGAAGCGCGCGCCGAAACAGCAGCAGGCGCTGGCGATGCTGCGTCAGCGCCCGCTGTATCGTCATCAGGTCAGTGAATACGATTTTACCGATGCGGCGCTGCAAGCGTTGCGTGCAAAAGGTTTGTGCGATCTACGCGAACACGCGCCGCAGATGCACGACTGGCGCACCCACTTTGCGGTTAAAGGTGATCGCCTGCGCCTGAACACCGATCAGGCGATGGCGGTAGGCGCGATGCGCAGCGAAGACGATCACTACGCGCCGTGGCTGCTGGCCGGCATTACCGGTTCAGGTAAAACTGAGGTGTATCTCAGCGTGCTGGAGAACGTGCTGGCGCGCGGCAAGCAGGCGCTGGTGCTGGTGCCGGAAATCGGCCTGACGCCGCAAACCATCGCCCGCTTCCGCGAACGCTTTGACGCTCCGATTGATGTGCTGCACTCCGCGCTGAATGACAGCGAACGCCTTGCCGTGTGGCTGCGCGCGCGCAGTGGTGAAACCGCGATTGTCATCGGGACACGTTCAGCACTGTTCACACCGCTAGCGCGTCCGGGCGTGATCATCATTGATGAAGAGCATGACAGCTCGTACAAACAGCAGGAAGGCTGGCGCTATCAGGCGCGCGATCTGGCGGTGTTCCGCGCACATGAGGAAGATATTCCGATTGTCATGGGCTCGGCCACGCCGGCGCTGGAAACCTTGCACAATGTGCGCGTCGGCAAATATCGCCAGCTCAATCTCACCAAACGCGCAGGTAATGCCAAACCGGCATTACAGCAGCTGATTGATCTGAAAGGTCAGCAGCTGAAAGGGGGATTGGCACCCGCGCTGCTCGGCAAAATGCGCCAGCATCTGCAGGCCGATAATCAGGTGTTGCTGTTCCTTAACCGCCGCGGTTTCTCACCGGCGCTGATGTGTCACGATTGCGGCTGGCTGGCAGAATGTCAGCGCTGCGACAGCTACTACACGCTGCATCAGAATCATCGCCAGCTGCGCTGCCACCATTGTGACAGCCAGCGCCCGCTGCCAAATCAGTGTCCCGACTGCGGCTCAACGCATTTAATGCCGGTCGGCGTGGGTACCGAACAGCTGGAGCAGCAGCTCGGTACGCTGTTTCCTGGCGTGCCGGTGTCGCGTATCGATCGTGATACCACCAGCCGCAAAGGTGCGCTGGAGCAGCATCTGGCCGATGTGCATCGCGGCGGCGCACGCATTCTGGTGGGCACGCAAATGCTGGCGAAAGGCCATCACTTCCCGGATGTTACGCTGGTGTCGATGCTGGATGTTGATGGCGCGCTGTTCTCCGCCGATTTTCGCGCCGCCGAGCGTTTTGCGCAGCTGTATACCCAGGTTGCGGGTCGCGCGGGTCGCGCCGGGAAACAGGGCGAAGTGTTGCTGCAAACCCACCATCCCGAACATCCGCTGCTGCAAACCTTGCTGCATCGCGGCTATTTCGCCTTTGCCGATCAAACCCTGCTGGAGCGTCAATCGGTACAACTGCCGCCGTGGACCAGCCATGCGCTGTTCCGCGCCGAAGATATGGATAACCAGCAGGCAGCGGAATTCCTCACTCAACTGCGCAATTTGCTGGAAGCCAGCCCGTTGAAAGATGAGGCGATGTGGCTGATGGGGCCGGTTCCGGCGTTGGCACCGAAACGCAGTGGACGCTGGCGCTGGCAACTGCTGTTGCAGCATCCGTCACGTAAGCGTTTGCAACAGCTGCTGAGCGGATCGCTGCCGCTGATCGCCACCTTGCCCGCCGCACGTAAAGTGAAGTGGACGCTGGATATCGACCCCACCGAGAGTTAAGCCGCGCCACATCTGCGAGCCAGATCGAAAAAGGTCGCACAAGTCACAATTTTTATGCAAATTAAGTAACAACCCGCCGCGACCTTCGGTTAACAATAGTGCCGACCCGGTTAAAGCCCGGCAATCTCTGTAAATCAATGCGCTGTACCGCGTCAGGAGTTATACGTTGGACCAGAAGCAACCCTCAACCGCTGCCACCATGAAAGATGTGGCCGAGAAAGCCGGCGTTTCAACCGCCACGGTTTCACGTGCGTTGATGAATCCAGAAAAAGTCTCGGCCGCTACCCGTCTCAAAGTCGAAAAAGCGGTGCTGGCCGTGGGGTATGCGCCGCACGGTTTGGCGCGCAATGCCAAACGGGGTGAAACACAAACCATTCTGGTGATTGTGCCGGATATCTGCGATCCCTTCTTCAGTGAGATCATTCGCGGCGTGGAAGTTACCGCTGCGCATGAAGGTTATCTGGTATTGATTGGCGACTGCGCGCATCAGAATAAACAGGAGAAAACCTTCCTGAATTTAATGCTGACGCGGCAGATCGACGGCATGGTGCTGTTGGGTTCGCAGCTGCCGTTTGACGCCGGAATTGAAGATCAGCGCAACCTGCCGCCAATGGTAATGGGTAACGAATTTGCGCCAGAGATGGCGTTGCCAACGGTCCATATCGATAACCTGACGGCGGCATTTGAAGCGGTGAATCATCTGCTGCAGCTCGGCCATCGCCAAATTGCCTGCATCACCGGGCCAGAGCATATTCCGCTGAGCCAGTATCGGTTGCAGGGCTACATTCAGGCGCTGCGCCGCAGCAGTATCGCCATCGATCCGACCATGATTGTGCACGGCGACTTCACCTTTGAAGCCGGTGCCAATGCGCTTAAGCAGTTGATGAGTTTACCGCAGCCGCCGAAAGCGATTTTTTGCCATAGCGATCTGATGGCGCTAGGTGCCATGAATCAGGCGCGTAAACTTGGCATGCGGATTCCGCAGGATCTGTCGGTAGTGGGGTTCGATGATATCGAGCTGGCGCAATACTACGATCCGCCGCTGACCACCGTGGCGCAGCCGCGCTTTGCGATTGGTCGTGAAGCCATGCTGTTATTACTCGATGAACTGCAGGGCAAACGCGTGAATAACGGTTCGCGCCTGCTGGATGCAGAATTGCGCGTGCGCGGCAGCACGGCACCGGCAGCAAAACGTGAAAAATAACCGACTGACGCCTGCATTTTCAGCGGATTCTGAAGGCAGACTGTGCTGGTCAAAGTTCCAGCCCTTGCGTAACATGGCGCATTCATTGCCGGGCAATTAACAGCACATTTACATGCCCATTGGCATTTTTTTGAAGGGTATCAGAACGAAAGTGGCACAGAAAGATTATGTAGGCCGCGGGCGTTCAACAGGGACGCGTCGCAAAAAACCCGCCAGCCGCAGCAAGAAAAGCAAAGGCGGCTCAGGCACTTCAAAGCTCATGATGGTACTGGCCGCGGCCGTGCTGGTCACCTTTGCCGGTGGTTTATGGTTCATCTCGCATCATAAGAAAGAAGAGATTGAAGTCATTCCCAATCACAAAGCTAACGGTAACGGCTTGCCGCCGAAGCCGGAAGAGCGCTGGAAGTACATCAAAGAGCTGGAAAATCGCCAGATTACCGTTCCGTCGCCGACTGAGCCTTCAGCGGGTGGCGTGCAATCACAAACCCAGTTGACCGATGAACAGCGCCAGCTGCTGGAGCAGATGCAGGCCGATATGCGCCAGCAGCCTACGCAGCTGAACGAAGTGCCGTGGAACGAACAAACCCCGGCACAGCGCCAGCAGACGCTGCAGCGTCAGCAGGTGCAGCAGCAGCAGGTACAACAGCAACAGCAGCAACAGTTGCAACGTCAGCAGCAGCTGCAGCGCCAGCAACAGCAACAGCAGCAACAGGCCGCGCGTCAGCAGCAACAGCAGCAGGCTGCGCCGATCACGCGCGAGCCTACGCAGCAGACTAAGCCGCAGGAAACCGCCAAAGCGAAAGCGGAAGAGAAAGCCTCTTCGCAGCGCTGGATGGTGCAGTGTGGTTCGTTCAAAGGCACCGATCAGGCGGAATCCGTGCGCGCCGGTCTGGCATTTGAAGGATTTGAGAGCCGTATTACGACCGGCGGTGGCTGGAATCGCGTGGTGATCGGGCCGTTCAAAGATCGCAGCAGCGCAGACAGCACGGTAAAACGCTTACACAGCTCCGGCCACGGAAGCTGTATTCCCCTCGCCTTACCTTAAATTCTTTAGGGGTTGAAACTCCCCAATCCTGCCCCATATCTGGTTGCATGATACTCCGCGCCGAGTGCGCGGAGTTCCTTTTCTACTGCAACAAGGGGTCTGCCCGTGACAACAATAGTAAGTGTACGACGCAACGGCCAGGTAGTGATTGGCGGTGATGGCCAGGCTACGCTCGGCAATACCGTAATGAAAGGCAATGTCAAAAAAGTCCGTCGTCTTTACAACGATAAAGTGATCGCCGGTTTTGCTGGCGGTACCGCAGATGCCTTCACCCTGTTTGAACTGTTTGAGCGCAAGCTGGAGATGCACCAGGGTCATCTGGTGAAAGCGGCGGTCGAACTGGCAAAAGATTGGCGTACCGATCGCATGCTGCGTCGCCTTGAAGCGCTGCTGGCGGTCGCTGACGAAAACGCCTCGCTGATCATCAGCGGCAACGGCGACGTTATCCAGCCGGAAAATGACCTGATTGCTATTGGTTCCGGTGGGCCTTACGCCCAGGCAGCGGCTCGCGCCCTGCTGGAGAACACGGACATTGGTGCACAAGATATTGTGGAGAAGGCGCTGAACATCGCCGGCGATATCTGTATCTACACCAACCACAACATCAACATCGAAGCATTACCGTCTAAGGCGTAAGGATCAAAATCATGTCCGAGATGACTCCACGCGAGATTGTCAGCGAGCTTAACCGCTTTATTATCGGCCAGGACGGCGCAAAAAAGGCGGTCGCGATCGCCCTGCGTAACCGCTGGCGCCGCATGCAGCTCGACGAAGAGCTGCGCCACGAAGTAACGCCAAAGAACATTCTGATGATTGGTCCTACCGGCGTCGGTAAAACCGAAATCGCCCGTCGCTTAGCCAAGCTGGCTAACGCACCGTTCATCAAAGTAGAAGCCACCAAATTCACCGAAGTCGGTTACGTCGGTAAAGAGGTTGATTCCATCATTCGCGATCTGACCGATTCTGCCATCAAGATGGTGCGCAGCCAGGCGATTGAGAAGAACAAATACCGCGCTGAAGAGATGGCGGAAGAGCGCATCCTCGATGTGCTGATCCCACCCGCAAAAAACAACTGGGGCCAGGCTGAGCAAGCGGCTGAGCCCTCGGCAGCGCGTCAGTCATTCCGCAAGAAACTGCGCGAAGGCCAGCTGGACGACAAAGAGATTGAGATCGATCTGGCCGCTTCCTCCGCCGGCGTCGAAATCATGGCGCCTCCTGGCATGGAAGAGATGACCAGCCAGCTGCAATCGATGTTCCAGAACCTCGGTGGGCAGAAGCAGAAACCGCGTAAGCTGAAAATCAAAGAAGCCATGAAGCTGCTGATTGAAGAAGAAGCGGCCAAGCTGGTGAATCCTGAAGAGCTGAAGCAGGACGCCATCGATGCGGTTGAGCAGCACGGTATCGTGTTCATCGACGAAATCGACAAAATCTGTAAGCGCGGCGGCCAGAATGCAGGCGGTCCAGACGTGTCACGCGAAGGCGTGCAGCGCGACCTGCTGCCGCTGGTTGAAGGCTGCACCGTGTCCACCAAGCACGGCATGGTGAAAACCGACCACATCCTGTTTATCGCTTCCGGCGCGTTCCAGGTGGCTAGCCCTTCCGATTTGATCCCCGAGCTGCAGGGCCGTCTGCCAATTCGCGTTGAGCTGCAGGCGCTGACCGTCAACGACTTCGAACGCATTCTGACCGAGCCAAACGCCTCGGTTACCGTGCAGTACAAAGCGCTGATGGGCACCGAAGGGGTCAACATCGACTTCACGGACGATGCGGTGCGTCGTATCGCTGAAGCCGCATGGCAGGTAAACGAAACCACCGAAAACATCGGTGCACGTCGTCTGCATACCGTGCTGGAGCGTCTAATGGAAGATATCTCCTATGACGCCAGCGATCGTAACGGTGAGTCGATCACTATCGATGCCGAGTACGTTGGTAAGCATCTGGATGAGCTGGTGGCCGACGAAGACCTCAGCCGCTTCATTCTGTAAGCTTCGTCTGCGATATCCCCGCCCGGCCACTGCGCCGGGCTTTTTTTTACGCAGGATATTGATGCAGCGCTTTTTTTGGCGGCTGATGATTTTGCCAACAATCGCCAGATAGCGATATACTTAGCGCTCCTGTCGCAAACAGACGAAAACCCTCATGAAATACGATACATCTGAACTCTGTGACATCTACCACGAAGCTGTGAACGTTGTTGAACCGCTTTTTTCGAACTTTGGTGGACGCAGTTCATTCGGTGGTCAAATCACCACGGTGAAATGCTTCGAAGATAACGGCTTACTTTACGATTTGCTGGAAGAGAACGGTCGGGGTCGCGTATTGCTGGTGGATGGCGGCGGTTCCGTTCGTCGCGCCCTGGTCGATGCTCAGCTGGCAAGTCTGGCGGCGCAAAATGAGTGGGAAGGCATTGTGATTTACGGTTCGGTGCGTCAGGTTGACGACCTCGAAGAGCTGGAAATCGGCATTCAGGCGATTGCAGCCATTCCGGTGGGTGCAGCGGGTGAAGGCATTGGCGAAAGTGACGTACGCGTTAACTTTGGCGGCGTGACTTTCTTCTCTGGCGACCATCTGTATGCCGACAATACCGGCATTATCCTGTCTGAAGACGCACTCGACATCGAGTAAGCCGCAACAAAAACGGGTGCCGCGGCACCCGTTGGTTCAAGCCTGTACGCTTAAACCTCTTCCATTTTTCCCAGCAGTGCCCGCAGACGATCCTGCCAGACATGCTGCTCTTCTTTCAGATGCTGATTTTCACGTACCAGCGCATCCTGGTTACCTGAAGCCTGGCTGACTTCGTTTTTCAGCGTATTGTTTTGCTCTTTCAGCTCTTCAATTTCCATCTGCAGCAGAGTGATGGTATCAATCGCCTGCTGTACTTTCGCTTCCAGTTTCTCGAACACTTCAAATGACATCTTTCTGACCTCTCCTAAATCTTGCAAGGCGTTGATGGGGCTAGTGCATGCCTTATTATGGTGCGCTCAGCCACGATGACTCGATTGTATGTAGCCAAACCCAGCAAGTCCAGCGGCACAAGGCCTGCGAGGGCAGTCTGTAACACTTTTCAGTCAATGCCTAAAAAAATGCTCATCTTCGCGCATCTGTGTGCGCGATCACTTAACCGTCCACGCGCAAAGCAGGCTGAATGGGCCGTAAAGAAACGCAAAAGACGCGAAAACGCGCATTTTTATGACGCAGTACACAGTTTTCAATTTCGCTATTTCTCGTTTATGCTCGTTAACGATAAATTCACATCAACCCTACATTAAAAGCTGGGCGACTCATGGATGAGAACAAAAACTGATAAAATTTAACCTCGCTTCAGGAATGCCATTATGAGTCAAACAACTAACACACTAACAGGTCAGTGCATCGCCGAATTTATCGGCACCGGTTTGATCATCTTTTTTGGTGCCGGCTGCGTTGCCGCACTGAAATTGGCCGGTGCTGCGTTCGGTCAGTGGGAAATTTGTATTATCTGGGGCTTAGCGGTTTCCATGGCGGTCTATCTGAGCGCCGGTGTTTCAGGCGGGCATCTTAACCCAGCGGTGACTATCGCGCTGTGCCTGTTCGCAAACTTTGAAGGCCGTAAAGTCGTACCCTATATTCTGGCGCAGGTTGCCGGCGCCTTCTGCGCTGCCGCGTTGGTTTATGGTCTCTACTACAATTTGTTCCTGGATTACGAAACAGGTCATCAGATGGTACGTGGCAGCGTTGAAAGCCTCGACCTGGCCGGCATCTTCTCTACCTATCCAAACCCGCACATCAGTGTTGGTCAGGCGTTCCTGGTTGAGATGGTGATTACCGCCGTACTGATGGGCGTCATTATGGCGCTGACCGATGACGGCAACGGCGTACCACGCGGCCCGCTGGCACCGCTTTTGATTGGTCTGCTGGTAGCCATTATCGGTGGTGCAATGGGCCCGCTGACCGGCTTCGCACTTAACCCGGCGCGTGACTTCGGTCCAAAACTGTTCGCCTTCTTCGCAGGATGGGGCAACGTCGCCTTCACCGGTGGCAAAGATATTCCTTACTTCCTGGTTCCGATTTTTGGCCCGCTGGTCGGTGCTTGCCTCGGAGCCTGGGGTTACCGTTCACTGATTGGCCGTCATCTGCCCGTTAACGTGGCGGAAGCCAGCACAACAGAAAAACCGGTTGCGCGCGCTCAGCAGCGTAAAGCGTAAGTTTCATCGATACATCATCAGGAAAGCACAATGACTACGACTGATAAAAAATATATTGTCGCGCTCGATCAGGGCACAACCAGCTCACGTGCCGTAGTGCTCGATCACGACGCGAACATCGTCGCCGTTTCACAGCGTGAATTTACCCAGATCTACCCGAAAGCGGGTTGGGTTGAGCATGACCCAATGGATATCTGGGCGTCACAAAGCTCAACGCTGGTTGAAGTGCTGGCACATGCCGACATTAACTCCGATCAAATCGCGGCGATTGGTATCACCAACCAGCGTGAAACCGCCATCGTGTGGGATAAAGAGAGCGGCAAGCCTATCTACAACGCCATCGTCTGGCAGGATCCACGCACCGCAGATTACTGTAACAAGCTGAAGAAAGAGGGACTGGAAGAGTATATCCAGCACACCACCGGTTTGGTGATTAACCCTTACTTCTCCGGCACCAAAGTGAAGTGGATTCTTGACCACGTTGAAGGCGCACGTGAACGTGCTAAACGCGGCGAACTGCTGTTTGGTACCGTTGATACCTGGCTGATTTGGAAAATGACGCAAGGGCGTGTGCACGTAACCGATCACACCAACGCCTCACGTACCATGATGTACAACATCCACAAGCTGGAGTGGGATGAGCGCATGTTGGAGATCCTCGATATTCCGCGTGAAATGCTGCCGGAAGTGAAAGGTTCTTCAGAAGTTTACGGCCAGACCAACATTGGTGGTAAAGGCGGTACGCGTATTCCCATCGCCGGTATCGCGGGTGACCAACAGGCGGCGCTGTACGGCCAGCTGTGCGTACAACCGGGTATGGCGAAAAACACCTACGGCACCGGCTGCTTTATGTTGATGAACACCGGCACCGAAGCCGTGACCTCAACGCACGGCCTGCTGACCACCATCGCCTGCGGTCCACGCGGCGAAGTGAACTATGCGCTGGAAGGTGCGGTGTTTATCGGTGGTGCGTCAATTCAGTGGCTGCGCGACGAGATGAAGCTGATCAGCGATTCCACTGACTCCGAATACTTCGCGTTGAAAGTGAAAGACAGCAACGGTGTTTACATGGTGCCTGCCTTCACCGGTTTGGGCGCGCCCTATTGGGACCCGTATGCACGCGGTGCGATCTTCGGTCTGACGCGCGGTGCAAACGCTAACCACATCATCCGTGCCACGCTGGAATCGATTGCTTATCAGACGCGCGACGTGCTGGAAGCGATGCAAAACGATGCCGGCACCCGCCTGCAATCGCTGCGCGTTGATGGCGGTGCGGTAGCCAACAACTTCCTGATGCAGTTCCAGTCCGACATTCTCGGCACACGCGTTGAGCGTCCGGAAGTGCGTGAAGTGACTGCGTTGGGTGCGGCATATCTTGCTGGCCTGGCAGTCGGCTTCTGGGGCGATCTGGATGAAGTCCGCGAGAAAGCGGTGATTGAGCGTGAGTTCCGTCCAAGCATCGAAACCACCGAACGTAACGTCCGCTACGCAGGCTGGAAGAAAGCCGTGGCACGTGCGAAAGCATGGGAAGACGAAGAGTAAAATCCTGCTGACCCGCGGCGCCCCCTGCCGCGGGTTTTTCCCCCGTCCCCCTTCCCCGCTGTGTTAAACTGCCCGCCTGTTTTTTGTCAGGTGCAACCATGAAACGAGAACTCGCGATTGAATTTTCCCGCGTGACCGAAGCCGCCGCTCTGGCGGGCTATCACTGGTTAGGACGCGGCGATAAAAATGCGGCCGACGGCGCAGCCGTTCACGCCATGCGCATTATGCTTAACACTATCGATATCGACGGCCAGATTGTGATTGGCGAGGGCGAAATCGACGAAGCGCCAATGCTGTATATCGGTGAGAAAGTCGGTACCGGTCGCGGCGACGCGGTAGATATCGCCGTCGATCCGATTGAAGGCACGCGCATGACGGCGATGGGCCAGGCCAATGCGCTGGCGGTGCTGGCGGTCGGCGATAAGGGCAGCTTCCTGCACGCACCTGATATGTACATGGAGAAGCTGATTGTCGGGCCCGGCGCACGCGGCGCCATCGATCTTAATTTGCCACTCGATATTAATCTGAAAAACATCGCGCTGGCACTGGGCAAGCCGCTCAGCCAGCTGACGGTATCGATTCTGGCTAAACCACGCCACGATGCGGTGATTGCTCAGCTGCAACAGCTCGGCGTGCGCGTGTTCTCCTTCCCGGACGGCGATGTGGCGGCTTCAATTCTTACCTGCATGCCGGACAGCGAAGTGGATGTGATGTATGGCATCGGCGGCGCGCCGGAAGGGGTGGTATCGGCGGCGGTTATCCGGGCGATGGATGGCGACATGCAGGCACGCCTGCTGGCACGTCATCAAGTGAAAGGCGATAGCGAAGAGAATCGTCGCTTAGGTGAGAATGAGCTACAGCGCTGCGCCGAGATGGGCATTGAAGCGGGTCAGGTGCTGAAGCTGGATCAGATGGCGCGTAACGATAACGTGATCTTCGCCGCCACGGGCATCACCACCGGCGATTTACTGCAAGGCATCACGCGTAACGGCAACATCGCCACCAGCGAAACGCTGCTGGTGCGCGGCAAATCACGCACTATTCGCCGCATCCAGTCGATCCACTATCTCGATCGCAAAGACGCGGCGCTGCATCAATTTATCCTGTAATCGCCTGCTTGCCGCTCTCCGGATGACGTGAGAGCGGCCACCAGCACAGCAGCATCACCAGCGACGTCACAAACATCAACATGCCGAGGCTAGATTGGTCGTGCTGCGGCAGCAGAGCAGAAAGCCACGCTACCACGCCGGAACCCAGGTTCTGCAACCCCCCAATTAACGCCCCAGCGCTGCCCGCCAGCCATGCATACGGCTCCATCGCACCCGAGGTTGCCAGCGGGAACAGCATGCCGGCGCCAAAGAAGAACAGCGCAGCCGGCACCAACAGCGTCCAGATATTCATCACGCCAAACCAGGCGGGAACCCACATCAACAAGCCCGCCAGCAGGCAGCTATTGACGCCATACCACATTAGCGTGTGCCAGGATTTCTGCTCGCGTCCGGCAAACCAGGCGCCAAAGAACGCCGCCGGAATCGGCAGGATAAACAGGATGCTGACGGTCAAACCATCCAGACCTAAAACACCGCCCATCAGCACGCCGCAGCTGGCCTCGAATACGGCGATGCCTGCCAGCGCGCCAATCAGCAGCAGCAGGTAACGCACGAAATTGCCGTCACTCAGCAGGGTGGCATAACGCTTCAGGAATGGCGTAGCAGGTGTATCAACGGGACGGGTTTCCGGTAACCAGCGCGCCATCGACGCGGTAACGCCAACACACAGCAGCAGCAGGAAGGCGAAACAGGCGTGCCAGCCAAACAGATGCGTCAGCAGCGCGCCAATCACCGGCGCCAGCAGCGGGCTAACCAGAATGCCCATATTGAGTAAACTGTTCGCCTGGCGCAATGCAATACCAGAGTAAAGGTCACGCGGCATGGTGCGCGCCATCACGCCGGCCACGCCGGTACCTAAACCTTGCACCGCGCTGCCCAGCACCAGAATATCCAGTGAGGGCGCGAACATGGCGATCAAGGCACCAATGGCAAAGATCGTCATGCCGATAAGGATCACCGGACGTCGACCAAAGCTGTCCGAAAGCGGGCCGTAGATCAGCTGCGATCCACCGTAGGTCATCAGATAGGCGGCCATCACCTGCTGAATGGCACCGCTGCGCACATTGAGCGTCTCTGCCATGTTGGCCATCGCTGGCACATAGATGGTTTGCGCCATCTGCCCCACCGCCACCAGCACGATCAGCATGAATAACAGAAAGCGATTTTGCGTTTTACTTATCAACATGGAACAAAATGTCTGCCTGAGAAACAAAGAATAAGCAGCACAAAACAGGCTGCCTCGGATTTATGGCGGCAAAAATATCAGGATTCAGTGACAAATCGAGAGGGACCGGCAAAGCTGTAGTGTCTTAAGCCGTCAAGGTTGACGTCCAGATTGTAAACCGGCCGCTACAGTTGCTGATCTGTGCGCTGCGTTTGTCGCTGAGAGCCCTTTGCTGGACGCGAGGGTGGTAATCCGTGAGGTCAATCGCGATCATATACCCTAAATAATTCGAGTTGCAGGAAGGCGGCAAGTGTGTGAATCCCCGGGAGCTTACATAAGTAAGTGACTGGGGTGAGCACACGTAGCCAACGCAGCTGCAGCTTGAAGTATGACGGGTAATCAACACTAAGGAGCCAACATGGCAGAGTGGATCAATGCTGAAGTGAAAGAGGTAAAAAACTGGACCGATGCACTGTTCAGTCTGCGCGTCGAAGCGCCCATTGATAGCTTTACCGCAGGTCAGTTTGCCAAGCTGGCATTAGAAATTGACGGCGAGCGTGTGCAGCGCGCCTACTCTTACGTCAACGCGCCCAAAGATTCGCTGCTGGAGTTTTATCTGGTTACCGTGCCGGAAGGCAAACTGAGTCCACGCTTGCAGGCACTGCAGCCCGGCGAGCAGGTTATGATTACCAAAGAAGCCGCAGGGTTCTTTGTACTCGACGAAATTCCTGACTGCCAAACGCTGTGGATGCTGGCCACCGGCACGGCGATTGGCCCCTATTTATCGATTCTGCAACAGGGCGAAGATCTGGAGCGTTTCGACAATATTGTGCTGGTGCACGCTGCCCGTCTCGCGGATGACCTGAGCTTCCTGCCGTTAATGCAGCAGCTGCAGCAGCGCTATCAGGGCAAACTGCATATTCAGACCGTGGTAAGCCGCGAAGAGATTGCCGGTTCGCTGCACGGCCGCGTACCGCAGTTGATTGAGAGCGGCGAACTGGAGCGCGCGGTTGGCTTGCCGCTCACGGCAGAAACCAGCCATGTGATGCTGTGTGGTAATCCGCAAATGGTGCGCGATACCCAACAATTGCTAAAAGACACGCGTGAGATGCGCAAGCATTTCAAACGTAAACCCGGGCATATGACCAGCGAGCATTACTGGTAAGAGGCGCGAGGCGAAGATTGTCAGATTTTTCCCAATGTGGGTTTTGACTTTCCCCGGTAAAAACCGTTCTAATCGTGGGCTAAGTGAATGATTTAGGGCCGAAGCAATGAAGAACCTGCCAGTCGCGCTGCTGCTTGGCCTCGCACTGACATTTCCCGCCTGGGCGGAGGACGCACCTGCACTGGATCGTAGCGATCATCTGCCTGCTGCGCCCTATCTGCTCGCGGGTGCGCCGACGTTCGATATGACCGTTGCGCAGTTCCGTGAAAAGTACAACGCCGCCAATCCCAATGAACCGCTGCAGGAATATCGCGCCATTGATAGTCGCGGCGATAAAAGTAACCTGACGCGTGCCGCCAGTAAAATCAGCGAAACGCTGTATGCTTCAACCGCGCTGGAGCAAGGCACCGGCAAAATCAAAACCCTGCAAATCACCTGGCTGCCGGTTCCCGGTCCCGATATGAAAGCGGCGCAGGCACGTGCCATGGATTACATGACTGCCCTGCTGCGTTTCTTCATCCCCGGTTTGTCGGCCGAAGATGGTCGCAAAAAGCTCGATTCTCTGCTGAGCGCCGGCAAAGGTGCGCGTTATTTTGCCCGCACCGAAGGCGCACTGCGCTTCGTGGTCGCGGACAACGGCGACAAGGGTTTAACCTTCGCCATTGAGCCGATAAAACTGGCGCTCGCTACGCCCTGATCACACCGGCAAAAATGACGAAAAGCAAAGCCAGCAACCCATTTGATCTCTATACTGTCTCGCAGACATCGCTGCCCGATGGCAGCGCTATTTCATGAATCGCGTTATGCGGAGGAAAGAATGCGACATCCACTGGTTATGGGTAACTGGAAACTGAACGGTAGCAAGCAGATCACCAAAGAGCTGATTGAAGGCCTGCGCAAAGAGCTGTCTGGTGTTGATGGTTGTGGCGTCGCGATTGCACCGCCAGCCATCTATCTGGACCTGGCGAAACACGCCATTTCCGGTAGCCACATCGCTCTGGGTGCTCAGAACGTCGACGTTAACTTGTCTGGCGCATTCACTGGCGAAACTTCCGCAGACATGCTGAAAGACGTTGGCGCGAAATACATCATCATCGGCCACTCTGAGCGCCGTACCTACCATAAAGAGAGCGATGAGTTCATCGCGAAGAAATTTGCCGTCGTGAAGGAAGCGGGCCTGGTACCCGTTCTGTGCATCGGTGAAACCGACGCAGAAAACGAAGCGGGCCAAACGCAAGAAGTGTGCGCACGTCAGATCGACGCCGTGCTGGAAACGCAGGGCGCAGCAGCGTTCGAAGGCGCGGTCATCGCTTATGAGCCAGTTTGGGCCATCGGTACCGGCAAATCCGCTACGCCAGCGCAGGCTCAGGCCGTGCACAAATTTATTCGTGACCACATCGCGAAGAAAGACGCTGCCATCGCACAGCAAGTGATCATCCAGTACGGCGGTTCGGTAAACGACAAAAACGCCGCTGAGCTGTTCACCCAGCCAGATATCGATGGCGCGCTGGTTGGCGGTGCTTCACTGAAAGCCGATGCTTTCGCCGTGATCGTGAAAGCCGCAGCCGCTGCGAAAAACGCGTAAGTTTTGGATGTATGATGAGGCGGCTGATTAGCCGCCTTTTTTATGTCACCTGAAATGTCGACCTTACAAAATCCCGCATTGATGATCCTGCAGCTCTTCCGCCGAACCACTGTTCAGCTTAAGCCAGTTGCGTTCTAACGCCAGCAGCGCTAAGCGACCATCCGGCAGCTGCGCCAGCGCCAGGCCATATTTCCCCATCTCGGTGCGCGCGTGAGGCACTTCGTTTGCCAGACGGATAAACGCACTCTGCTGCGCCAGTTCTGCTGTTGAAAGCGTACGTATCAGGTAACGATGCTTGCGCAGCGTTTCGCTTTGCCACTGCGCGTTAAGCCTCGGCGCCAGGGCATCAAGTTGCTGACGCACATCGGGTCGCAGACAAGAGATGTGAATATGCAGCTGATTCTGCGTACGCCCGTATTGCGCATTGATTGCCAGCGACAGCGCGCTATTTGATATCGGCGCGCCGTGCTTTTGTGCAAGTAATGTCCGTTGTTGCCAGGCGTCGGCAAACAGATTCGGCGTAGACGGTTCAAGAATGATGGGACTTTCCATGCCGCTGATTTTTTCGATCGGCATCAGTAGATACTGCAACGGACCGTTGAGATCTTTCAGCGTGACGTAACCCTGCGCACTGTTCACCTGCTGGCAAGGCGCGGGTTTGCCGCTGGCGGCCATGCCAGGCACGCATTTCTCGCTAATGATCTGCCACAAGGCGTTGGAATTTTTCTGGAAATGAATGGCGGCGGCAATCAATCCGACAATCAACAGCACCAATAGTGCGGTAAGTAACTTCAGGGTACGACGACTGCCCTGCATAGCCCGATTCCTCTGTTCATCACCTGCCAGCATCCTCGCCTGGCAGGTGATGAAAGTCACGGACTAATCCTCGGCGCCACGCAGGATGGCATCGAGTTTTTCCGGCTGCAGACGAATCTGCGCCGCACGACGATGTGCCTGCATGCCTTCGGTACGACTTTGACGCACCGCAGGCGCGGCGATGGCCGCGATACCCTGATCGTCAATCCATTGATGCGTACAGGTTTTCAGATAGGCGCCCACCCACAACCCGCCGGTATAGCGCGCCGCTGCCATGGTGGGTAACGTGTGGTTAGTACCGCAGCACTTATCAGAGAACACCACGCTGGCATTTTGACCGATAAACAGCGATCCGTAGTTGCGGATACGCGCCGCCAGCGCATGGGGATCGCGAGCATGGATTTGCAAATGTTCGGTGGCGATCTCATCGGTGTAGGCCACCATCGCATCTTCGTCGGCGCACAATACAATCTCGCCCTGTCTTTGCCATGCTTCACCAGCCGTCTTCGCCGTCGGCAGCGATGACAGCTGCGCCTCAATTTCACGCAAGGTTTCATGCGCTATGCGCTCGCTGGTGGTGGCCAGCCCTACGCGAGTGCGCACATCATGTTCCGCCTGCGCCAGCAGATCCGCCGCCAGCACGCGTGGATCGGCACTATCATCGGCCACAATAAAGATTTCGCTTGGCCCTGCCAGCGCATCAATACCCACTTTGCCAAAAACCTGACGCTTGGCCTCATTGACGAAGGCGTTACCCGGTCCAACAATTTTGTCCACTGCCGGCAGCGATGCGGTGCCATACGCCATCGCGGCAATCGCCTGCGCGCCGCCAACTTTAAAAATACGGTGTGCCCCGGCTAAATGGCAGATAGCAATCATCGCCGGATGCGCGCCCGGTGGCAGACAGGCAATAATGTTGTCGCAGCCCGCTACGACCGCGGGCACGATGGACATCACCGGTGCGGAGAGAATCGGATAGCGTCCGCCCGGCACATAGCAGCCCACGGTTTCGATAGGAATGATGCGATGCCCCAAATGCACGCCGGGCAGCGTTTCAATCTCTAGCGGCTGCAGTGTTGCGCGCTGGGCTTCGGCGAAGCGGCGCACCTGGGCGATGGCAAATTCACTGTCGTGGCGAGTTTGAGGAGCCAGTTGTGTGAGCGCCTGCTCGATCTCCGCTGCCGAAACTTCCAGCTGTTCCGGCGCTACCCCATCAAATTTCAGTGAATACGCCTGCAGCGCCGCATCACCCTGCTGGCGCACATTGCTGATAATGTCGCTTACCGTGGCGATCAGGCTGGCATCGGCCTGCGCATCTTCGCCTGCGGGTTGCTTGATAAACTGCACGCGTTGCTTACTCATGCTTCCGTCTCCGCCAGTTGGCCCAGTTTGATCTGCGCCAGCATCGCCAGATGATCGTAAACCACCCACTCATCCACAATTTTACCGTTTACCACGTGATAGTGGCTCATGCCCATCACCAGCAGACGCTGCCCGGTCGGCTTGCCCAACTCGCCATAGCCCAGATGATGTCCTTCCATCACCCAGCGCACCGCCACTTTAGTGCCGCCTTCTTCACACGGATTGGAGCAAATATGCTGCGGCATCCACGCGCCGTCAGGGATCATGCCGATCAACGCCAGCGTCTGGTGGATCACCGATGCCTGACCATACAGCTCTTTCATCAGCGGGCCGTGCCACTGCACATTACTGGCGTAAACGTCTTTCACTTTGCCCAGCATGCGTTTGTTGTAGATCTCATGCAGCCAGCCCAGCACCTGGGCCTCGGTATCGCTGTGCGCCAGCGTATAATCCGGGTCGCTTTCCGGCGGATATTGCCCCAGCAGGCGACGGTTTTCGCCAATCTCCGTCAGGCGGAAACCTTTATCAAACTGCTCTTTCGCCATGTTGTAAGCGATCTGATCGGTATCCAGTCCCAGCTGACGCATCAGCGACATGTTGTCGCTCACCACCCATTCGCGGTAGATCTTGTTTTCCAGAATCATGCAGTCCGCGACGGTACGCGTGGTGAAGGTTCGGTTGGTCGGCTTACCGTACTGGCTTGGCTGCGTGTGTCGACCGCTGCCGGTGACCAGATGCGAAGTGTAAAAACCGTCAACATCGTTGCCGTTCCAGATCACCTGCGTCGCCATGCCACGTCGCTCCGGGAAAGCCACCAAGCGCTGCAGCGTATCCAGCACCACCTGTTCACGGGTATAAATCGTGCCTAGCGCGTTATAGAGCACGCAGTTATGGGTGTAATGGCTGTAGATCAGTCCGACATCACGCTCATCCCAAATCTTGTGGGTGCAACGCACAATGTAATCAACAATATCGGTATAGCAGGGATCGAAACCGCGCATCGGCTGTACTCGCGCACGGTTTTCTGGAACCAGATCGACAAAATCCCGTCGCTCAACCTGTAAAACCGGTTCGACCTGGGTACGTGCTGAGGTTTTTTCTGCGCTCTTTTCACTGGCGGTGGCTTTATTAGCCGTGTCCGTTGTAGACATAAACACTCCTGCTTTTGACGAATTAAGGGTGAGCGCGGTCCTCGCAATCAAGCGCTGCCGATTCACCCGGCTGAATTCAGGGTGCAGAACGCCGTCGGTAATTAAGGGAATTAATTACCGTGACGTAATGCGTTATTTAAAAGTGCTGGTTATTCAGTTGAGTAGCTGCAACCAGATTGAGAGTTCATCGATACCTAAATATTCCCGCATAATTACGCCATCACGTAATTCCAAATGTGAAATTCCGGAAATACACACCGGCTTACGGGACGGTGGACCAAACTTTCCGTAGCCATCATGCCAACTCAACAGTGACCAGCGCAGGCTGATGCGCACCGGTTCGTTGGCATCGCGCCGCACCACCAAATGATGTAGCTGTGTTTCGCTGTCAGCAAATGAGGCGCGATAGCCAGAAAGGAAGCTGCCAATCTCCTGCTCGCCGGTAAAGCTGCTGTGGCCCGGACCGTGCAAGGTGGCGGCGGGATGATAAACGCCTGGGACTACCCCACTGTTGCCGCCCGCCCACATGCTGAGATAGCGCTCAATCAAGCCGGCCAGCGCGCCCTCCGCATCATCACCATCCGGGCCGCCCGCCCAACGCGCTTCCAGCTCTTCGGGTGCCGGCATCTCCAGCCCTTGCTGTTGGCGCATCTGCGTTAGATGCTGAGCAAACTCCGCTACGTTGACGCCAATCTGCGCCAAAATCCCTGCGCGATCCTGTAACAGCCACTCTTGTTCCACCAGGCCATCCCGGCAAATACGATCGGCGAAGGTGCGCACCCATAGCGTTTTGCCACTCGGCGCGCCAAAGAAACCTTCACCCAGATGCTGAATGCGTGCCTGGGTGCGTTGCGAGGCGTACCAACACGTATCGCCTTCACGAGCGGCGAGAATATCTTCTGTTAGTACCTGACGCTGCGGGAAACAGTGCAGCGCTTCCAGGGTCAGGCGCATAAAATCGCTTAAGTCAGTTAACCGCTTTTCCGGCGTGTGAAAGACCACCGGTGTGGCATAGAAGTCGGCCAGCTGCCCGATGTCCTTCTGCTCCCACACCACGTGAGTTAGCGTCAGGACGAACTGCTGAATAGAATCAAACTGGGGACTGAAACCCGGCAATCGCATTACTCAACCTCCTCAGAACGAAATAGCAGCTGGCCGTTCTCTTCTACCACGCCGTGACGCGGACGCCGTGCGGAGTGGCGCACTACCAACGTGCCGGGAATAACAATTTGCTCAGGTGCCATCACCGCACTGTCGATTTGCTGCATCAGCAGGCCAATCGTACGTTGCACCATCACTTCAACCGGCTGGCAGATGGAGGTCAGCGCATATGAAGGCCAGCCCGCGGGCCCAACATCGTCATAACCCACCACTGACACATCCTGCGGAATGCGCAAGCCGAACTCGTAGCGCGCCACATCCATAACCGTCAATGCCATATGGTCGTTAACCGCAAATACCGCATCAGGTGGCGTGGTGCTGCTGAACAGTTGACGTGCCGCCTGCGCGGTGTGCTCACTGTCGTTATGGCCTGCAACGACGGTGACATCAACATCACGTGCATTGAGTGCATCGCGGAAGCCGTCCAGCCGTAGCTGATTCACCGAAGCGTTATCAGCGCCAGAGATGCAAGCAAAACGTTGATGTTCGCCCGCCAGCAGAAATTCGGCGATCTGCCGTGCGGCGGCGCGGTTATCGGTATTCACACTCGACGCCATCTCGCTTTCGGCGGTGCGATTGAATAGCACCACGGGAATACCGGCACCGTGACACTCTTCCGACAAGGCATCGGACAACGCGCCAGACGCCAGCACGATGCCATCTACGCGGTACTGCATAATCTGATCGAAAATGCGGTCAACATTGCTGTCACGATCGCTAACGAACAGCAGCAAATGATAGTTAAGCGCATCCAGTTCCCGTCCCAGCGCTTCCAGCACATGCGGATAAAACGGGTTATCGAAACAGGAGATCACCACGCCAACAATGCGTGAGCGTGCGGTGTTCAGCGACCGCGCCAGCGCATTGGGTCGATAACCCAGCTCTCGGGCAGATTGCAGCACCTTTTCACGCGTGGCGGGTGAAATACTGGCTCCCGGCGTGAAGGTACGCGACACCGCAGACTGTGAAACGCCAGCATGCTGCGCAACTTGTTGTGAGGTCACTGGACCGAAGGTCTTACGTTTCATGGTGTTATCTTCCTGTTTAGCACACTGATGCGCGGGTGACTGCTGAGCATTGTAGCCAATTTCACCAGCCGGACTCACCTGCTTCGGTGTGTGTTTTTTACTCTTACACTAGTTTTGCATGCGTATGCAACACTCAATAACTTTTTTTTCACAATGCCACAGCGACACTTTACAAAGTTGTAATCATTTCGTAACTTCGGCCGTTGAATACGTATTCAAAGAGTGCAAAATTAGCGACCCGGACTCAGGATGAAACCCGCGTTTTTAGTCACTTACCTGGCTTGCAAGAGGTTCAACACCATGTTTCGAGCACTGTTTAGCCGTTCCGAGCTGTTGACGTTTTTCTTAATGAGCGTGCTGTTTTTTATCTGCATCAACGGCTTTGATGCCTTTCTGGCGCCCTACATGGTGCGGCTGGGCATTGAACCACAAACCATCGGTATGATTATGGGTGCAACCGGTTTGGCCTCACTCTGCACCCGATTCCCACTCAGCGTCGTCTCCGACGTATTGAAAAATCGTAAAGTGTTTATGCAGGTCGCACTGCTGCTGCCGGTCATCGCCTGGCCGTTGGCGTGGCTTTTTCCAGGCGCGTTGACATTCTGGCTGGCGAAGCTGGCCTGCGGTTTTACGGCCGCCAGTTGGGTGCTCTACAACATCATTTTCATTCGCTATTTTCGTCGCGATGAAGCGCCCGCCGCCGTCGCCTTGCTGGCGCTGGCAGGTCCGATCGGCGTGTTTATCAGTAATGCGATCTGTGGCGTCATCGTGCACTGGTTCGGCAGCACGCAGGCCTTTTTCGTCCCCGCCGTGGCCGGCTGCCTGGCTCTGATGCTCAGCCTGCGCATTCGTGAAGGGGAAGATATTCATAAAGCGCCGCATCTAAAAGCCTGCGTACAAAGTGCCAAACGCCAGCTGGGTGATAGCACCATCTGGTTTATCGGCCTGCTGGCAACCATAGTGATTCTGGTGCCCTTTGCCACCCGCGATACCTTGACGCCAATTTACGCCCAACAGCTTGGCGCGCAGGCCGGTACGCTGGCGGTGTTGAGCAATATCCATTTACTGTTTTATGCCATCGCGGTGGCGCTATGCAGTTCCGTGTTTTATAAGCGCCTTGGCCTGGTCAACACCGCGCTAATCGGCATCGGCCTGCAAATTGTTTCGTCGATTTTCGTGCCACTCACCAGCAGTTTATGGCTGATCTATCTCTGGCAAGGTCTCGCCGGTTTCTCCTTCGGTATGGCGTTCGCGGTGTTTATGTCGCTCAGCGTGGTGAATACCTCGGAGAATGAGCAAACCACGCGCATGGGGCTGTTTCAGACCATCTATTCGTGCGGCATGTTTTTTGGCCCGGTGTTGATGGGCGTGTTGTTGCAGCACGTTAACTTGCATGCGGGTTATTGGGTGATTGGTGGATTGTGTCTGGTCGCGGGCGTGTTGACGCCACTGGCGGCAAAACGCGTACAGCAGCGCCAGATGCCGCAGGCTGCCTCTGAAACCAGCGGCATGTTGTCACAGGATGCGGTGAAATGATTGCCGCGCGCCTGCAGCCACAGCCTCATAGCGCAGATGAGGTTGAGCGACGGCTGGCCGCCCTGCGCGCGGGCCATTCACTTAACGCCATCATTAGTGTTAATCCGCACGTGATGAATGATGCGCAGCACTGCGATCGCTTGTGGCGCACCGGCACGCCGCTCGGCGCGCTGCACGGCATTCCACTGGTGATAAAGGACAATATTGATTGTGCGGGTCTCCCTACCACGCTCGGCTGTCGTGCACTGGCCGACGCGCAGCCTCGCGAAGATGCGCGTGTTATTACGCGCCTCAAAGCTGCGGGCGCGTTAATTCTCGCTAAAACCAATCTCTCGGAGTTTGCCTTTGATGTACGCTCGCGCAGTTCGCTGGGCGGCGATGTACGCAATCCGCTCAATCCACTTCTGACCGCAGGCGGTTCCAGCGGCGGCAGCGCGGCGGCAGTGGTGGCGGGCATGGCGGATGCGGCTCTCGGCAGCGATACCGGTGGTTCTATCCGCATTCCCGCTGCCTGGACCGGTTTGGTGGGATTACGTCCGGCATTTCGTCGTCGCCAGTTGCACGGCGTCGCGCCTCTTTCGCTGAGTAAAGATACAGTTGGACCCATGACATGGTGCGTCACCGATGCGGCGCTGCTGCATCAGGTAATGCATGGGTTGCCGGTGCGTCCGCTACCGCCGCGATCCCTGCGCGGCGTGCGTTTAGGGGTTGTCAGCGATCTGCTGGGCGATGAGGCTGCGCAGCGTCAGGCGTTAGCACAGGCTTTCTGCCGGCTGCGGCGTGCTGGTGCGACGCTGGTTCCGCTGCGGTTGCCACTGGCATCGCGTGTCGCGCAGGAAACTTGCCTGAGCCTGCGCGAGTTCCATCCGGCCATTGCACGCTGGCTAACAAAAATGGCGTATGCACCCACGTCACTCTCTGCGCTGCTTGCCCGTGGCGAACATCTCGCCGAATTCGACGCTTTATTGCAATTGCATCTCACGCGCCACGCGCTGGTGTGCGAAGCGTGGCGCGAACAGCGCCGTTTTCAACGCCATCTGCGTCAGCAGTTGCAACAGCAAATGCAGGCGCTGCGGCTGGATGCACTGATCTATCCCACCAGCCAGCGCACGCCGGTTTCGCTGGAGAAGATGCCACCGGGCTGGGCGCCTGAGCTGGCGGCTATAAGCGGTTTGCCGGCCGTGACGTTGCCGTTCGGGCAAATAGCTAACGGTTTGCCGCTCGGTCTGGAACTGCTCTATCCCACCGCTGATGAAGAGGCATTACTGGCGCTGGCGCTAGCCATAGAACGCCAGCGTTAACGGCAGCATTGTCGGTATTAACCCTGTGGGAACCCTTCTCCCGCGGGGCTTTTCGGCTGCCTGATACCGCATAAAACTGCGTACATTCTCACTTTTCATCTTTTCCTGATTCGCCCCCTTTACGCCTTTTGCATACGTATGCAAACCTATTTCCCGGGATGCAATCATGAGGAATTGGACATGGCAATTTGGTTAAAACAGGCGACAGCAAAGGCTGAACGCCAACAGCATCAGCAACAGGTACGCAGCGATGTTGAAACCGTGCTGGCGCACATTGAAGCGCGCGGTGATGACGCGGTACGTGAACTCTCCATCAAATTTGATGGCTTCGCTCGCGATGATTTCCGCTTAACGCCGCAGGAGATCAATGCCTGCCTGCAACAGCTCACGAAACAAGAAATTCGCGATATCGAATTCGCCCAGGAACAGGTGCACAACTTCGCGCAGGCACAAAAAAATTGCCTGACCGATTTAGCGATTGAAACCCGTCCGGGCGTGATTCTCGGCCATCGCAACATTCCGATCAGTCATGTCGGCTGTTACGTGCCCGGTGGTAAATATCCGCTGCTGGCTTCGGCGCATATGTCGATCATCACCGCCAAAGTGGCAGGTTGCGATCGCATTGTGAGCTGTGCGCCGCCGTTTCACGGTAAACCGGCCGCGGCGATTGTGGCGGCGCAGTCGATGGCTGGCGCAGACGAAATCTATGCGCTCGGCGGCATTCAGGCGGTAGGCGCCATGGCGATTGGCACCGAACGCATTGCGCCGGTCGACATGTTAGTCGGACCCGGTAACGCATGGGTTGCGGAAGCCAAACGCCAGCTGTTTGGTCGCGTCGGCATCGATCTGTTCGCGGGTCCCACCGAAACGCTGGTGATTGCCGATGACAGCGTCGACGGCGAACTCTGCGCTACCGATCTGCTCGGCCAGGCGGAACACGGCCCCACCTCACCCGCGATTTTGCTGACCTGCTCGCGCCAGCTCGCTGAGGATACCGAGCGCTACATCCACCAGCTGTTGCTGCAACTGCCCACCGCCGATGTGGCGCAAAAAGCCTGGCACGACTTCGGCGAAATCATTCTGTGTGCCGACCACGATGAGATGCTGGCAGAAGCTAATCGTATCGCGTCAGAACACGTACAGGTGATGACCGATCGTGACGATTGGTATCATCAGAATATGCGCAATTACGGCGCGTTATTTCTCGGTCCACGTACCAATGTGGCCTACGGCGACAAGGTGATCGGCACCAATCACACGCTGCCAACGCTGGGCGCATCGCGCTATACCGGCGGCTTGTGGGTAGGCAAATTTATGAAAACCTGCACCTGGCAACGCGTCACCAGTGATGCAGCTTCGGCGGAAATAGGCGCTTACTGCTCACGTCTGGCGCTGCTGGAAGGCTTTGCTGGCCATGCTGAACAGGCCAACATCCGCGTGCGCCGTTACGGCCAACAAGACGTACCTTACGCCACACCTGCTCCGGTGACGGTGAAATAAGGAGGCGCACATGGTTCCGATGACCCCTTCATTTCGTCTTGATGGACAGCGTGCGCTGGTAACCGGTGGATCGCGCGGTATCGGCTTCGCTGCCGCTATCGCGCTGGCCGAAGCCGGTGCAGAGGTGTGGATTGCCGCCCGCGATGCCGATCGCCTGAACAACGCCGTACAGCAGGCAGCTAACGCTGGCCTGACGCTGCATGCGCTGCCGCTCGACGTTTGCAACATACACGCGGTAAGCCAGACGCTGCACGACTTGCCGAGCTTTAATGTGCTGGTTAACAGCGCTGGGCTGGCACGTCATCAACCGTTCAGCGAGGTCAGCGAAGCAAATTTCGATGCCGTTATGGATGTGAATCTGCGCGCGACGTTTTTTCTGTCGCAGCAGGTGGCGGCGGGAATGCAAGCTGCGCAACACGGCGGCAGCATTATCCATCTCTCCTCGCAGATGGCACACGTTGGCGGGCCACAGCGCAGCGTCTACTGCGCGTCTAAGGCCGCACTGGAAGGATTGACGCGCGCCATGGCGCTGGAGCTGGGACGCGACGGCATTCGCGTCAACACGCTGTGTCCCACTTTTATTGAAACCGAGCTATCGCAGGCTTCGCTGGCAGATGAAGCGTTCCGTCAGCAGACGCTGCGCCGTATTCAGTTGGGCCGCCTCGGCACGCTTGAAGATGTGATGGGCCCGGTGGTGTTTCTGGCGTCCCGTGCGGCTGCACTGATCACCGGCAGCGCGCTGAAGGTGGATGGCGGCTGGACGGCTTATTGAGGATCGGATTATGAAAGCGTTATTACGTCGCGATGTACTGCTGTTTTTCATTATTAGTCTGCTGTTCTTTATCAGCATTCACGCCTTTGATCCGTTTCTCGCGCCTTACATTACTTCACTGAATGTGGAGGCGCGCGTGATGGGAATTATTATCGGCGCCACCGGATTAGCTTCCATGTTGTTGCGTTTTCCTACCGGCATTCTGTCGGATCGCTTTCGCAGCCGTAAGCGCATCATCCAGATTGGCCTGTTGTTTACCATCGTCGCCTGGCCGGTTGTGTATCTCTGGCCAACGCCGGAAACGCTGTTTATCGCCAAGCTCGCCGATGGTGTGACCAGCGCGACGTGGGTCGTTTACAACGTAATGTTTGTTGCTTATTTTCCGCCGCTGGAGGCCGCCGCCGCGGTAGCCATGCTGAGTGTTACCTCGCCGTTAGGCACGTTTATTGGTATCTCAATTGCCGGTTTTATCGCCCGTCATTTTGGTGCCGAATCGAGCTTTTTGGTCGCTTCCACCGCTGCGCTACTGGCCTTTTTGCTGACATTTTTCATCCGTGAAAAACGTCCGGAAGCCATGCCCACGGCTCAGCGCCTCTCTGCGGTGCGCGTTCAGCTACGCGATCCCTCGGTGTGGTATCTCGGTGGGCTGTGTGCATTGGTGATGATGGTGCCGTTCGCCACGCGCGATACGCTAACGCCGTTGCTGGCAGAAGGCTTTGGTATGGCGGCTGCCTCGCTGGCCACACTCAGCGGCATTCATCTGTTCTTCTATGCGCTGGCCACTGCGCTGTGTGCGCCCTTCTTCTATCGCGTGTTGGGCTTACGTAATACCGCCATTATCGGCGGTGTCGTGCAAGGGGTGGTGGCGATCGCCATGCCATATGCACCCAATATCTGGCTGCTGTATGGCTTGCAGGCCCTGGCCGGATGCGCCTTCGGCATGATCTCTACTGTGCTGAATTCGCTGATTGTCACCCGCACGCCAGCCTGGCAGCAATCAACGCGCGTTGGCCTGTATCAAAGCATTTATTCTGCCGGGATTTTCTTTGGCCCGGTGTTGGTCGGCTACATCAAGTACTACTTTGCGATGCAGCAAGGCTTCATGGTGATTGGCATTATTTCCCTGCTGTCGCTGCTGCTGGTGCGCCATGTCATGCAGATGGTGCATGCCCGTCCTATGGCGGAGGGCTAACCATGCAACTGCCTTTGGTGTTATTAGGCGGCACATTATGTGATGGCGCACTGTGGCAACCGCTTTGTCGCCATCTGCCGCAGCAACCGGTGATCATTCCCGAGATGGGAGGGGCCGAGAGTGCTGAACAGTTGGCGGCGCAGCTGCTGGCCGATCTACCTGCACGCTTTCTACTGGCGGGGTTTTCGTTAGGCGCATTAGTGGCGCTGGAGATGCAAGCGCAAGCCGCAACGCGCATCGCTGGCCTGGCGTTGCTGGCAGTCAATCCGCTGGCTGATGCGCCGCTAAATGCCGCGAACCGCATTGCCTTACTTTCTCATGCCGAGCAAGCCGGGATGCAACCAATCATTGAACAGCTGTGGCCGCGTTACGTCCATGCTTCGCGGCTAGCGGATCGCGCACTGCTGCGCACGCTGGTTGAGATGGCTGAACGCACCAGCGTTGAGCGCTTTCGCCAGCAAACGGCAATCGCGATTCAACGTCGCGACCTGCGGCACACACTACTGTCGCTACATGCTCCGCTGCTGATCCTCAACGGCGACAGCGACGCCATCTGCACACCTGAACATCATCGTCTGCTCGTCAAGGCCGCACCCGCGGCCCGACACATCACCCTTGAGCAGTGCGGACACTTTCTGCTGCTGGAGCGGCCGCAGGCCTGTGCCAGCGCGCTGCAAACCTGGATTGAGGAGAGCGAATTATGCGTATCAACCCTTTAAAACAACGACATGAGCCGATCATTAATGGCTGGCTGGCGATTCCCAGCAGCTACAGCGCTGAGATAGCCGGGCATCAGGGCTACGACGCAGTAACCGTTGATCTGCAACATGGCCTGATAGATTTTGCTGCCGCGCTCACTATGTTGCAGGCGCTTTCATCTACGCCCACTACGCCGCTGGTGCGCGTTTCGCACAACGAACCGGCACAAATCATGCGCATGCTGGATGCCGGAGCCTACGGCATTATCTGCCCGATGATTAACGATGCTGCCGAGGCGCAGCAGTTTGTCGACGCCTGTCGCTATGCGCCGCAAGGTTCGCGCTCATTTGGCCCGGCACGTGCGCTGCTATACGGCGGCAAAGATTATCCACAGCACGCCAACCAGCAAATTTTGACGCTGGCGATGATCGAAAACCGCGCCGGGCTGGCCAATCTGGATGCCATTCTCGACGTTGACGGGCTGGATGGCGTGTTTATCGGTCCAAACGATCTCTCTCTGACGCTTACCGGCCAGGCCAGCGCCGAATCGCAACATCCTGAGATGCTGAATGCTATCGAACGCGTACTTAGCCGCACTCGCGCCTGCCATAAGTTGGCCGGGATTTTTTGTACCAGCGGAGAAGCCGCCGCACAGCGTATTGCGCAGGGCTTTCAACTGGTGACACCCGCTAACGATGTAATGCAACTCACCCATGCAGCACGCCATGCCATTGCCACCGCGCGCGGTGAGGTGATGCCGGTACGTTCCGGTTCTGGTTACTAAGGAGAAGATGATGAAACAGCAAACGTTGTCTAAAGAAGCAGCACGTGCGCGTCTGATTGCGCCAGAAGATATGGTGTCGTGCAATTTGGCGTTTATCGACTGCAAACTGCCGGGATCGCATCTGAAGCAGAATTATTCGTTTATCGGGCCGGGCGTCACACAGTCGTCTGAGCAGGTTATTAATATTCCCGAAGCACACGGTTTTAATATTGGCGCCGCAGCAATGCCGAAAGGTGTTACTAACAATCTGCATCTGCATTTCACCGCCGAAGTGTTCCTGATCCATGAAGGCCGCTGGCGTTTTCGCTGGGGTAATAAAGGTGAAGAGTCACTGGAGCTTGAAGCACCGGCGATTGTTAGCCTGCCGACATGGATTTTCCGCGGGTTCACCAACGTTTCAGCCACCGATACCGATGGTTGGGTATTTACCGTACTCGGCGGTGATAATACCGGCGGTATTATCTGGCATCCCGATGTGATGTCGGCTGCGGCGGAATATGGACTCTATCTCAGCCCCAATAACATGCTTATCGATACCTCAACCGGCGCGGCAATTCCCGATGTCGCTGAACGTATGCCGCCGCTGCCCGATGCAGAGATGGCAAAGCTCGATCACTTCTCACCGCAGCAAATGGAGCAATTTGCCGTTACTGGCGAGCAGCGCGCGTGGAGCGAGTGCGCATTGTTGGATGCGATGTTGCCAGGTCACGGCGCGCGTTTGGCACCCGTTATCGGCTACGGCATCAGCCAGGATCGTCAGGTCACTCCGCCGATAAGATCGCCGCATGGCTTCTCCGTAGAGTGGCTGGCGCTACCCAAGAAGGGCAAAATGGGCTTACACCGCTGTGAACAGGTGCAAGTGTTGATGGTGTTTAAGGGCACGCTTAGCGTCACGTTCAACCGTGATGGCGAAGAAGTCACTATTACCGCGCCAGAACGTTCGGTGGTTTCCGTGCCAGCAGGCAGCTGGCGTCGCTATCAAGCACAAAATGATGATTGCGAAGTGGTGATCACCACCGCAGGTGACGAACGGAAAAAGCTGGAGTGGGATAAAGCGATTGTCGATGCCGCAACAGAGCTGGGCTGGGGACTCGATCCAGATGGCTATCTGGTACGTTTGGCGCTGTTACCGCTGGTGGCACAGCGGGCTGGCCGAAGACTGGCCACGCAGGAAGCATAAAAGACCAACGGCCAGCATAAGCGCTGGCCGTTTCTTGATGCCTTAAGGTTTCATCACCTGATCATAGCTGCCGCCATCAGCAAAGTGGGTTTTCTGGGCTTGCGTCCAGCCACCAAACTTGCTGTCGATTGTGAACAGTTTCACCGGCGCGAATTTATCAGCAAACTTCTTCGCTACAGTTTCATCACGTGGACGGTAGAAATTCTCGGCGGCGATGGTCTGGCCTTCCGGCGAATAGAGGTACTTGAGGTAATCTTCAGCCACTTTACGCGTGCCCTGCTCATCAACCACTTTATCCACCACCGAAACCGTTGGCTCGGCCAGAATTGATTCGCTCGGCGTAACGATTTCAAACTTGTCTTTACCCAGCTTATCGACCGCCAGATACGCTTCGTTTTCCCACGCAATCAGCACGTCACCAATGCCACGCTCAACGAAGGTATTGGTTGCGCCGCGTGCGCCAGAATCCTGTACTTCAACATTCTTAAACAGCGATTTCACGTAAGCCTGTGCTTTGGCCTGATCGCCATGGTTCTGATCCAGCGCCCAACCCCAGGCAGCCAAATAGTTCCAGCGTGCGCCGCCCGACGTTTTTGGGTTTGGTGTGATGACAGAAACACCCGGTTTGATCAGATCTGGCCAATCATGAATGCCTTTCGGGTTGCCTTTGCGTACCAGGAACACGATGGTCGAGGTGTATGGTGCAGAGTTGTCTGGCAGGCGTTTGATCCAATCTTTATTGATACGACCACGGTCAGCAATAGCATCTACATCGGATTGCAGCGCCAGCGTAACCACATCAGCACGAATGCCATTGATCACGGAAGTCGCTTGTTTACCCGATCCGCCGTGCGACTGGCGAATCACGACGTTGTCGCCGGTTTCCTGCTTGTAGTGGGCGCTAAATGCTTTGTTGTACTGCTCGTACAGCTCACGGGTGGGATCGTAAGAGACGTTTAACAGCTGAATATCCTTTGCCAGAACACTGGTTGAAGCCAGTAACAGGGTGACACCAATACTCCACTTATTCATTGCTTGCTCTCCCGAGGTCGTTATAGAACAAGACTGACACAAACTTATCCATGGATTAAAGAATTAAAAATAAGCTGTTATAACCGTACGGAATATGAACAGGCATAAAAAAGGCGCGAATCTCGTCGCGCCTTGATGATAATGATTAGTAGAGTTTTTTCGCGGTATCCAGCCAGTCGCGTTTGAATGGACGCTTCATGTTTTCAATAGCGTCGATGATGTCGTGATGCACCATCTTCTCATTCTGAATACCGACGCAGCGGCCGCCATAACCCTGCAGCAGCAGTTCAATAGAGTATGAACCCATGCGTGACGCCAGGATGCGGTCATATGCACAAGGAGCGCCACCACGCTGAATATGGCCGAGCACGGTCGCGCGCGTTTCGCGTTTGGTTTCAGCTTCGATGAAATGCGCTAAATCGTCGATATCACAGATGTGCTCGGTGATCGCTACAATGGCGTGCTTTTTACCTTTAGCAATGCCGGCTTTGATTTCAGAAACCAGCTCTTCACGCGTATAAGGAATCTCTGGCAGAACGATGAATTCACAACCACCCGCAATCGCTGCCGCCAGCGTCAAATCACCGCAATAACGGCCCATCACTTCGACGATAGAAATACGCTGGTGTGAAGATGAGGTGTCGCGCAGACGGTCAATGGCTTCAACCACCGTTTCCAGCGCTGTGAAGTAGCCGATGGTGTAATCAGTGCCCGCTACGTCGTTATCGATGGTGCCCGGCAAGCCGATGCATGGGAAGCCCATTTCGGTCAGGCGCTTAGCACCCATATATGAACCATCCCCACCGATAACCACCAGCGCATCAATACCGCGCTTTTTCATGTTATCAATCGCAGTCTGGCGCACTTCATCGTTACGGAATTCTGGGAAACGCGCGGAGCCGAGGAAGGTGCCGCCGCGGTTGATCATGTCTGACACGCTATAGCGGTCGAGGTTGATCATGCGATCTTCGTACAAACCCAGATAGCCGTCGTAAATACCAAAAACTTCCAGTCCTTCACTCAGCGCGGAACGTACAACTCCGCGGATGGCTGCGTTCATGCCTGGGGCGTCGCCGCCGCTGGTCAGTACTCCGATTTTTTTGATCATGACAACCTCTGGATTGTTCAAAACTAAGGATTATTCCTGCCATGTGTCTGGCGTGGAGCAGCTCGCGATCGCATGGCTTAATAGTTGCAGATAGTATATCAAAGGCTTGCTGCTGAATTGATTCAGGTCAGACAAGTTTTCGCTAATTTTTTACAGAGTTGTTAGCGTTACGTCACTTTCTTTGTGTAATTGCATGATTTTAAATCGCTAACCTTGAAAAAAGCCGTGTTGATTACTCGGCACAACTGAACAGGGATCTTGATGGATAATCACGTCTGAGCCGGGAAACTTCTTTAGTAATGCCTGCTCAATTTGATCGGCCACCTGATGCGCCTGCACTAAAGGTAACTGATCTTCCATCTCCAGATGCAGCTGGATAAAACGCGTGGGCCCCGATTGTCGCGTGCGTAACGCATGTGCACCGCGTACGCCCGGCCAGTTGCTCACCACGTTAATAATCTCCTGCGTTTCATGCTCGGGCAGTACGCGGTCTAACAGCGCTTGTACTGCGTCATAACCCATTCGTAACGCGTTATAGAGAATATAAACACCGATGCCGAGCGCGAACAAAGCATCAGCCCGTACAAAACCATAGCTGCTTAAACCGAGTGCGACCAATATTGCACCGTTCATTACCACATCAGATTGATAGTGCAGCATGTCAGCCCGAATCGCCTGGCTGCGTGTACGACGCACCACCCAGCGCTGAAAAGCGACCAATGTCAAAGTGGAAAACAACGCAATGACCGTCACGACGATACCTACCAGCGGCGCATTTAACGTTTCAGGTGACGCCAAATGCTGAATGCCGGTAAGAAACAGAAACAGCGCCGAGCCTGAAATAAACATGCTCTGTGCCAGCGCGGCCAGTGATTCCGCTTTACCGTGCCCAAAGGTGTGATCGTCATCGGCAGGCTGCAGTGAATATCGCACCACCAGCAAGTTGGTAAGAGAAGCCGCGATATCCACCAAAGAATCCACTAGCGCCGCCAACATACTGACCGAACCGGTATGCCACCAGGCAAAAATTTTCACAATCAACAGCAATGTGGCCAGCGTGGTTGCCGCCAGCGCCGCCCGATTGACTAATTTTGCATAGGAAGAATCCATGCTATGCCTCGCCGGGTCGCACATAGCAAAGGTGCGGCCTTTTAATCCTAAGATGGCTAAAGTTTATCATCGGCAGAAGTGTGCTGCGTGGTTGAATTTTAAGGCAATGATGTTAGAGAGAAATGACAGACAAAAAAAACCCCGCCATCATGGCGGGGAAGACAGGGATGGTGTCTATGGCAAGGAAAACAGGGATACTATGTTACTGGTTACTGCTGGTACTACTCACTGCTTGCAGCGGTGATGATGGCTGCAATCCTGAGAGCCGACGAACTTCAGCGAGTCGTCGCTCATAATTCTTCTGCAATGTCGCTTGCTGTGCAGGCGTTAGCAGGTGGTACATCTGATTACGAACCCGAGCCATCTCGACTTGCTGCTCTACCGCTGCGCGGGCTTGTTTCTCTGCCTGCTGTCGAATAGCCGATTCGTTAAATTTGTCTGCAATGACAAGGTCATGCATAGTTTCTATGTCTTGAACGCTGATTGTTGGGCGCTCATGGCGCGCTTGCTGCATCAGGTCTCGCATCTGTTGCCGCTGCTGTTCAGTCAGCTCAATGCCGTCGAACATGTAGCTTTGCGGATTTTGCGTCATACTGCCTGTCGTCAATCCACTGTTCGGATGCATCTCGTCAATCGTCGTCGTGTCTGCTGCTTCGGCGCTGGCCTGACTGAGAACCATCGCTGAGGCAATGACGACGGCGGTTAAGTAGCGCATCGTTAACTCCCAGTTCGTTCCGTTTTGCGATTCAACGAGAGCCAGTGTACGGCGATGGCTGCAAACATCCGTCAGGGGGTGTAAAACTACGTAAAGCGTTGGATTGCAAGTCAAGGAACACGGTATTTTGCCTGCGGAGGGCAATAAAAAATGAATAAAATCCTGTTGGTTGATGACGACCGCGAATTAACTTCGCTGCTTAAAGAACTGCTTGAGATGGAAGGTTTTGAGGTGATTGTGGCAAGCGATGGTGAGCAGGCTCTCAACCTGTTAGACAACACCGTAGACTTGCTATTGCTTGATGTGATGATGCCGAAGAAGAACGGTATCGACACTTTGAAAGAACTACGCCAACAGCACCAAACTCCAGTCATTATGCTGACTGCACGTGGCAGCGAACTGGATCGCGTTCTCGGCCTTGAACTGGGCGCGGACGACTATCTGCCTAAACCGTTTAACGATCGCGAACTGGTGGCGCGTATCCGTGCCATTTTGCGCCGTTCAAACTGGAGCGAGCAGCAACAGCAGCACGATAACAGCTCACCGACGTTAGAAGTTGACTGCTTGCGCCTGAATCCAGGCCGTCAGGAAGCCAGCTTCGATAGCGAAACGCTGGATCTCACCGGCACCGAATTCACCCTACTTTATTTGCTGGCACAGCATCTGGGTCAGGTGGTTTCGCGTGAGCACCTAAGTCAGGAAGTGTTAGGTAAACGCTTGACACCTTTTGACCGTGCTATCGATATGCACATCTCTAACCTGCGTCGTAAATTGCCGGAACGTCGTGATGGTCACCCGTGGTTTAAAACCCTGCGCGGACGCGGCTATCTGATGGTTTCGGCATCATGATTGGAAGTTTAACCACCCGCATCTTCGCCATCTTCTGGCTCACGCTAGCGCTGGTGTTGATGCTGGTTTTAATGGTGCCCAAACTTGATTCGCGCCAGATGACTGCGTTACTGGAGAGCGAGCAGCGTCAGGGCACCATGATTGAACAACACGTTGAAGCGGAGCTGTCTCAGGACCCACCAAACGACTTGATGTGGTGGCGTCGTCTGTTCCGCTCCATCGACAAATGGGCACCGCCCGGTCAGCGTTTGCTGCTGGTAACCAGCGAAGGCCGTGTGATTGGCGCGCAGCACAATGAAATGCAGATTATCCGCAACTTTATTGGCCAGTCTGATAATGCCGATCATCCGCAGAAGAAGAAGTATGGTCGCGTTGAGATGGTAGGACCGTTCGCCGTTCGCGATGGCGAAGACAACTATCAGCTGTACCTGATTCGTCCGGCCACCAGCTCGCAGCTTGATTTCGTTAATCTGCTGTTTGATCGCCCGCTGTTGCTGCTGATTGTCACTATGTTGATCAGCTCGCCGCTGCTGCTTTGGCTAGCATGGAGTTTGGCGCGCCCAGCCCGCAAACTTAAATATGCTGCAGATGAAGTGGCAAGCGGTAATTTGCGTCAGCATCCGGAACTGGAATCAGGGCCGCAGGAGTTTCTGGCCGCGGGTTCAAGCTTCAACCAAATGGTGAGCGCACTCGAACGCATGATGACCGCTCAGCAGCGCTTGCTGTCTGACATCAGCCACGAATTGCGGACACCATTAACTCGCCTGCAGCTGGCAACCGCGCTGCTACGCCGACGTAATGGTGAGGGCAAAGAGTTGCAGCGTATTGAAACTGAAGCGCAGCGTCTTGATGGCATGATTAACGATTTGTTGGTGCTGTCACGCACGCAGCACAACAATGCGCTGGTTAGCGAAGCGATGAAAGCCAACCAGCTGTGGAACGGCGTGCTGGAAGATGCCAAATTTGAAGCCGAGCAGATGGGGAAAATGATGGATGTGCCCTATCCGCCTGGCCCATGGCCGCTGTACGGTAACCCGCACGCGTTGGAGAGTGCGTTGGAGAATATCGTGCGTAATGCTTTGCGCTATTCGAATTCGCACATCAGCGTTAGCTTCTCGGTGGATATTGAGGGCATCACTATCCATGTCGATGATGATGGTCCGGGTGTCAGCCCAGAAGATCGCGAGCAGATATTCCGTCCGTTCTATCGTACTGATGAAGCGCGCGATCGTGAATCCGGCGGTACCGGTTTAGGTCTGGCGATCGTTGAAACTGCCGTTCAGCAGCATCGCGGTTGGGTCAAGGCCGATGATAGCCCGTTAGGCGGCTTGCGCCTCACGCTGTGGTTGCCGCTGTACTCCGCCCGCCAATAATTTGTTATGCTTCGGCCCTCGTTTCTGGGGGCCTTATGCTAAACATTGTTTTATTTGAACCTGAAATCCCGCCAAATACCGGCAACATCATCCGCCTGTGCGCGAATACCGGTTTCCAGTTACACCTTATCGAACCGCTTGGTTTTGCCTGGGATGATAAGCGCCTGCGCCGTGCCGGGTTGGATTATCACGAATACACCGCTTTGAAAAAACACGCTAATTACGCGGCATTTATTGCGGCTGAAAACCCACAGCGTATGTTCGCCCTCACTACTAAAGGTACGCCGGCACACAGCGCGGTGAGCTATCAAAAGGGTGATTATCTGGTGTTTGGTCCGGAGAGCCGTGGCTTACCCGCAGAGATGCTCGACGCGTTGCCAGCCGAGCAGAAAATCCGTATCCCTATGATGGCAGAAAGCCGCAGCATGAATCTGTCTAATGCAGTTTCGGTAGTGGTGTATGAAGCGTGGCGCCAACTCGATTATGCTGGCGCGCTGATTAAAGGCTAGATACCGTCGCCATATTCAAAGCCCGCACCATTGAAGTGCTGATCCATATCCATCGACGGTTTATCACTGGTCGGTTTGCCAACAATACGTGCAGGCACACCGGCCGCCGTAGTATGCGGCGGCACAGGTTGCAGGACGACAGAACCGGCACCAATTTTCGCACCGCGTCCCACTTCAATATTGCCCAGAATCTTGGCGCCCGCGCCAATCATCACCCCTTCACGAATTTTCGGATGGCGATCGCCGCTGGTTTTGCCGGTACCGCCGAGCGTCACCGATTGCAGTATTGAAACATCATTTTCAATGATGGCGGTTTCACCGATGACGATACCCGTAGCATGGTCGAGCATGATACCGCGTCCAATGCGCGCCGCCGGGTGAATATCCACGGCAAATGAGACGGAGATTTCATTCTGCAAATAAACAGCCAGCGCGCGGCGCCCCTCTTTCCACAACCAATGACCGATGCGATAAGCTTGCAGTGCATGAAAGCCTTTCAGATAGAGCAGCGGCGTGGAGTATTTATCAACCGCTGGGTCACGCTGACGTACCGCCTGGATATCGTAAGCCGCAGAAACAATCATTTCCGGATCTTCGCGGTAGGCTTCTTCCACGATTTCGCGAATGGCGATAGCGGGCATGATGGGATTTGCCAGCTTATTGGCAAGCATATAGCTGAGGGCGCTACCGAGGTTTTCGTGTTTAAGCAATGTCGCATGGTAAAAGCTGGCCAGCATTGGTTCACAGTCAGCCAGCGCGCGGGCTTCGGCTTTGATATGGTTCCAGACCAGTTCTAACTCTTCAGACGACATTGCTGTTTGCTCCCGATAAAAAAAAGCGCCTGATAGGGCGCTACAGGTGGTGACGCTGGCGCATCCTGCTTCAGCTTTGGCTGTTTTCGTCCTTCCTTGCACGGCCAAGTAAAGTCAATGCTGCCTCTCGCGCAGATTTTCCGCAATAGAGCACCTGATAAATCTGTTCAGTAATCGGCATTTCAACGCCAACGCGAGCCGCTAATGCTTTGACTTCTTTGGTATTTCTATAGCCCTCTACAACTTGTCCGATAATGCGTTGCGCATCCTCCACGCCTTCACCTTGCCCCAGCATCATGCCGAAACGACGGTTACGTGACTGGTTATCGGTACACGTCAGCACCAGATCGCCCAAACCTGCCATGCCCATAAAGGTGGTGGCATCGGCCCCAAGCGCTGCGCCAAGCCGGCTCATTTCCGTCAGGCCACGCGTAATCAGTGCGGTTCGCGCATTGGCACCAAAGCCAATTCCGTCAGAAATCCCGGCACCAATCGCAATCACATTCTTCACCGCGCCGCCTAACTGCACGCCGATGAAATCCTGATTGTTGTAAACGCGGAAACTTTTGCCGCAATGCAGCTTTTGCTGCAAATCTTCAGCGAACTGCGCGTCGGTTGATGCCAGCGCAATAGCAGTTGGCATGCCTGCCGCCAACTCCTTGGCAAAGGTTGGCCCGGAAATCACCGCTAATGGAATCGCATCCCCGAGGATTTCACGCGCCACATCCTGCAGCAAACGACCAGTCTCTTTCTCCAGACCTTTGGTTGCCCAGACAATGCGCGAATCGGCACGCAAATGCGGCTTTAGCTGCGTTAATACATCACCAAAGACATGACTTGGCACCACAACCAACAGATCGCGGCTGGCATTAACCACTTTCGCCAGATCGGCTTCAGGAACGAGATTATCAGGGAAAGGAACATCGGGCAGGAAAGCGGCATTGCAGCGGTCTGCTTGCAACTGCGCCACGCTTTGCGGGTTGTGGCCCCAAAGCAGAACTGGATGGCCATTGCGGGCCAGCGTGATGGCCAATGCGGTGCCGTACGAGCCGGCACCGATCACGCTAATTGAAGCGTTGAGTGTAGTCATCAGGCATCCTGATGTGGCGCTTCGCCTTCACCTTGCTGCTGCAGATAATTCATGAACAGCGCATCAAAGTTAACTGGCGCCAGGTTGAGCTGCGGGAAAGTACCACGAGAAACAAGGCTGGTTACGCATTCACGTGCGTACGGGAACAGAATGTTCGGGCAGTAAGCACCGAGGCAATGCGCCATCTGCGTACCTTCAATACCGCTGATAGTGAAAATACCGGCCTGCTGAACTTCGCACAGGAATGCGGTTTCTTCGCCAACGGTTGCCGTTACGGTGACACGCAGAACAACTTCAAAAACGCCGTCAGCCAACTGAGAAGAGGCGGTATCCAGATCCAGCTTAACTTCTGGTTCCCACTCTTTCTGGAAAACCTGTGGCGCATTTGGCGCTTCGTAAGAGACATCTTTGGTATATACACGTTGAATCTGGAACTGCATTTCGCTGTTGCTTTGTTCTGACATGTGACTAAATCCTGTGAGTTAAAATTGTCTGACCGAAAAGTTATGCCTGGAGTAAAGGATCAAGTCCCTGACGCCCATCCAGCGCGTAAAGATCGTCACAGCCGCCAATGTGCTGCGCATCAATAAAAATCTGCGGCACCGTGGTTCGGCCGCTGCGTTGAATCATCTCTTCACGTTTCGCCGCGTTCCCGTCAATGGGAATCTCCTGGAACGACACGCCTTTCTGATCCAACAGCGCCTTTGCCCGGTGGCAATAAGGACAAGTGACTTTGGTGTAGATCTCAACATTCGCCATACGGTTACCTCTGAGAAGTTATTTACCGCGCACCAGTGGCAGATTTTCACCACTCCAGCCGCTCACGCCATCCTTCAATACGGAGACTTTCTCGAAACCTGCAGCGCTTAATTTAGCCGCAGATTCACCCGCACTTTGACCGGTAGCGCAAACTACAATTATGGGTTGTGACTTGTGCTTTTCCAGCTCGCCAAAACTCTCTTTTTTGATGTCTGCTGCCGCTACGTTGATAGCCCCAGAAATGTGTCCTTTGCGGTAGTCGTCACGTGAACGAACGTCTACCACCACCGCGTCCTCTTTATTAATCAGGTGGGTTGCTTCACCACGACTGATGGTTTTTACCTTAGAGAACATACCTTTAACGGTGGTCACAATCACGAGAACGAGTAAAGCAACCCATGCCAGACTGAGGATGGGGTGATTGCTTGCAAACTGCATAATTTCTTGCATGAGGGGTAACGACTCCAAACCGGGCTGATAAGCTAAAACAAGGGTTCTGAGTATACCTGCGCCACTTCGCATGTACAGTCGCTAAGGGGACAGAGTTACGATTTGTGCGTCATTTTCCAAAAAAAGTGTTCTAATCCCAAAATTAAGACAAAGTTTATGCCGGTAAGCTCGGTACAGACATTTTTAGCAAAGTAAAACCCGGCCGGGCTAACTGGTAAGCGGCTGTTCATCGTGGAATAATTATCGACTATGAAGGGAAAAGCGACCGTTACACACACAAGGACCCGTCACAACGGCACTGCGCATCCGTTGTCATTCCGCTGGTCCGAAATCTCCCTGAGTCTGCTTCTGGTGGGCACACTGTTAATACCTGCTGCTGCTCGCAGTGCGGATGACAGCAAAACGCAGTTGAAGTCCATTCAACAGGACATTGCCGAGAAAGAGAAAAGCGTTAAAGCGCAAAAGCTTCAGCGCAGTAAACTGTTGGACCAGCTGCAAAGTCAGGAAAAGGTGATCGCGCAAGCTAGCCGTCAACTGCGTGAAACACGCAATAGCCTGAGCACGCTTGATGGGGAAATTACCCAGATTACGTCATCAATTTCTCGTCTGGAAAAGCAGCAAGCACAGCAGGAAAAACTGCTGGCGCAGCAGCTTGATGCCGCCTTCCGTCAGGGACAACACAACGGTTTGCAGTTACTGCTTGGTGGTGAAGAAGCTCAACGCAGTGAGCGTATTCTTGCCTATTTCGGCTATCTCAACGCCGCACGTCAGAAAAACATCGACGATCTCAAGCAAACTCAGCAGCAATTGGCCGAACAGCGTCAGGCATTACAAGGTAAGCAAGACCAACAAAAATCCTTGTTAGCTCAGCAGCAAACGCAACAAGACAAACTGCAAGTGGCCAGCGCAGCGCGTAAGAAGACGCTCAGCGTGCTGGAAAGCTCGCTGGAAAAAGATCAGGCCGATTTGGTTGAGATGCGCGAGAACGAAAGCCGTCTGCAAAGCAAAATCGCCAAGGCTGAACGTGAAGCGCGTGAACGTGCCGAACGCGAAGCGCGCGAGGCCGAGAAGGTGCGCCAGCGTCAGGCGCAGGCGAAAGCCAAAGGATCCAGTTATCAGCCAACGCAGAGTGAACGCGAGCTGATGGCGCGTACCGGTGGATTAGGCAAACCCGGCGGGCAAGCGGTTTGGCCGGTACGTGGACGTATTGAACATCGCTTCGGTGAATCGATGCAGGGCGAACTGCGCTGGAAAGGTCTGGTGGTTGATGCGCCAGAAGGCACCGAAGTGAAAGCCATCGCTGATGGACGGGTATTAATGGCCGACTGGCTGCAAGGCTACGGTCTGGTTGTCGTACTGGAACACGGTAAAGGTGACATGAGCCTTTATGGTTACAACCAAAGTGCACTGGTGAGCGTAGGTGCTCAGGTGAAGGCAGGACAGCCTATCGCCCTTGTGGGCACCAGCGGCGGCCGCGGCACGCCTTCGCTCTACTTTGAAATCCGACGTCAAGGACAGGCCGTCAATCCACTACCGTGGTTAGGAAGATAAGTTTTGTTTCAACCCTTTAAGCTCTCGGCCGCCCTGTGCGGCCTGTTTATGACACTTTCTGCCCATGCGGGCAAACTCTCCATCGTGATCGATGACTTTGGTTACCGGCCGGTTGAAGAGAATAAAGTGCTGCAGATGCCCACGGCAATTTCTGTTGCGGTATTGCCCAATGCGCCACATGCGCGCGCGATGGCCACAAAGGCGCATCAGGGCGGCCGCGAAGTGCTGATCCATCTGCCAATGGCTCCACTCAGTAAACAGCCGCTGGAGAAGGACACGCTGACGCCGGAGATGAGCAGCGCCGAGATCGAGCGCATCATTCGTGAAGCCAGTGGCAAAGTGCCCTACGCGGTTGGGCTGAATAATCACATGGGCAGTAAAATGACCTCCAGCCTGCCCGGGATGCAGAAAGTGATGCAGGTGCTCAATCACTACAACTATTACTTTCTCGATAGCATGACGATTGGTAACAGCCAGTCGATTCCGGCAGCGCAAGGCACAAACGTTAAAGTGCTGAAACGTCGGGTATTCCTCGATGATAGCCAGAACGAAGCCGCCATCCGCACGCAATTCACCCGCGCAGTGAAGCTGGCACAGCGCGATGGTTATGCCATCGCCATTGGTCATCCGCATCCTACAACGGTGCGCGTACTGCAGCAGATGTTGCCGTCCTTACCCGCCGATATTACGCTGGTGCGCCCAAGTCAGCTGCTGAATGAGCCGCTGCATCACGGCTCAACCTCGTCGCCTGCTAAAAACCTACCACTACCAGATTCACGTTTCCGCGCGCCGGGCGTGTGTAAGGCTGGCAAGCCGTTGCCGCCGGTGCCACAGAGCCGGGTATGGCAGGTACTGGAAGAGAGCATCGTAAACAGTTATGTTGCGCATCAATTGAGCCAGCTTTTTTAAGATTTTCGCCGAGGCCCGGTGACGTCAAACTGGGCCAAAGTACCGCTCTGCTCAGTGAAAAATGAAACTAATAAATTGGGCGCAGGTCATACAGGTTTCAGTTGGTTAATTTTAATGATGATGGAATGAATTCTAATAATGCGTAAATTGTGGAAAATAAAGGCACTTGATAAAGCGATCAGGTTGTACATGCTGGTGAAAGGCAATCCACTGCAAACACCACCGGACCTGGCGAATATCGATGCCCGTCATGTTGTTATTTTCTCTACTACCGCATTAGGTGATTTTCTCTTTAACTCCCCCGCAATAAGAGCAGTGAGACAGCGCTATCCCACAGCGATCATTACCCTTGTCGCCCATCAGAAGTTTGCTGATTTTTTAAAAGATGGCGAAGACTGGGATAATTTAGTTTTCTGGAATAATAAAGCCATCACTTTGCCTGACATGCTTAAAAATTTAGGCAAGTTTCCAAAACCTGATTTAACGCTGCTTTTACACTCACACGAACCTTACGACTATATCGCGGCACTACTCGCGGGCTCGAAATGTATTATTAAAGATAACTATGTTGACCATTTCGCTTATCGTGACAAATGGTTATCAAGATATCAGATTGATTTTCGCGGTCACATCATTGAGCGTAAACTCTCATTAGTAGAGGCCTTAGGATGCGACAGCTCAAATATTGAAATGAAGATGCCCTTTCCGATCGCTGAGAAAAAGGTTAACAGCTCACCGCTTGTTGGATTTCAACTGGGAGCATCAACAGCAGAACGTTGCTGGGCACCGCAACACTTTGCATCAGTAGCCAGTTCATTATTCATAACGCATACAGGCTTAAAAATTACGCTTATCGGTGGTCCAGATGATAAACACCGTGCTGAAACATTTCTCCAGCATTTGCCGGAATCTTTTCATTCTCGAGTGAGTAATCGTGTCGGGAATACCAGCCTGCCTGAACTAACAGACCTGCTGAATAATCTGGATGTGCTACTAACTGGCGACACGGGTCCTTTGCATATTGCGGTTGCGATTAAAACCCCTACGGTTGGCTTGTTTACTACCGCAAATCCCTATGCAACCGGCCCACTGCAGAATCCCGAACTGCACGATATCATCCATATTCTTCCGGACAAGGATCGCCAGAATAGCGCACATATCATGGATGTTATTGAACCCAGTATGGTAATTGAAAAACTATCACATAGGCTGGCTTTAAAAGCCCAAACTAAGCATTAATATTTATTACTCGAATAATAAGGTTTAATATCGGAAACTCTGCTTTCCGATATTAATCAACTGATTCTCTTATCATCGTTCGCCTAGAATCCTCAGATCTTTCATGGCGCAGATAATATCATCTACTTCGATGCTTGAAACTGGATGATGTTTATCCCTGGTATAGAGTTGGCGAGCGGTATCGTATCCTGGTCCCCAAACCTTACTATTCACGAATTCACCGTGGAGATCATTACCATAAAGGCTGACCAACGGTTTTTTCCATGCGGCGGCAATGTGGACAATTGCGGTGTCAGGAGAGATCACCATGTCTGCTAAGCGAACGATTTCACATGCGCCGGTCAACGTGGGATAAGGATTGATGATCGCATCCAAATGCGTCAACTGCTTAATCCTGGCCGGATCGCCAACCACAATAACCTCTACCTGCTGCCATTCTTGTTTAACTCTTTCAATCAGTGCATTCAGCTGTGACAGCGACATATCCCGGCGCGGATCGGCAGCATAGGGATTGATAACAATCTTATATGGCGCTGATATGCCCGACATAAATTCATGAATCTCACTGCGTACCGCGTCAGGCACATGAATGTCATAATCGGTACTAAAGGCGATAAAATCAAAACTTTCCATTAGCAACTGATAACGCTCAGTTACGTGGCTGGAATATCCGAGATAATCTAATGATTTATTATAGATATTAAAGCCTTTTTTATTAAATCCAACCACATTACTGGCATTCAACGTTTTAAGTAACAGCAAGTGGAACGGGGAAATTTTATCCCCCATATCGATAACAACATCATAGTTATTTTTCGCCAGAGCCTTAGCTTGCTCCAGCTTATGTTTGTTATCCTTCCCCACCACATAATACTTATTCACATAGGGATTAAATTCGATGATTTTGGCATTATTTTTTCCTGCCAATACGTCAACGACATATCCTGCACGCTTAAACTCACGGAATAGTGAGGTTGAAACCACCATATCGCCAATTTTATCGTCATCGCGTAAGAAAAGTACGGATTTACGCTCTGAAATCGCAAACTGTCGCTTTGAGCGATGATCCAATATCAGCCGTGCAATATGCAAGCGCAACGCTTTCATCAAATAATTACGCTGACGGTTAAGCGCACGCAGTTTGGCGAATTTTTTCTTCTTATCCACGGCTGATTTGTCCGGCATCTTGTGGGGAATGTAATAAGGTTTCAAGCTGAATAAAAACATCCTGCGCAGCAATCGAGGCCAGATTGTTATCCTGCGCTTTAAGTTCATGCTGGTTCTTACCATATCCGCCAATCAATCCCGGATCGGTCGGCCCAAATAACGTGATATTTGGGCGGTCCAGCGCTGCGGTCAGATGACTTAAACCGGTATCCACCGAAACCACCGCACGCGCGCCTGCTAATTGCTGCGCTACCTGCTCAAGGGTTAATTTCGGCAGCACCTCAACATGTTCAAAGCCTTCCGCCAGGCGCTGCGCGCGCTGATGCTCGTGCTCTGCGCCCCACGGCAACTTTATGCGCAGGCCCGTTGGCTGCACTAATTCGATCAACTCGCGCCAGTGTGATTCCGGCCAATGTTTGTTGTCGCGCGTGGTCGCGTGCAGAAACACCAGATAGGGCTGCGCATCATGCGGCAGCGTTGACAGGAAATGATCGGCAATGGCGTAGTCACCCTGGGTGGCGGGCTTTGCATAGCCGAGGCTCTTAGCAAACAGCTCACGCGTGCGTTCTACGGCATGCTGTTGCTTGTCGATTTCATGACGCTTGTCGTACCACCAGCTAGCAAAAGGCTCGCGTGCACTGCGGCTGTCCTGGCCGTGTTTCTCACCTTTTGCCAGACGTGTGACCAGCGCGGCGCTTTTGATCAAGCCCTGCGCATCAAGCACCACATCATATTCACGTGATTGCAGTTCCCGCTTGAAGCGCACGCGCTCTTCACGCTGCTGGCTGCCAAACCAATGCTTGCGCCAGCGGCGAATCGCCACAGGCAACACTTTATCCACAGCGGGATGCCAGCTCGGGATTTGGGCGAAATTCTCTTCAACGACCCAATCGAACCGAATGCCTGGAATGGCCTGCATCGCATCAGTGAGCGCCGGTAACGTATGCAGCACGTCTCCCATCGAGGAGGTTTTAACAATCAAAACGTGCATTTCTACTCCTGCACCGGATGCAGCAACGCGCTCAATTCCTGATGAACACGCGCCGGCTGAATATCAATCAGGCTTTGGTGATAACCCTGCTCGGCATCGCCTTTGCGGACTTTATGATAGCCGGTGATCAAACGAATAATGCGAGCATGCTGGGACAACGGCGGAGTGAAATCCGGGCTGCTTGGGCCATACAGCGCCACCAGTGGACGATTCAGCGCAGCTGCAATGTGCATTAAACCCGAATCGTTACTGACAACGGCGGCGCAGTTCGCCACCAGAATCACCGCTTGCTCCAGTTGCGTATCGCCAGCCAGATTGCGGCAATGTACACGTGCCGCTTCCGGCAGCGTTTGAATAATGGTATCGCCGGTTTCACGATCTTTCGCCGAACCGAACAGCACCACCTGATAACCTTCGCCAATCAACTGTTCTGCCAGCGCGGCGTAATGGTAGTGCGGCCAGCGTTTTGCCGGTCCGAACTCGGCGCCCGGGCAAAAACCGATGACCGGACGATCGGCTGACAGCGCAAACTGCGCCGCCGTCATGCGTTTCTCATCGTCATCAACACGCAGTTGCGGCCATAGCAACGGCTGCGGCAGTTGCTGGGCTGAAGCGAGCGGTTTGTCGTAGCTGAGCGCCACATAGCGCTCCACCATCAACGGAAACGCCGCTTTATCCAGCACGCGTACGTCATTCAATACGCCATAACGCATCTCGCCGCGCCAACCGGTGCGACGTTTGATTCCGGCAAAAAACGGCACCAGCGCTGATTTGAAGGAGTTCGGCAACACATAGGCGCGGTCATAGCCGCTCGCCTGCAGGGTTTTCCCCAAACGGTGCCGCTCACCCAGCGCTAATGCGCCATGCCCGAGCGGCATCGCCAGTGCCTGGTTCACTTCCGGCATGCGCGACAGTAACGGGCGGCACCAGGCCGGCGCCATCACATCGATCACCGCCTCAGGATGCTCAGCCTTGAGCGTGCGATAGAGACTTTGCGACATCATCATATCGCCGACCCATGATGGGCCAATAACCAGAATTTTCATCGCTGGAGCCGCTTTCCTTATACGCTACGGTTTAGCCAGGCCATGTATTCGCCCACGCCTTGCGCGACGGTTTTAAATGGCTTGTCGTAACCGGCTGCACGCAGATTAGTGAGATCGGCTTGAGTAAACGCCTGATAGCGACCTTTCAGCTTATCCGGGAATGGAATGTACTCAATCTGGCCTTTCTGATGGAAGTTCAGCACCGCATCCGCCACTTCCTGGAAAGACTCGGCACGGCCGGTACCGCAGTTATAAATACCGGATACGCCGTTTTCCCAGCACCACAGATTTACGGCAACCACATCATCGACATGGATAAAGTCGCGGCGGAAGCCATCGCTGCCTTCGAACAACTTCGGATTTTCATCATTGCCGATCTGCGTATTGAGATGGAACGCCACGCTGGCCATGCCACCTTTATGACCTTCACGCGGACCATAGACGTTGAAGTAACGGAATCCGCATACCGGTGATTCGGCTTCTGGCAGAATCTGGCGCACATAGTGATCGAACAGCATTTTTGAGTAGCCGTAGACGTTCAGCGGCTGCTCGTACTGGCGCTCTTCGATGAAGTTCTCATTGCGGCCACCGTACGTCGCGGCAGAAGAGGCGTACAGGAACGGGATTTCACGCTCCAGACAGAAATGCAGCAGATCTTTTGAGTACTGATAGTTGTTATCCATCATGTACTTGCCATCCCATTCGGTCGTTGCCGAGCAAGCACCTTCATGGAATACCGCTTCGATTGGACCCAGATCTTCGCCAGACATGATGTAGCTGAGGAACTCCTCTTTATCCATGTAATCAGCGATATCGAGATCGGCCAGATTCACGAACTTGGTGCCATCCTTCAGATTATCCACCACCAAAATGTCGGTAAGACCGCGGTCGTTCAGCGCTTTAACAATGTTGCTGCCAATCATGCCAGCGCCACCGGTTACGATAATCATATGCTTTGCCTTTAAAGAGTTGGGGTGCAACAGGAGGTTTCACCCACGAATGCCTAACATCATAACATTTCAGCCAGACGCAGGCAGCCAGATGACTCCGGAAGCGCTGCACAAATCCTGTCCGCAGCGTGAACTATGCTGCAAAACCGAGATATTGATGGCTGAAATATCGTCTATTCGCTTTTCGATCAGTAATATGTGCCAAAATTTTGCTATCTGAGGAGCAGAATCATGTCCAGTCAGTTTTATTCGCAAATTCGTCAACAGCTTGAGACAACACGTCACGACGGATTGTTCAAACAAGAACGCACCATCACGTCGGCGCAGCAGGCGGAAATCAACGTCGCTAATAGCCCGCCCGTCATCAACTTTTGCGCCAATAACTATTTGGGTTTAGCTAATCATCCGGCATTAATCCAGGCGGCGAAAGACGGCATGGATTCACACGGCTTCGGCATGGCCTCAGTGCGCTTTATCTGCGGCACGCAGGACATCCACCAGCAGCTCGAGCACAAGTTAGCCGAATTCCTTGGTATGGAAGACGCCATTCTGTTTTCCTCCTGCTTTGATGCCAACGGCGGCCTGTTTGAAACGCTGCTCAGCGCGGAAGACGCGATTATTTCGGATGCACTCAATCATGCATCGATCATTGATGGCGTGCGTCTGTGCAAAGCGCAGCGCTATCGTTATGCCAACAATGACATGCGCGAACTGCGCGCACGCTTGCAGGAAGCACGCGACAAAGGCGCGCGTCATATCCTAATCGCCACCGACGGCGTGTTTTCTATGGATGGCGTGATTGCCAATCTGCAGGGGATTTGCGATCTGGCGGATGAGTTCGATGCACTGGTGATGGTTGATGATTCGCATGCAGTGGGCTTTGTCGGCTCGACCGGGCGCGGCACGCACGAATATTGCGGCGTGATGGATCGCGTCGACATCCTGACCGGCACGCTGGGCAAAGCGCTGGGCGGCGCATCCGGTGGTTATGTGGCAGCGAAGAAAGAGGTTGTGGAATGGCTGCGCCAGCGCTCGCGCCCTTACCTGTTCTCCAACTCACTGGCACCGGCGATTGTGGCTGCCTCGCTGCGCGTGCTGGAGTTACTGAGCGAAGGCGATGGTTTACGCCAGCGACTCTGGGAAAACGCGCGCTTCTTCCGCGAACAAATGACCGCCGCTGGTTTCACACTGGCTGGAGCCGACCACGCCATCATTCCCGTGATGCTGGGCGATGCCAAAGTGGCGCAGCAATTCGCCAGCCTGTTACAGCAGGAAGGCATTTACGTCACCGGTTTCTTCTATCCAGTGGTGCCGCAAGGCCAGGCGCGTATCCGTACACAAATTTCGGCCGGACATACACAGGCACAGCTGGAACACGCGGTTGCCGCCTTTACGCGCATTGGTCAGCAGCTGGGCGTTATCGCTTAAGGAGCAGGTACATGAAAGCACTCGCCAAATTAAAAGCTGAAGAAGGCATCTGGATGGTCAACGACGCTCCGATTCCGGAGCCGGGCCACAATGACCTGCTGATTAAGATCCGCAAAACCGCCATCTGCGGCACCGACGTGCACATCTATAACTGGGACGACTGGTCACGCAAAACCATTCCGGTACCGATGATCACCGGACACGAATATGTGGGTGAAGTGGTGGGCATGGGGCAGGAAGTGAAAGGTTTTGCCATTGGCGATCGCGTATCCGGTGAAGGCCACATCACCTGCGGTCATTGCCGTAACTGCCGTGCGGGACGCACCCATTTATGCCGCAATACGGTCGGTGTCGGCGTCAATCGTCAGGGCTGCTTCGCCGAATATCTGGTGATCCCGGCTTTTAATGCTTTCAAGATTCCCGACAATATCTCTGATGAGCTGGCGGCCATTTTCGATCCCTTTGGCAATGCGGTTCACACCGCGCTGTCGTTTGATTTAGTCGGTGAAGATGTACTGATTTCCGGTGCCGGCCCGATTGGTATTATGGCGGCTGCGGTGTGTAAGCACGTCGGCGCACGCCATGTGGTGATCACCGATATCAATGAATATCGCCTCGAGCTGGCGCGTAAAATGGGCGTAACGCGTGCGGTTAATGTGGCGCAGGAGAATCTGCGTGACGTGATGGCCGAACTTGGCATGACCGAAGGCTTTGATGTTGGACTGGAAATGTCCGGTGCGCCACCCGCGTTTCGTACCTTGCTGGACGTCATGAACCACGGCGGCCGCATCGCGCTGCTGGGAATTCCACCGGGCGAAATGTCCATTGACTGGAATCAGGTGATCTTTAAGGGGTTATTCATCAAAGGCATTTACGGCCGTGAGATGTTTGAAACCTGGTACAAAATGGCCGCACTGGTACAGTCTGGCCTCGATCTAACGCCAATCATTACCCATCGTTATCACATTGATGCGTTCCAACAGGGCTTTGATGAGATGCGTTCGGGGCGATCCGGCAAAGTGGTATTGAGCTGGGATTAATCGCGCGGTGTAGCGTCCTGAGTACCTAAACGGTATAAAGGGCGCTCTTACTGGCCACTCATTTGGACGTGATATGCGCATTTTGATGATTATTGATGGTTTACCGGGCGGCGGCGCGGAAAAAGTCGTGTTAACCCTGAGCGAATCGATTCATAAAATGGGACATCACGTTACGCTCTATTCACTTGATGAAACCTGCGCCTATGCGCTGCCTGAAGGCATTGAATATCGTGTGATTACCTCACCCAGCAGTGCGCCGTGGCGCAAGCTGACCGAATTGTCGCGTCGCGCTAATAAGCTTGATGAAGTGTTACGTCAGGATGAGGCGCAGAACGGCAAGTACGACCTGGTCATTTCCAATCTGCATAAAACTGACCGCATCGTTGCGCGCAGTAAAGCTATCGATGCAGCCCGCTTGTGGTACTGCATTCATGGCGTGCTCTCTTCAACCTATTTGGGACACCGTAAAGGACTCAACTACTGGCTGAAAAAGCGCAAAATGGCCGGCATTTATCAACAGCGTAATATCACTGCTGTGTCGCAAGCCGTGCTGGATGACATGGTTGATGTGATGGATGTGCACCCCGCCAAAACCGCCGTCATCAACAATCCGTTTGATTTACAAGCATTACGCGCGCGCGCGAATGACGCCTGCGATTTGGCTGGCAGTGAATACGTGATCAACGTGGCGCGCATCCATCCGCAAAAACGCCAGGATCGTCTGTTGGAAGCCTTTGCGCAATCTGGACTGGCATCTCGCGCTAAGCTGGTGCTGCTTGGCACCGGCACTGAAGAACGCATTGCCGCAGCGAAACAGCTGGCACAAACGCTCAACATTGCCGATCGCGTGCTATTCCTCGGTTTTCAATCCAACCCGTTCCCGTACATCAAACATGCGCACCTGATGGTGATGAGTTCGGACAGCGAAGGTTTTGGCAATGTGATCGTGGAGTCTTTGATGCTTGGCACGCCGGTAATCAGTACCCGCTGCCCGGGCGGTCCAGAGGAAATTCTGGTCAAAGCCGGCATGCCAGAAATGCTCACCGAGATTGATGCGGGCGCATTAGCCCGCAAAATGGTCGAGGTTTATGAACAACTGCCGGAAATAAATGAAGAGGCACTTAATCAATACGATGTGACGGCCATCAGCCGTCAATATGTCGAACTCGCGTCACGTTAACGCTGCTGCAATTGCTGCCACGCCTGCCAGACCGTTTCTAGTGAGATATCACGACACTCGCCCGAATCGGTCTGCATAATTTGATACTCCCCCGACCACGGATGCCATTGGCTGGCGTCAGTATCGCCAAAGAAAACTACCTGTTTTTTATGCAACCCGGCGGCAAGATGCATCTGCCCACCATCGCTACACAGAATCTGCTCACAGCGATCAAAACCTGCCACCAATTCGCGAACCGATGCGGTGGGATAGCGCGCCACCCGCGGTGAGTTCACGCATTGCATCAGCTCATCGCTGCGTGCCGCATCCCCTTTATCATTGAGATCAAGCGTTCCCTGCGGCGACCAAAACACCAGTACCTGTGCCTGTTCATCCTCCAGCAGCTTATTGATAAAAGCCGCATAAGACGCCACCGGCCAGCGGCGTTTAGGGCTGCGACTGCTGATGTGCACGCCGTAAACTTTGCCCGGTTGGGGGAACAGTGCGCTAACGCGCTTAGCCGCCACTTCACGTTCGCTTGCGGAAAGATAGAGATTGACCGCAGGGACGGCTGGCGGAGTTTGGGTCAGCGCTGAGAGATACGAATAGGTGTGTTCAACCTGATGCTCGCCACGGAAATCGCTTTTCTGGAAAGGATGATCAAGCTCGGCATCAGTCTGAGCCGCGCCAATTACGTTACCTGCACCGGCCATTTTCGCCAACCGCAGGCTATATTTGCACGGCACAGGATTCGCCAGAATCGTGGCATCAAAGCGTGTTTTACGCAGCGCCAGCATGACCTTCACGCGCTGCCAGTAAACGCCCAGCGTGGTTTCGTTTTTACTGCGATGCTTGGCTTTCTTATAAACATATAAGCGATCAACATGTGGATTATGGCTCACCACATCCTCAGCAACTTTGTTCACCAGCAGCGTCAGCTTTGCATCGGGAAAAGCCAGTTTCAAACCTTCCAGTAGCGGCGTAGTACACACCATGTCGCCAATGTTGTCGCGCCTAATCACGAGAATATTTTTCATGCTGATGCCCAGATTGAGGAGTTTTTATCGAACGTTCAGCGTCGACAAACTCTTAAAGATGCAGGAATGCTAACGAGCAAAACGCTTTTGACCATTATTGTGTAATAAGTTCTGAGTTCCTTACTAATAATTAACCTCATAGATACGTAAATTATTAGTTAAGCCATGTCGAATAAAACACCATTACTCACTGTCATCACACCTATGTTTAATGCAGGTGCGATGTTTGAGTCTTTCATGCAGTCGCTGCTGGCACAAACATTAACCTCGCTGGAAATCATCATCGTCGATGATGGTTCCACTGACGGTTCGGGTGCCTGTGCTGACGCTTATGCGCAGCAATACCAACATGTTGAGGTCATCCACCAGGCAAATGGCGGCGTATCACGCGCCCGCAATGCCGGCTTAGCGTTGGCACGTGGCAAGTATGTTTCGTTTCCGGATGCTGACGACACCATGGATCCGGCGATGTATCAAACGCTGGTTGAGATGGCAGAACGCGATAATCTCGATGCCGCACAGTGCAATGCGGAGTGGTTTTTTAAAGCCAGCCAGCAAGTGAAACCTCTGATTCCGCTCGATCGCCTGACCAGCACCGAGGTGCTGAGCGGTCCAGAGTGGCTCAACAAAGCGCTGCAAACGCATCGTTATATGCATGTGGTGTGGTTAGGAATTTACCGCCGCGAATTAATCGAACAGATAAAACTCGATTTTGAGCCAGGCCTGCACCATCAGGACATTCCCTGGACCACCGAGTTCATGCTGAATGCCAAACGGGTGCGCTATACCGACCAGGTGCTGTATTGCTATTACATGCATGATGCCTCTATCAGCAACCGTAAGCGCACCGGTCAGCGCAACGTGGAATATCAGCGCCATTACCTGAAAATTGCGCAATTGCTGGAAGAGATCAATGCACGCTATCGCCATAAAGTGAAAATCTACCCGGCGTTTCACTACCAGATTACCCATGAGGCACTCAGCGTTTGTCACTGTATTCGCCGTGAGCCCGACGAGTCCGCACGCCAGGCGATGATTGCAGACCTGTTTGCCACGCAAACGCACAAACGCATGTTGCGTAACGCGCGCGGCGTACAGCAGTGGTATCAGCTGCTGTTATGGCTGAGCCGGATTTATCGCTGGCGCAGGAAATAAGCGCTACGCCTGGCTTTCACGCCTGTGGGGTTTGCCCTACAATCAGCTGACTGAATTCTGAGATCATTTGAGTATGGCAAGTCCGATTCCAGACCCATTTGCGGCGAAAAACATTCTATTAATCAAGCTACGCCATCATGGCGATATGCTGCTGACTACGCCGGCGATCAATGCGCTTCGCCAGCGCTATCCACAGGCCAACATCGACGTTCTGCTCTATAAAGAAACCTCTCCGATGTTGGAAGCACATCCCGCTATTCGCCAGTTACACATTATCGATCGCAACTGGAAGAAAGAGGGTGGCTGGCAGAAATTCCGTCATGAAATGGCACTGATTTCCGCAGTGCGCGCCTGCCATTACGACATCGTGATTAACCTCGCCGACCAGTGGCGTAGCGCCATCATTACCGGACTTTCTGGCGCACCGGTGCGCATTGGTTTTGCTTTCCCCAAACGCAGCCAGGCTTTGTGGCGCTGGATACATAACCAGCTGGTGAGTACCGACGATCATAACCAGCTGCATACGGTTGAGCAGAATATGGCCGCGCTCAGGCCGCTGGGTATCAGCGCAGCCGGCGCCAAAGCCTCAATGCATTTCAGCGCTGCCGACCAACAGAAAGTGCAGGATGTGCTGGCACAGCATGCAGTAAATTCCCCGTTTATTGTGCTTCAGCCCACTTCACGCTGGCTGTTCAAATGCTGGGAAGATGAAAAGGTGGCACAGTTGATTGATGCACTCGCCGCCGAAGGTCGCATTGTGGTACTGACCGCTGCGCCGGACCAGAAAGAGCGGGCGATGATCGCCAATATTCAAGCGCTGTGCCATAGCCCTAATGTGGTGTCTTTGGCCGGTGAACTCTCCTTGCCGCAGCTGGCTGCACTTATTGATGCCGCACAGCTGTTTATCGGCGTGGATTCTGCGCCAATGCACATGGCTGCCGCGCTGGAGACGCCCTGCCTCGCGCTGTTTGGCCCAACCAAACTGCAGCACTGGCGACCGTGGGGCGAGAACAACCGCGTGATTTGGGCCGGTGATTATGGCCCGCTGCCGTCACCAGACGCGATCGATACCAATACGCAACAGCGCTATCTTTCTGCCATTCCCGTTGAGGATGTGATTGTGGCCGCCCGGAGTTTTTTGCATGAGTAAGTTACGCCTGGCTATCGTCCGGCAGAAATATCGTCCAGATGGCGGTGCCGAACGTTTTATTTCACGTGCACTGGAAGCGCTGGACAGCGAGCAGCTCGATCTCAACATTATTACCCGCAGCTGGCAGGGCACGCCGAATCCGGCATGGCATCTGCATATCTGTAATCCGGCTAAATTCGGCCGCATCTCGCGTGAGCGTGGTTTTGCGCGCGCCGCACGCGCCTGCTGGGAGCGGGAAAAATTCGATATTGTGCAGAGCCATGAGCGCATTGCCGGGTGCGATATCTTCCGCGCTGGCGATGGCGTACACCGCGTATGGCTGGAACAGCGCGCGCGCATTGTGTCGCCCTGGCAGCGTTTAAGCGCCAGCCTAAGTCCTTATCATCGCTACGTATTGCAGGCGGAAAACGAGATGTTCAACGCACCGTCGTTAAAGGCGGTGATCTGTAATTCAGAGATGGTGAAGCAGGATATCTTGCGCAACTTCACGCTCGATGCTAGCAAGATCCATGTGATTCATAACGCCATTGATAGTCAGCGCTTCCAGCCTGCCAGCGAAGCATTGCGCCATGCAGCCCGCCAGCAGCTGAAGCTGCCGCAAGAGGCGACGGTGATGATTTACGTCGGCTCGGGTTTTGAGCGCAAAGGACTGAAGGCGGCGATTGAAGCCGTGGCGAAAAGCGATCGCTATCTGGTGGTGGTTGGTCAGGATAAGCAGCTGTCGCGCTACCAGCAGCTGGCTAATCAGCTTAATTGTCTGGAGCGTTTGCGCTTTGTCGGCGTGCAGCAAGATGTGCAACCGTTCTACCATGCGGCTGACGCGCTGCTGCTGCCAACGCTTTATGATCCCTTCCCTAACGTGGTACTGGAAGCGATGGCCTGCGGGCTGGCGGTGATCACCAGCACCGGCTGCGGCGGCGCGGAATTTATCACCGCGGGGCAGGAAGGTTTTGTCTGCGATGCATTAGATATCAACGCGTTAAACGAAGCAGTAAAAGCCACACCGGCACTTTCACACAATTCTGCCATGGGCGAAGCTGCACGGCGCAGAATTGAACCTTTTGGTCCGCAGCGACTGGCGCAGGCGCTGACTTCACTTTATCAGCAGGTGCTGCAAAGCCGCTGATGAAGGGGTATGAGCAGGTGGCTAGTTTCTGATAACATGCCGCCTTTCATCTGTTTTTTGACGCGATTCTGTCGTAACGGTAACTATGACGACTCTATACACAGCCTTGCTCTACCTGATTCAGCCACTAATCTGGCTGCGCCTGTGGCTGCGCGGTCGAAAAGCACCGGCCTACCGTAAACGCTGGGCAGAACGCTACGGCTACTGTAGCGGCAAAGTCCTGCCACATGGCATTGTGCTGCATTCCGTTTCCGTCGGCGAAACGCTGGCGGCGGTGCCGCTGGTGCGCGCTCTGCGCCACCGCTACCCAACGCTACCGATTACCGTCACCACCATGACGCCAACCGGCTCTGAGCGGGCGCAATCAGCGTTTGGTAAAGACGTGCACCACGTTTATTTGCCTTATGATCTGCCAGGCTCGATCAATCGTTTCCTCGATACCGTCGACCCGCGACTGGTGATCATCATGGAGACCGAGCTGTGGCCAAACATTATTCGCATTTTGCATCAGCGCAAAATTCCGCTGGTGATTGCCAACGCGCGCCTGTCTGAACGCTCGGCCAAAGGCTACAAAAAACTCGGTGGCTTTATGCGTGATTTGCTGCAACGCATTACGCTGATTGCCGCGCAAAACGCCGAAGATGGCGATCGTTTTCTCAGCCTTGGTCTGAAACGTTCGCATCTGACCGTTACGGGCAGCCTGAAGTTTGATATCTCGGTGACGCCAGAGCTGGCGGCCAAAGCGGTGACGCTGCGTCGTCAGTGGGCGTCGCGCCGTCCGGTATGGATCGCTACCAGCACTCATGAAGGCGAAGAAGCGATTGTGCTCGATGCCCATCGCCGCCTGTTGCAGCAATTCCCGGATCTGCTGCTGATTTTGGTGCCGCGCCACCCGGAACGTTTCAAAGATGCCTGCGATCTGACGCAAAAACGCGGCTTCAGCTTTACGCTGCGCAGCAGCGGTGAAATTCCCTCAAGTTCCACACAAGTGGTGATTGGCGACACTATGGGCGAATTGATGATGCTGTACGGCATTGCTGACCTCGCCTTTGTTGGCGGCAGCCTGGTAGAGCGCGGTGGACATAATCCGCTGGAGCCGGCGGCGCATGCCATTCCGGTGCTGATGGGCCCGCACATCTGGAACTTCAAAGATATCTGCGCCAAATTGCAGCAGGCCGAAGGGCTGATTACCGTCACTGACGTGGTATCGCTACAGAAAGAAGTCGCGAACTTGCTGCAGGATGACGATTATCGCCGCTACTACGGCCGCCATGCTGTGGAAGTGTTGCATCAGAATCAGGGCGCATTACAGCGTCTGCTACAGTTACTCGAACCTCATTTACCGCCGCGAGCTCACTAACTCATGTCGCAACGCCAACGTCTCTCTGTGGTGATGATCGCTAAAAACGAAGCTGAACTGCTGCCGGAGGCGCTGGCTTCCGTCAGTTGGGCTGATGAGATTGTGGTACTGGATTCCGGTAGTACTGATAACACCGTACAGGTGGCACGCGATCACGGCGCGCAGGTCTTCCAGGCTGAAGGCTGGGAAGGGTTTGGCAAACAGCGTCAGCGCGCGCAGGCGCATGCGCAGGGCGATATGATTTTGATGATCGATGCTGACGAGCGCGTCACGCCAGAACTGCGTGATGCCATTGAGCAGGTTCTCATCCAGCCCGCTTCGGATAATGTTTACAGCCTCGGGCGCAGTAATCTGTTTCTTGGTCGGTTTATGCGCCACAGCGGTTGGTATCCCGACCGCGTAATGCGCCTCTATCCGCGCAAGCTCAATTACAACGACAACCTGGTACACGAATCACTCGAGACGCAAGGTGCGCCAGTGGTGAAACTGGTGGGCGATCTGCAACATCTAACCTGTCGTGACCTGATTGCGTTTCAGCGTAAACAGATGAATTATGCCGAAGCCTGGGCGCAGGAGCGTTTTCAGCGCGGAAAACGCTGCGGGCTGTTCTCCATCTTTAGCCACACGCTCGGCGCGTTTGTAAAAACGCTGCTGCTGCGCGCCGGTTTTCTTGACGGTAAACAGGGCTGGATTTTAGCGGTGGTCAACGCGCAGTACACCTTCAACAAATATTCGGCGCTGTGGGCGCTGCATCACACCTCAACACAAGGTCGCGTATGAGTACGAAAGCGATTTATCCCGGCACCTTTGATCCCTTTACCTTGGGTCATCTGGATATTGTGACGCGGGCAGCGAAGATGTTTAATCACATCGTTGTGGCGATTGCCGCCAGTCCGAGTAAAAAGCCGTTGTTCAGCCTGGATGAGCGCGTCGATATGGCGCGTCAGGTCACTGCGCATTTATCGAATGTGGAAGTGATTGGTTTCAGCGATTTGATGGCGAATTTTGCCCAGGCACAGAACGCTAACGTGCTGGTGCGCGGTTTGCGTGCGGTATCAGATTTTGAGTATGAGCTGCAGCTGGCGCAGATGAATCGTCACCTGTTGCCAACGCTGGAGAGTGTGTTTCTGATGCCGTCAGAAGGTTTCTCCTTCGTCTCTTCTTCGCTGGTAAAAGAAGTGGCGCGCCATGCCGGTGACGTGCAGGCATTTCTGCCTGACGTAGTGCACAAGGCGTTACTGGCGCGACTGGCTCAGCCTTAACTCAGTGCTGGCAGCGTGGGCACCAGAAGGTACTGCGCTGGCCATGCTTGCCGCTGACAATCGGCGTACCGCAGGCTCGGCAAGGCTCACCGGCGCGACCATAAACCTGCAGCTCCTGCGCGAAGTAGCCGGGTTTACCGTCGGTCTGCAGGAAATCACGCAGCGTGGTGCCGCCCTGCTCAATCGAGCGCAGCAATACCGCTTTGATGGTGTTAACCAGCAGTTCCGCTTCCTCCTGACTCAAACTCATCGCTGAACGATCGGGCAAGATCCCGGCGGTAAACAGCGACTCGCTGGCGTAGATGTTCCCGACGCCCACCACAACCTTGTTATCCATCAGCCACTGTTTAATCACCGTGCGTTTGCCGCGCGACTTTTCAAACAGGTATGAGCCATCAAATTCGCTGCTTAATGGCTCTGGTCCAAGATGCGCCAGCACACTGCTGCCTGCAAGGTCATTGCTCCACAGCCAGGCACCAAAACGCCGTGGATCGGTGTAACGCAGCACTTTGCCGTTGCTCATCACCAAATCGACGTGGTCATGTTTGGCTGCGGGCTGTTCGCCGGGTAGCACACGCAGGCTGCCGGACATGCCGAGGTGAATGATGATCCAGCCATGCGGCAGTTCGAGCAGCAGATATTTGGCGCGACGCTGCACACTCAATACCGGTTGGTCGCTTAATGCGTGAATTTCATGCGAGACCGGCCAGCGCAAACGGGGATTACGCACTACCGCATGCAGAATCGTGGCACCAACCATGTGGGGTTCGATACCGCGACGACTGGTTTCTACCTCAGGTAATTCAGGCATCTCATCTCCTCAACGAATCGCAGAAACAAAAAACCCGGCCGAAGCCGGGTTTTTCTCAGAACACTAAAATTACTTAATTTTAGCTTCTTTGTAGAGAACGTGCTGACGTACAACCGGATCGAACTTTTTCAGTTCTAATTTCTCTGGTTTAGTACGTTTGTTCTTCGTGGTGGTATAGAAGTGACCTGTACCAGCAGAGGAAACCAGCTTGATCTTCTCACGAATACCTTTAGCCATGATTCAGTTCCTTAGTACTTCTCACCACGGGCGCGGATTTCGGTCAGAACCGTATCGATGCCCTTTTTATCAATAACACGCATACCTTTAGCAGATACACGCAGAGTAACGAAGCGCTTTTCGCTCTCAACCCAGAAACGGTGAGAGTGCAGGTTCGGCAGGAAACGGCGTTTCGTCGCGTTCATTGCGTGGGAACGGTTGTTACCCGTTACCGGACGCTTTCCAGTTACCTGGCAGACTCGTGACATTTCTATTCTCCAAAAATCAAATCAGCTCGAGCTTTAAAAACTAGGTTTTGGCCGCCTCGTCAGGCCTTAGCCCGCCCAGGCGAGTTCCATGTGAACCCGCTAAGCTGGCCCAAACGCCAAACCCGAGATTCTCAAAGGTGGCGTAGTATACGCCGCTCAGCCTGAGTGCTCAAGTCCCGAACAGATAAAGATCCCTCTGGATCGCGCAAAAATGCCTCATTTCTGTTCAATTGAATCGCTGAATTACAACCAACCACGCTCAGCGAAAGAGGTAAACTCGCCGTGACCGATCACCAAATGATCAAGTAAACGGATATTAAGCAGCGCGCACGCCTGGCCAACTTTACCGGTGATATCACGATCTGCCCGGCTGGGTTCGGCAATGCCGGAAGGATGATTGTGCGCCAGAATGACGGCCGCTGCGTTGAGTTTCAGGGCCTCGCGCACGATTTCACGCGGGTGCACCTCCACGCTGGCAATCGACCCTGAAAACATCTTCTGCGCCTGTAATACGCGATGCTGATTATCAAGGAACAGTGCCATAAACACTTCCCGTTCCTCATGCGCCAGCACGCTCTGCAGGTAATGGCGTGTCACCTGTGGATTTTCCATCACATTTTCTCGCGCCAGCTGGCTGGCAAAGAAACGCCGTCCCAGTTCCGCTATCGCATACAGCTGCGTCATCTTAGCGCTGCCCACGCCCTTAATCTGTCCAAGCTCCTGCTGGCTGGCCGTCATAATGCGATAGAGCGAGCCAAACTCGTTCAGCATCTGATGCGCCAGCAACAGCACGCTGGTGCTGCTGGTACCGGTGCGCAAGAAAATCGCCAGTAACTCCGCATCACTCAACATCTCCGCGCCCATTAACAACAGTTTTTCCCGTGGTGCCAGTTCCGTCATGCGTTGTTCTCCCTGCGTTGTGGCGATTCTGCGCCTCTGCCACTCGTCGTGCCAGCAGACAAAACGCGATTTCAGAGGCGGCTCGCAAAGGCCGCAGGCAGTGAAAAGGCGAGCTACCGATTTTGTGATAAAGTTGCCTGCATCTGCCGCCATTAATGCGGCAATCTGCTTTAAGTTGAGGCGAAGAACATGACGGGATTAGCCGGTAAAAAAATTCTGCTGGGCGTGAGCGGCGGCATTGCCGCGTATAAAGCACCGGAGTTGGTGCGTCGACTGCGCGATCGCGGTGCAGATGTGCGCGTGATGATGACCGAAGCGGCCAAAGCCTTTATTACGCCGCTGAGCCTGCAGGCGGTCTCCGGTTATCCGGTATTTGATGACCTTCTCGACCCAGCAGCAGAAGCAGCAATGGGCCATATTGAACTGGCGAAGTGGGCTGATTTGATTGTGTTAGCCCCCGCAACTGCCGATCTGATTGCCCGCGTCACCGCCGGCATGGCGAACGATCTGGTCACCACGGCGTGTCTCGCCAGCGATGCGCCTCTCGCGATTGTTCCCGCCATGAATCAGCAAATGTACCGTGCCGCGATAACCCAGGAGAATCTGCAGCATCTGCATCAACGCGGCGTGCTGATTTGGGGACCCGACAGCGGCAGCCAGGCCTGCGGCGATATTGGTCCTGGCCGGATGCTCGATCCGCTGGCGATTGTGGCGTACGCATTAGAATGGGCTGCGCCCGTCAACGATCTGCAACATCTTAACATTATGATCACCGCCGGCCCAACCCGCGAAGCGCTCGACCCGGTGCGTTATATCAGCAATCACAGCTCAGGTAAGATGGGCTTTGCGATTGCCGCCGCCGCGGCAAAACGCGGTGCGAAGGTGACGCTGGTAGCGGGCCCGGTTGCGCTTTCAACACCGCCAGGCGTGCAGCGCGTAGATGTCGATAGCGCGTTAGAGATGGAAGCAGCAGTGATGGCGCAAATCGGGCAACAACATATTTTCATTGCCAGCGCAGCCGTGGCAGACTACCGGGCGGCCACGATTGCCGCAGAGAAAATCAAAAAACAGGGTGGCGATGATAACGTCACGCTGCAGTTGGTGAAGAACCCCGATATTGTCGCAGGCGTAGCGGCGTTGCAGGAAAATCGCCCTTACGTTGTGGGATTTGCTGCTGAAACCCAGAATGTGGAAGAATACGCGCGGCAAAAACGGGCGCGAAAAAACCTCGATCTGATTTGTGCCAATGATGTGGCGCAGGCGGGTCAGGGCTTCAATAGCGACACCAATGCTCTTCACCTTTTTTGGCAGGAAGGAGAGAAAGTCTTACCGCTCAGTGATAAGACGCTCCTTGGCCAACAATTAATAGACGAGATTGTCAGCCGTTATGATGAAAAAAATCGACGTTAAAATTCTTGATGCACGCGTGGGCAACGAATTTCCGCTGCCAACCTATGCAACCTCTGGTTCCGCTGGTCTCGATTTGCGCGCCTGCCTGGATGACGCACTGGAAATCGCACCGGGCATGACCACGTTGGTACCAACAGGCCTGGCGATTCACATCGCCGATCCTGCGCTTGCCGCCGTCATTCTGCCGCGCTCTGGCCTTGGCCATAAACATGGCATCGTGCTGGGCAATCTGGTCGGTTTAATCGACTCCGATTATCAGGGACAGCTGATGGTTTCCGTCTGGAACCGTGGTCAGGACAGCTTCACGCTGCAGCCGGGCGACCGTCTGGCGCAGCTGGTCTTCGTGCCGGTGGTACAGGCCGAATTTAACCTGGTGGAAGATTTTGACACCAGCGACCGCGGTGCGGGCGGATTCGGTCACTCAGGCCGCCAGTAACACGCGACACTTTTCGCTTAGCCATCTTTTTATTTCTTGTCGCCACGGGCCGCTTTGTCTGTGGCAGATGAGGCAGTATTGCCTGTTTTTGGTGAATTTCAGGGGTGTTGAAGGTCATGGCAGAAAAAAAAGTCGCGAAACGGAATCGTCGCGAAGAGATTTTGCAGGCGCTGGCGCAGATGCTGGAGTCGGGCGATGGCAGTCAGCGCATCACCACCGCGAAGCTGGCAGCCAATGTAGGCGTTTCAGAAGCGGCGTTGTACCGCCACTTTCCCAGCAAAACGCGGATGTTCGATAGCCTCATCGAGTTTATTGAAGACAGTCTGATTACCCGCATCAATCTGATCCTGAAAGATGAAAAAGAGACGCTGACGCGACTGCGTTTAATCGTGCAGCTGATTCTGGGATTTGGTGAGCGTAATCCGGGGCTGACGCGCATTTTGACCGGCCACGCACTGATGTTTGAACAGGATCGCCTGCAAGGCCGTATCAATCAGCTGTTTGAACGTATTGAAGTGCAGCTGCGTCAGGTGATGCGCGAGAAGAAAATGCGTGATGGCGAAGGTTTTCAGAACGATGAAACGCTGTTGGCGAGCCAGCTGCTGGCGTTCTGCGAAGGATTGCTGTCGCGCTATGTGCGTTCCGAATTCCGTTTTCGCCCTACCGCGGATTTCGATAGCCGCTGGCCGCTGATGGCTGCGCAGTTGGTTTAAAAGAGCAGATCAGCATGAATGCCGACCCTACACTGTAGGGTTGCCATTCATGGCAACCTCATTACCGAACGCACAATTGCCGAATAATTAAATCCCGTACTCTTTGCGATACGCGCGCACTTTCGCCAGATGGTCAGCCATCTCTGGCTTCTCTTCCAGATAATCAATCAACTCAGCCAGCGTAATAATGGCGGTGACTTTACACTTGTAGTCACGCTCCACTTCCTGGATGGCTGAAATATCGCTGCGACCACGCTCCTGACGATCCAGCGAAATCAGCACACCCGCTAAAGTCGCGTTATGCGCGCTGATAATATCCATCGATTCACGAATCGCGGTGCCGGCGGTAATCACATCGTCCACCAGCATCACTTTGCCTTGGAGCGGGCTGCCCACCAGCAAGCCACCTTCGCCATGATCTTTGGCTTCTTTGCGATTGAAGCAGTAAGGCACGTCGCGCTCGTGATGATCGGCCAGCGCCACCGCGGTGGTGGTGGCAATGGGAATGCCTTTATACGCCGGGCCAAACAGCAGGTCGAAATCAACTCCGCCATCCACCAGTGCCTGCGCGTAGAAACGGCCCAGCAGCGCTAAATCGCGGCCGGTATTAAACAATCCGGCGTTAAAGAAATAGGGGCTAATACGACCCGACTTTAGGGTGAACTCACCAAACTTCAGTACCCCTTTGTTCAGGGCGAATTCAATAAACTGACGCTGCCAGGCTTTCATTTCTCACTCCTCAAATAAAGAAAAGGCGACTCTAAGGTCGCCTGTTACATCAATTCGCTAGCGCTGCTTTTTGCGCCTGAATCAACTGCTCAATGCCGCCTCGCGCCAGCGCCAGCAGCTGCAGTAACTCTTCGTGGCTGAACGGTTCACCTTCTGCGGTGCCCTGCACTTCAATCATGCGACCATCCTCGGTCATCACCACGTTCATGTCAGTTTCAGCGGCGGAATCTTCCACGTATTCCAGATCGCACAGCGCTTCACCGCCCACGATGCCGACGGAAATTGCCGCCACCATACCTTTCAACGGGCTGGCTTTCAGTTTGCCTGCGGCAACCAATGCATTTAACGCATCAGCTAATGCCACGCAGGCACCGGTAATAGAAGCGGTACGCGTGCCGCCATCGGCCTGAATCACGTCGCAATCCAGTGTGATAGTAAATTCACCTAAGGCTTCCAGATCCACTGCGGCGCGCAGTGAACGCGCAATCAGACGTTGAATCTCCAGCGTACGTCCGCCTTGCTTACCTTTAGCCGCTTCACGCGCCATGCGGCTGTGGGTAGAACGCGGCAGCATGCCATATTCCGCGGTAATCCAGCCCTGGCCTTTGCCTTTAAGGAAACGCGGCACGCTCTCTTCAACGGTGGCGGTGCACAGCACTTTGGTTTCACCGAACTCAACCAGCACAGAGCCTTCTGCATGTTTGGTGTAGTGACGAGTAAGGGTGACGGGACGTGTTTCTGATGCACTACGGCCTGCTGGACGCATGGTTTCTCTCCGGCTTGCTTAGGTTTGGCTGCGCATTATACGGACTTCATGCGCGGCTGTCCTGCCCGCGATCGGCGCAATCCCGGATGAAATTCCGCTGTGGCTGTGGCTAAATGCGCGTTTCCTCCCTAAAAAAGATAAACGATGATAGCGATACTGCATTTTCTGCTGGCGCTGGTGGTGATCTTTGCCCTTGCGCTGTTGGTCAGCCATGACCGCAAACGGATTCGTCCGCGTTTTATTATTCAACTGCTGATCGTAGAAGCGGCGCTGGGTTGGTTTTTCCTGCATTCTGCCGGTGGCCAATCCGTGGTTACCGCCGTCGGCGGCTTCTTCGAAACCTTGCTGACCTATGCCGCTCAGGGTACCAACTTTGTGTTTGGCAATATGGCCGATCAGGGCCTGGCATTTATTTTCCTCGGCGTACTGTGCCCGATTGTGTTTATTTCTGCCCTGATTGGTATTTTGCAGCACTGGCGTATTCTGCCGCTGCTGATTCGTTTCTTTGGCACGCTACTGTCGAAAGTGAACGGCATGGGCAAGCTGGAGTCCTTTAACGCCGTCAGTACCTTGATTCTCGGCCAGTCGGAGAACTTTATCGCTTATAAAGGCATTCTCGGCGATATCTCCGCACCGCGTATGTACACCATGGCCGCAACCGCGATGTCGACAGTTTCTCTGTCGATTGTCGGGGCCTATATGTCGATGATTGATGCCAGATATGTGGTTGCGGCGCTGCTGCTCAACATGTTCAGCACCTTTATTATTCTGTCGATCATCAATCCGACGCGTCCGGAAAATGAAGAACAGATTGCGCTGGATAAGCTGCACGAAGATCAAAGTTTCTTTGAGATGCTGGGGGAATACATTCTCGCCGGTTTTAAAGTGGCGATGATTATCATGGCAATGCTGATTGGTTTTATCGCGCTGATTGCGGCGATAAATGCGCTGTTCGCGGCGGTATTCGGCTACAGCTTCCAACATCTGCTTGGTTATGTGTTCTATCCGTTTGCGTGGCTGGTGGGTATTCCGTCCGCCGATGCGCTGCAGGCAGCCAGTATTATGGCGACCAAGCTGGTGGCGAATGAGTTTGTCGCGATGATTGAGCTGAAGAAAGTCGCCGCTGAGATGACGCCACGCGGGCTGGGCATTCTGTCGGTGTTCCTGGTATCGTTCGCTAACTTCGCCTCTATCGGCATTGTTGCCGGGGCGATCAAAGGTCTGAATGAAAAGCAGGGCAATGTGGTCTCACGATTTGGCTGGAAGCTGGTTTATGGCTCAACGCTGGTGAGCCTGCTCTCTGCCGCATTTGCCGGGCTGTTTATCTGATGATAAAGGGCGGCTGAGCGGCCGCCCTTTATTTAAAACGCCACGCACACCAGTGAATCAACACGCATTACGGATTCCTGCTCGAAACGCTTTTTATAGATGTCACGTAATCCGTTAATACTCTCCGAGCTGCTGTGATCGGGATGGTGAATCAGCATCAGCGCCTTACTGTTTTCTCGCGCCAGCTTACCGTTTTCGCCCAGCCACTGTCCCTTCGCGTCATATACCGACAGCCCGTCTTTGAAGCGCGGAGTCACATCGTTATCGACAAATTGTTGCCACTCAAGGCTGCTCACCGTGCCGCCTTTTGGCTTATTCATGCCAAACCACAATGTCGTTTGCATCATGACTTCACCAGAACCGCATACTGCTACGGGTGCCGTGTTGGGCGGAATTTGTTCACGCGGTGTCGAAGGCGCCTGACATCCAGCGAGCAGGAAGGTCAATAAAACCGGGAGAGCCACAGAGCGGAACATCACTTCATCCTCAAGATGTGAACCAGCGCTAAGCATAAGTGCCTGTCGCCAAAAGCGGAAATTTTTTGTTATTCAAGCTTATGTACGCTTATGCCTGTTAGCGTCGAGCCTGCCTCGCTATACTTCATCCAACATTTCTGAAAATGAGAAGACGATTATGATCCGCAGTATGACCGCTTACGCCCGCCGCGAAGCCAAAGGCCACTGGGGCAGCGCCGCCTGGGAGCTTCGTTCTGTTAACCAGCGCTATCTGGAAACCTATATCCGTTTACCGGAACAATTCCGTGGTCTGGAACCTGTCATCCGCGAGCGTATTCGCAACCGTCTGACGCGCGGTAAAATCGAGTGCTATTTGCGCTATGACGCCGATGCCAGCGCGCAAGGCGAGTTACAGCTGAATGAGTCGCTGGCAAAACAGCTGGTGCAGGCTGCCAACTGGGTAAAAATGCAGAGTGATGAAGGCGCGATCAACCCGCTGGATATTTTGCGCTGGCCGGGTGTGATGTCAGCCGAGGAGCAGGATCTCGATGCGATTAACGCCGAACTGCTGGTCGCGCTGGATGGCGCATTGGATGACTTTATCGAAGCGCGTGAAAGCGAAGGTACCGCGCTGAAAGCGATGATCGAACAGCGCCTGGAGGGCGTATCGCAAGAAGTCAGCAAAGTGCGCGCGCAGATGCCAGAAGTCATTAAATGGCAGCGCGAGCGTCTGGTGACCAAGCTGGAAGAAGCCGAAGTGCAGCTCGAGAACAATCGCCTTGAGCAAGAGCTGGTTATGATGGCGCAGCGCACCGATGTTTCGGAAGAGCTGGATCGTTTGGATGCGCATGTGAAAGAGACCTACAACATCCTGAAGAAGAAAGAAGCCGTTGGCCGCCGTCTCGACTTTATGATGCAGGAGTTCAACCGCGAGTCGAACACCCTGGCATCGAAATCCATCAATGCCGAGATCACCGCATCAGCGATTGAACTGAAAGTTTTGATCGAGCAGATGCGTGAGCAGATTCAGAATATCGAGTAACATGCTTTTCGAAAAGCCCGCAGCATAGCGGGCTTCTTAGGTATAGATGACAGGTAAAGGCGTTGCGGTTTACTCATAAGCTACGTAAGCCAGAGCGCTATTTTTCGCGGTTAGCGTTAAATAAGTGTCAGCAATCATAAAAAATCTTTTCAGAATTGACTTTAAGCGAGCAAACATCACCGTTCAACCTTATGAAACCCTGCTATTAAGCTACTGATATTCAAAAATAACTATCCACCAGATAGCCATTAAACTACTCATAGTCGCTGCATCAACAACTTCTCTTAATCTTAAAGATTGTGGAGATCGCGTTTCTTTGACGGCACTATTTGTTAATCTACTGGTCGTAATTAGAACAGTTGTACCGCCAGGAACTCATGGACTCTCTTCTTTGTGCGATACATTTTCCCGACATGAAGGCGTTATGACGAAATCCAGGCAGTTCCGATCCACTCTTCTGCATCCTCGCTACTGGTTTACCTGGTTTGGGCTAGGTGTTCTGTGGCTACTGGTGCAACTTCCCTACCCTATTCTTATCCGGCTTGGTGCTGGCGCTGGCAAACTGTCTCGCCATTTCCTGCAGCGCCGTGAACGCATTACTCGCCGCAACATTGAGCTGTGCTTCCCCAATATTGAAGAAGAACAGAAAGAGGCGATGATCGCGGGCAACTTCGCCTCGCTCGGGATGGCACTGGCAGAAACCGGCATTGCCTGGTTCTGGTCGGACGCGCGCGTGCGTCGTTACTTCAAGGTCAGCGGCCTTGAAAACCTGCAGAAGGCGCAAAGCCACCAGCGTGGTGTGATGGTTATCGGTGTGCATTTTATGTCGCTCGAACTGGGCGGACGGATTACCGGTTTGTGTCAGCCGATGATGGCGATGTATCGCCCGCACAATAATCAAGCCATGGAATGGGCGCAGACTAAAGGTCGTATGCGTTCGAATAAAGCCATGATTGATCGCCGTGATTTGCGTGGCATGGTGCAGGCTCTGAAAAAAGGCGAAGCCGTTTGGTTCGCACCCGATCAGGATTACGGCCCGAAAGGCAGCGTGTTTGCGCCGCTGTTTGCGGTGAAACAAGCGGCAACGACCAACGGTACTTTTGTTCTGTCACGCCTGGCGAAACCGGCGATGCTGACTATCGTGCTGATTCGTAATCAGGATAAAAGCGGTTACCAGCTGATTATTCAGCCAGAACTGGAAAATTATCCTTATGAGGATGAAGCCGCAGCGGCTGCCTACATGAACAGAGTGATCGAAAAAGAGATCCTCCGTGCGCCCGATCAGTACCTGTGGCTGCATCGTCGCTTTAAAACGCGTCCGCCGGGTGAAGCTTCTCTCTATATCTAATCTTCCGAGGCAGCAGGTTTTGGCCTGCTGCTCATTCTGCTCCGCTCATCGTTGGCCCCACTCGTACCAAACTCGTTAATCAACCTTTGCCGCACCTTGTTTGCCGAAAAGAGAATGCTGGCAATGGGTTAGGCTAGCGGCTGGCATTCTGCTGCGCATTGTTTAATGATGGTCCGCACTTGTCATTACCTGCGGACTATTATGATGGAACAGAATATAGCGGCTGGCTGGCTGCGACCGTTGATTGCCGACCGGCTCACTCCTTACCTTGAAATTGATGCGCCGCGCCTGCAGCGCAATCTGCATCAGATGCAGCAAAAAGCCGATGCCGCTGGCGTCGCGCTGCGCCCCCATATCAAAACCCATAAAAGCGTCTGGATCGCTGAGCAACAGCGAGCACTTGGCGCGCAGGGCATTACCGTTTCTAAGCCGAGTGAAGGCATCGCCTTTATTCTCGGTGGTGAACGCGATCTGCTGCTGGCTTATCCGATAGTGCAAGCCGACACACTGGCCGAAATGTTAGCGGTTGCCGCACAACACCAGGCGCGTATTACCTGCATTGCTGATTGCGCAACTGGCGTTGCGGCGATTACTGCGGCGCATCAGCGTCAGCCCGATTGCCAGTTAGCGATAGCGATTAAGGTGGATGTCGGCCTGCATCGCATTGGTATCGATCCCCACAGCAGTGCCGCCATTACGCTGGCGCAGCAAATTCAGGATGCAGGTCTGCCGTTTGCCGGATTGGTTTCTCATGCAGGACATGCTTATGGTGCGGGCAATGCCGTTGCCATCGCGGAAATTGCACTGCAGGAAATTGCACTGATGCGCGATGTGCAACAGCGCCTGATCGCCGCCGGATTTGCTGACTGCGCGATTTCGGTTGGTTCAACACCAACGGCGTTAGCAGCTCCGATAGCCGATGGCTGTGATGAAATCCGCCCCGGCAATTACGCGCTGCTGGATCTTACCGCATGGCGTTTGGGTCTGTGTGCGCCGGATGAATTGGCATTGAGCGTGGTGACACGCGTCGTCGCAGTTAATCCGCACTTCGCCATTATTGATGCCGGCTCCAAGATGCTCAGTTCGGATAAAGGTCCGCACGGCACCAATGCCAGCGGATTTGGCATCGCGGTGGATGAGCAAGGCAATCACTATGAAGTGTTGAAGCTGTCGGAAGAGCATGGCTTTCTGCAATATGGCGATCAGGCGCCGCCTGTTGGCGCACTGCTGCGTATATTCCCTAATCACAGCTGTGCAGTGGTGGCGCAGTCCGATCGCTTCGTGCTGCGTCAGGCTGATGGCAGCAGTGAAGAACGGGATATTCAGGGGCGCGGCAAGTTCATCTGATTACAGCATTCTCACGGAAACCGCTGCTGTACCACACTTCCATGACCGGGCCGTTTGCAGCCCGGTACCACCGTGCTTTAATGGCTGTATCACATCAGGAGGTTCCATGCTGCCATCTCAGACAGTCACGCTGACCGTTCCACGCAACTGGTTAGATTTATATGAAACCATCTGGAAGCCTGAATGCTTTGCCAAATGGGCAAGTGGGCTCAGCGCCAGCACGCTGACGCAGGAAGGAAATAGCTGGAAAGCCAAAGGCCCAGAGGGAACGGTAAAGATTCGATTTACCCCACACAACCCGTTTGGCGTAATGGACCACTGGATTGATACCGGTAGCGGAAAAGAGATTTATATGCCGATGCGGGTGATTGCTAACGAACAAGGTGCAGAAGTGGTGATGGTCGTTTATCGCCAGCCGTTGATGTCGGATGAGAAATTTGCCCAGGATGTTGCATGGGTAAAACGCGACCTCGAACAACTTCTTCACCTGTTAACTCATTAGAATCAATGAATTATGCAATCAACACCTCTTTAACTGTTGCTGGAATCAAACGATAAAAATCGGTTTCTTTTTCGCACAGCAGCGTTTAACTGTTTTAGCAAAACCTCCACTGATTTATACGCTAATCACCAGTCCGGCTTAAGCATCCTCACCAGGAAACCTCCTGGTGAGGATGCTTATAAAAAAGCCTGGCCCGTATGATTTATCGAGATTTTTTAGTTATTCGTCTATTGCAACTTCATCAAGGGGCGAGGAAAGACTAAAAATTTTAATAAATAGTAAGCCGTTCGCCTTATATATTCTGATGCATATTCTGAAACCATTTATTCCTGCGGTGGATTTATAGGAGTTTTCTGATGGTGTTAATTTAATTAAAACACGGTATAACTCCTTCACACACAGCAGTAACCATAATAACAACAGCAGGGAAATAACATGGATCGCTCAACCTATCCTTTGTTATCAGAAAAAGAATTTGTTGAGATTGCCAGGCGGATGCTGGCCGGGGAATATATAAACGCAAAGGGATTTTATAATGATCTTACGGATTTCCTCCGCACAGGAGGAGATACCGTTAAGACAAAAACACCATTAAGCGCCAGGGGCATCTTTATACATTCAGAACATCATTTAATTGAAAGCATCTTTACGTGGCAAAACCTGAAAGGTATTTCAGGACTGCGCCAGGAATCGCTGCATTGATGTGAGCTGGACTCTAACCTCTGGCTAGAGTAACCCCTTAATTGCACTGGTACATGTACCATAATGAGCAGAGTATGGCGTTAAGAGAGAAAAATCTGACCCACGCTAAATGGTCAATTTTGTCATCAATCAAAATCGTCGGCATTGGTGTTTTACAACTTTCACTTCTGGCAAAAATACTTCAGGCAAATGAGTTAGATCTACTCGCCATTGCGATTGTGATGCTGTTAATTATTGATACACTAGCCGACCGAAAGTTTGGCAATGCCATTATAAGAAATAACAACCTCAATAATAGCGATCTCTCAATTTTATATTGGGGAAACGTATTAAGCGGCCTTGTTATCTTTGCTGTACTGTTTATTGGCAGTGATATTTCTGGTCGTATAATGAATCAACCTGAGATGGCGGTAATGCTTGAAATGATTTCGGTCATATTCATTATTATTCCGCAGGGGCAACATTATCGCGCAATATTACAGCGGGAAAACCAATTTTCGCGCATTGCATTCACGGAAGTCTCTTCTGTGCTGGTGGGATTAGGCGTCACGCTCTTCACCGTGTGGCTGACACCCTCAGTGTTGTGCGCTATCTGGGGTTACCTTGCCATGGTATCCATCAGAATGCTGGTTTATTGCTACTACGGTCGTGCCTGGTTTCAGCCAGAATACCGTTTTAGCCTAAAAAGTTTCGTCAACGTGCGAGCAAGAAACGGATAATAAAAACAAGTCTGTATGGTGGGCTCTGGGCATCTGAAAAGATGCGTTCGCGTGCTGGTCGCCAGCACGCTTTTTTCTTTTTTATGTTTCCAGTAACTCTTCCAATGAGTGAAAAGCGAGTTCGCTTAACTTACCGTTACGCTGCAAGCGCAGCCAACTCACCAGCATCCGCAATTCATCAATCACCATAAACAGATCGGCCATATCATTCTTGTTTTTGATCTGCAGCCGCGTCAGTGCGTTGAGCTTGTGCGCATTCACCGTTTTATGACTGATACCTAAACGAGTGCCAATGTGTTCGGTGCTATAACCCCATGCCATCATCAGTAACACGCGTAGCTGACGATCGGGCAGCAGAATGTCAGCGCCTTCCATCAACTGAACCTGTGTACTCGCGCTGATGCAAGCGCTCAAGCGGTGGGTAACAGCCTGACAGGATGATTTCAAATCCAGAATATTGAGTGCTGGCAGATAGCGGCTTAATGCATGCATTAACGGTAATAAGCGCCGGGTAAGCACCAATATCTGCATCGTGGGAAACTGCTGTTGCAAGGCATAGAGCACCTTGAAGGTACCGGCCAACGGCATATTTTCATGGAAAATGCAGACTAACAACCGCGGCTTGAGTTTTTCACACTGCGACATCACGGTGCTCAGCGACCATAACTCATGCACCTGGCCGTCAATGGGTAGTGTAGCCAATAGCCCCTCCAACCCCACCGCCGCCAGTTTGTCGGAAGAGAAAAAGAGAATGTCTTCGTTACGAGTTTTCATGCCTGTCCGATAGTTGCCGCGCGTGATGCCAATGAGTTGGGAGCCTGGCTGAACAGGCAATAGACAGGTACGACACAATCTGCCTGAAACTTAAGTTGATGAGGTTTTTAACGATTCGCATCATTTATACTCATGCGAAACGATGGCTGAATGCTGATTTATCCCACCTGCTAAGCCTGTTAGCATGTTTGCCATAAAAATGGCTAATCTGATGCTACTTTATTGAGAAAATCTCAGTGGTCTACCCGCTGGGAAATCTTTAGCCTTGCCGCCAATCTGATGGAGTGCTCTATGTTATTAACCGTTCTCTATATTATTGGTATTACTGCCGAAGCCATGACCGGCGCACTGGCGGCAGGGCGTCGCAAAATGGATTTGTTCGGCGTGATCATCATCGCTTCGGTTACCGCGATTGGTGGTGGTTCGGTGCGTGATATTCTGCTGGGTCACTACCCTCTCGGCTGGGTAAAACATCCTGAATACATCATGATCGTCGCCGCCGCTGCGGTGGTGACGACCTTTGTTGCACCCCTAATGACGCATCTGCGTAAAGTATTTCTGGTGCTGGATGCGCTGGGTCTGGTGGTGTTCTCGATTATTGGCGCACAGGTCGCACTTGATAGCGGTCATGCTTCCATTATTGCTGCCATCGCCGCTGTAATTACCGGTGTGTTTGGCGGCGTACTGCGCGACATGTTTTGCAATCGCATTCCGCTGGTGTTCCAGAAAGAGCTGTATGCCGGTATCGCGTTCGCCTCTGGCTGGATGTACATCCTGCTATTGAAAACGCCGCTGGCGCATGAAGCGGTGGTGATCATCACGCTACTGTTTGGCTTCTTCGCCCGCTTGCTGGCGCTGCGTTTCCGCCTCGGTTTGCCAATTTTCAACTATCCCCACCCTGAACATTGAGTCAACAGCAGGAATCTCCTGCTGTTGCAGAAAGTGAATCATTTGCTGCAGGCTCGCATCCTGCAGCATCATCACAATCCGCTGTGCCAAAACGCTACCGATACCGGGCAACTGCTGCCAGCTTTCCGCCGTTCGCGCCATCAACTGCGACCACTGTGTATCCGGGAGCGCCTGCAGAGCCGTACGCGGTAACGGCAAGCCAAGTGCACTTACCCAGCGCCGCAGCGGCAGTTGCCGCGTTAAGTTGAAGCGGTGCCAGATGAGCTGCGCGCGAGCAGGCGTTATCCCGTTGGCCTGCGCAATCTGCTCTGGCGTTAGCGTCAGCCAGGAAAAGAGATGCGTGATAGCACCACTATCCAGTAAGCGCTGCCAGCTGCTGCGCTGTACGCCCGCAATATCCAACACCGTTTTCTGGCTCAGCCAGCTGAGGCGAGACAAAAACTGCGCCCGGCAGGCAGCGCTGAAGTGCAGACACGTTAAGCCGTGGAATTCGCCATCCTGAGGCGACGATGGATAATCGCGCTGCACAACGCGCCAAATTACCCGCTCCAGTCGGGGAATGCCTAATCCCGCTAGCGTGAGCGTCAACTCATCGCCCGCGATCACATCCAGTTCGCGCCAGCGTCGCAGTGAGCCAATGTTGACCCGCCGTACCGTTTTATCGTCGAGTTGCACCGGAATCAGATTCAGCACGACGGCAATCTTGCCCGTGCGTCCTACATTGAAATCTACCGAGAGCACTTCGCTACTGACTTCCGCCGGCTGATATTTCCATGCCGCTGACCAACTGCCCTGCCCAGGCTGCCAATCGCGCCCTGCGCTGGCAGGTGATTGATGGATCACTACGCCATCGGTGACAAACGGCAGCGATTCGCGGTACCAGCGATCGCGCCATACTGCGACCTCCTCTTCATTACTCACCTGACGACTCCAGCTCTGCGTGAGTCCAAAGCCCCATTGCGTTAGCTGCGCCAGACGATCGGACATCGAAGCCGGGCCGTCCGGCCACGCCCAGATAAATATACCGAGGCGATCAAGAAGCGGGCTGCTGTCGTGCCGCATCATCGCTCCCGCCACCTGAGCACGCGCATTTTTACCACCGTCGCGAGCCTGTTGATGATCGTTCATCTGCAGAAACAGCTCACCTTGCAGTATGACTTCGTCTAGCTGGGTATGAATACGTTGCGGAATGGCAGGAATATGGGGCGATTTGGCCAGCCACTCTTCACCACGCAAACCATCGCCACGGCTGATTAATGAAACCAACCGACCTTGCCGATACACTAACGTGACAGCTACGCCATCAACTTTGGGCTGCAACCACAGCGCAGATCTATCTTGCATCCAATACGCCACCGCCAGCTTATCGCGCAGTTTGCGCACGCCAGTGTGTGCAACGGGATGATGCGTGCTGCCGTCGGTGGTGAGTTGAGCATCATAGGAGGGCTGCGCGGGGGTGAAACAGCGCTGCCACTGCTGTAACCGCTGTTGCAGGCTGTCATAATCCGCATCGGTCACCGCATGAGTACCCTGCCGATAATAAGCGTCGTCCCACTGACGTAGCTGGGTTTGCAGCTGCGCTATCTCCTGCCCGGCGCGCACGGGCGACCAATTTGGACACAGCGCTTCGGCCCAGCAACCTATGCTGAAAAAGCAGCAAATCACACTGAGGCATCCTTTCATCTTCACTCTCCTTTTTGTCTATTGGAGAGTGCAGCGAAGGCTTTTACCAGCAGTGAAAATTGCAAGATAGAAGCAGATTCCATCGTTTATATGCCCGTTGCAGCATGCTACATCTGCTTCTGGCGCGGCTTCACAGAAAAAGAATTGCCTCAGCCAAGCGGCAAACGCTGCGTGACACCCTTAAGCCGTGTATACTGTGCAGGAAATCGACTCCGCTCTTTACTCAATTCAAGATAACCATGGCTCAAGGCACGCTTTATATTGTTTCCGCCCCTAGCGGCGCGGGTAAATCCAGCCTGATTCAGGCGCTGTTAAAGACACAACCGTTGTACGATACGCAAGTGTCTATTTCGCATACCACCCGTGGCGTGCGTCCCGGTGAAGCTCATGGTGAGCACTACTTTTTCGTCTCTAAGCCCGAATTCGAGACCATGATTGCAGCAGATGACTTCCTCGAACATGCGGAAGTGTTTGGCAATTATTACGGTACGTCACGCGCTGCCATTGAGCAGGTGCTGGCGACCGGCGTTGACGTCTTCCTGGATATCGACTGGCAAGGTGCGCAGCAAATTCGCAAGAAAATGCCTGCTGCACGCAGCATCTTTGTGTTGCCGCCCTCTACCGAAGAGTTGGATCGCCGCCTGCGTGGACGCGGTCAGGACAGCGAAGAGGTGATTGCCCGTCGTATGCAACAGGCGGTGGCTGAAATGAGCCACTATGCCGAATATGATTATTTAATTGTTAATGATGATTTCGATCTGGCGTTGTCAGATCTGAAAACCATTATTCGCGCAGAACGTCTGCGTATGGGTCGCCAAAAATCGCGACATGATGCTTTAATCAGCAAACTATTGGCAGTCTGAATTCACTTTCAGTATTATGCCCAGTCATTTCTTCATCATCTGTGGAGTAGCACACCTATGGCACGCGTAACCGTTCAGGACGCAGTAGAGAAAGTTGGTAACCGTTTTGACCTGGTGTTGGTCGCTGCACGTCGTGCACGTCAGATGCAGGTAGGCGGTAAAGATGCGCTGGTTCCAGAAGAGAACGATAAGCCGACCGTTATCGCCCTGCGCGAAATTGAAGAAGGTTTGATCACCACCCAGATCCTGGATGTCCGTGATCGTCAGGAACAGCACGAGCAGGAAGCCGCTGAGTTACAAGCCGTTACCGCTATCGCTGAAGGTCGTCGTTAACAGCACTCTGCAGGTCGCCCTTGTATCTGTTCGAAAGCCTCAATCAACTGATTGAAAAATACTTGCCTGAGGAGCAAATTAAGCGCCTCAAGCAAGCTTATCTAGTCGCGCGTGATGCCCACGAGGGTCAAACACGCTCCAGCGGCGAGCCTTACATCACCCATCCTGTTGCTGTCGCCTGCATTCTGGCCGAGATGAAACTCGACCATGAAACGCTAATGGCGGCGCTGCTGCATGATGTGATTGAAGATACGCCCGCCACTTATCAGGATATGGAACAGCTGTTTGGTAAAAGCGTTGCCGAACTGGTGGAAGGTGTCTCCAAGCTCGATAAGCTGAAGTTCCGCGACAAGAAAGAAGCGCAGGCTGAAAACTTCCGCAAAATGATCATGGCGATGGTGCAGGATATCCGCGTCATCTTGATCAAACTGGCTGACCGCACGCACAACATGCGCACGCTCGGCGCGTTACGCCCGGATAAAAAACGCCGTATCGCGCTGGAAACGCTGGAGATTTACAGTCCTCTGGCGCACCGTCTTGGTATTCATCACCTGAAAACAGAACTGGAAGAGCTCGGCTTTGAAGCGCTCTACCCGAACCGTTTCCGCGTGATCAAAGAGGTGGTGAAAGCAGCGCGTGGTAATCGAAAAGAGATGATTCAGAAGATCCTCGCTGAAATCGACGGTCGCTTACAGGAAGCAGGTATTCCCTGCCGCGTAAGTGGACGTGAGAAGCATCTCTATTCGATCTACCGCAAAATGCACCTGAAAGAGCAGCGTTTTCACTCGATTATGGACATCTATGCCTTTCGCGTCATCGTGAAAGATCTGGATACCTGTTACCGCGTGCTTGGTCAGATGCACAGCTTGTACAAACCGCGTCCCGGACGCGTGAAAGATTACATCGCCATTCCCAAGGCCAACGGCTATCAATCGCTGCACACCTCAATGATTGGCCCGCATGGCGTGCCGGTTGAAGTGCAGATCCGTACCGAAGATATGGATCAGATGGCTGAAATGGGTGTTGCCGCACACTGGGCTTATAAAGAGACCGGTGAAATTAGCGGTACTACCGCGCAAATTCGTGCTCAGCGCTGGTTGCAAAGCCTGCTGGAGCTGCAACAAAGCGCCGGTAGCTCATTTGAATTTATTGAAAGCGTGAAATCCGATCTCTTCCCGGATGAGATCTATGTGTTCACGCCGGAAGGCCGCATTGTCGAATTGCCGGCTGGCGCCACGCCAGTCGATTTCGCCTATGCGGTGCATACCGATATCGGTCATGCCTGCGTTGGCGCTCGCGTCGATCGCCAGCCTTATCCGCTGTCTCAATCGCTGACCAGCGGTCAAACCATTGAAATCATTACCGCGCCGGGCGCTCGCCCGAACGCTGCCTGGCTCAATTTTGTTGTCAGCTCAAAAGCGCGCGCCAAAATTCGTCAACTGCTGAAAAACCTCAAACGTGAAGACTCCGTTAATCTTGGCCGTCGTCTGTTAAGCCATGCGCTTGGCGGCAGCAAGAAGCTGGCAGAAATTCCGGCAGAGAATATTCAGCACGAACTGGAACGCATGAAGCTGACCGCCATCGATGATTTGCTGGCGGAAATTGGCCTCGGTAACGCCATGAGCGTGGTGGTAGCGAAGAACCTACTGCAGGCGGGCAGTGATGAGCCGCAAAGTAACAGCAAACGCAAAAAGCTGCCGATCAAAGGTGCAGATGGCGTGCTGATCACCTTTGCCAAATGCTGCCGTCCGATTCCAGGCGATCCCATCGTTGCGCACGTTAGTCCCGGCAAAGGACTGGTGGTGCATCACGAATCCTGCCGTAATATTCGCGGCTACCAAAAAGAGCCTGAAAAGTTCATGCCGGTAGAGTGGGATAAAGTGACCGATCAGGAATTTGTCGCCGAGATTAAAGTCGACATGTTCAACCATCAGGGTGCGCTGGCGAATCTGACTGCGGCAATTAATACTGCCGGTTCCAACATTCAGAGCCTGAATACCGAAGAGCGAGATGGTCGCGTATACAGCGCCTTTATCCGCCTCACCGCGAACGATCGCGTCCATTTGGCGAATATTATGCGCAAAATCCGCGTAATGCCGGACGTGATCAAAGTTCACAGAAACCGTAACTAGTCGATGAACGCTCAACGCTTTGCTCGTATTCAGGAGATGTTGGCCCTGCGCCAGCACGATCTCACCGTCTGCATGGAACAGGTGCATAAACCGCATAATGTCTCAGCGGTAATCCGTACCGCCGATGCGGTCGGCATCCACGAAGTGCACGCCGTGTGGCCAAGCGTGCGTATGCGCACTATGGTTTCAGCTTCAGCTGGCAGCAACAGCTGGGTGAAGGTGAAAACGCATCGTCATATTGCCGAAGCGGTACGCCATCTTAAAGATGAAGGCATGCAGGTGCTGGCGACCAATCTGTCGGCCAAAGCGGTGGATTTTCGCGAGGTCGATTACACCAAACCGACCTGTATTCTGATGGGTCAGGAAAAGACCGGGATTACGGCGGAAGCGCTGGCATTGGCCGATCAGGACATCATCGTGCCGATGGTTGGCATGGTGCAGTCGCTCAACGTCTCGGTCGCGTCTGCGTTGATTCTGTATGAAGCGCAGCGTCAACGACAGAATGCCGGGATGTATCAGCGCACCTACAGCCTGCTCGATGAAGACGAACAACAGCGCCTGCTGTTTGAAGGCGGCTATCCGGTACTGGCACGCGTCGCCAAACAGAAGGGCCTGCCTTATCCACACATCAATGCCCAGGGCGAGGTGGAAGCCGACGCCAGTTGGTGGGCCACCATGCAATCGACGGGTAAAAAATGAAAGGCCGTCTGCTGGATGCCATCCCGCTCAGTACCCTGACCGGCGTCGGCGCCAGTCAGGCGAGTAAGCTGGCTAAACTCGGCCTGTTTACCATTCAGGATTTGCTGCTGCACCTGCCACTTCGCTACGAAGATCGCACCCAACTGTATAAAATTAATGACCTGCTACCGGGCGTCTATGCCACGGTGGAAGGTGAAGTGCTGAGCAGCGAAATTATCTTTGGCCGCCGCCGCATGCTGGTGTGCCAGATTAGCGATGGCAGCGGCATGCTGACCATGCGCTTCTTCAATTTCAATGCCGGGATGAAAAACAGCCTGTCACCAGGCCGACGTGTTACTGCCTATGGCGAGATAAAACGCGGCCAGCGCGGTGCGGAAATCATTCATCCCGAGTATCGCGTGCAGGGCGAACAAGGCGGCGTTGAGCTGCAGGAAACCCTCACGCCGGTCTATCCTACAACCGAAGGCATCCGCCAGGCGACGCTGCGCAATCTCACCGATCAGGCGCTAACGCTGCTGGAAAGCTGCCCCATTGCCGAACTGCTGCCGTCAGAACTGAGCGGCGGGCTGATTAGCCTGCCAGATGCACTGCGCACTCTGCATCGTCCACCGCCGGATTTACGCTTGAGCGAGCTGGAGACCGGGCGTCATCCGGCACAGAAGCGCTTAATTCTGGAAGAACTGCTGGCGCATAACCTCAGTATGCTGGCAGTGCGCGCTGGCGCACAGCGCCATCATGCGCTGCCGATGCCGCCACGTCATGAGCTGGTTAATCAACTGCTCGCGGCGCTGCCCTTTTCGCCAACCGGTGCGCAACAGCGCGTGGTGGCAGAAATCGAAAAGGATCTGGCCAACGATTTTCCGATGATGCGTTTGGTGCAGGGCGATGTCGGTTCCGGTAAAACGCTAGTGGCTGCACTGGCGGCACTGAATGTCATCGCGCATGGCAAACAGGTGGCGTTAATGGCTCCCACCGAACTGCTGGCTGAGCAGCACGCCAACAATTTCCGTCAGTGGTTTGCGCCGCTGGGAATTGAAGTGGGCTGGCTGGCGGGCAAGCAGAAAGGCAAAGCGCGTGAGGCGCAGCAGGAAGCGATTGCCAGTGGCCAGGTCGCGATGGTGGTGGGCACCCACGCGTTGTTCCAGGAGCAGGTGAAATTCAACGGTATGGCGCTGGTGATCATTGATGAGCAGCACCGCTTTGGCGTGCATCAGCGCTTAGCGCTGTGGGAAAAAGGTGAGGAACAGGGCTTCCATCCGCACCAGTTAATTATGACCGCGACACCGATCCCCCGCACGCTGGCGATGACCGCTTACGCCGATCTCGATACCTCGACCATCGATGAATTACCGCCGGGACGTACGCCGGTGACCACGGTGGCAATTCCCGATAGTCGCCGCAGCGAGATCATCACCCGCGTGCAGAGCGCCTGTCATGAAGGGCGCCAGGCTTATTGGGTCTGTACGCTGATCGAAGAGTCTGAAGTGCTGGAAGCGCAGGCGGCGGAAGCCACCTGGGAAGAGCTGAAAGTGGCGCTGCCAGATTTGCAGGTTGGCCTGGTCCACGGCCGCATGAAGCCAGCCGAAAAGCAGGCGGTGATGGCGGCGTTTAAAGCCAATGAAATTCAGCTGTTAATCGCCACCACGGTGATTGAAGTGGGCGTGGATGTGCCAAACGCCAGCCTGATGATTATTGAGAATCCAGAACGTCTCGGTTTGGCGCAGCTGCACCAGCTGCGCGGCCGCGTTGGCCGTGGCGCCGTCGCCTCGCATTGCGTGCTGCTGTACAAAGCGCCGCTGAGCAAAACCGCACAGAAGCGTCTGCAGGTGCTGCGCGACAGCAACGATGGCTTTGTGATTGCGCAGCACGATTTAGAGATTCGCGGTCCCGGTGAAATGCTTGGCACCCGTCAGACGGGTAACGCCGAGTTTAAAGTGGCTGATTTGCTGCGCGATCAAGGCATGATCCCCGAAGTTCAGCGTGTGGCGCGCCATATCCACCAGCATTATCCTGAGCAGGCGCAGGCATTAATTGAGCGCTGGCTGCCGGAAACCGAGCGCTACAGCAACGCTTAATCCGCGGTATTATCAACCGCCATAAAATCTGCGACAAATTTCTGCAGCAAGCGCGCCAGCTCGGCGCGCTCGTCATCCTGCCAGCTGGCAAACAGTTTTTGATAAATCTGCGCGCGCGCAGCATCGATTTTGTCGGTCATCACTTTACCTGCCGTAGTAATCACCGCTTCGTTCACCCGTTTGTCTTTGGCATTTTTCTGGCGCTGTGCCAGCCCCAACTCTTCCAGTTTCGCCACCTGACGACTGACGGTGGTGTAATCGCGCCCAGCACGCTCCGCCAGTTCAACCACACCAATCGGCCCGAAGCGGCCAATCTGAATCAGTAGCGGAAACAGTGCGCGATCAAGCTTAATATTCGATTCTTTTATTAGCAATTCATCACGTTGCGGTCGATTGAAGGTTCCAACAATCATCAGCAGCGCGTTGTGCAGATCATCAAATGCTGCACTATTATGTGTATTTTGCACGCTTTTCATTGACGCTTTCCCGAGGCAAGACTAATGTGTGCATATTACACATAGTTTCCGACTAACTGAAGGTGAAAACATGAAAGCAGCGATAGTTTCCGCAGCAGGTGAACTGCCCGTATACGGTGATTTCCCTGAACCGCAGGCCGATGACAGCCATGTCGTGGTGACAGTGAAAGCCGCCGCCGTCAGCCAACTGGCAAAAGCACGCGCCGCCGGTACGCATTACAGTTCGGCGGCACACTATCCCTTTATTACCGGCATTGATGGCACCGGCATGCTCAGTAATGGCGATCCGGTTTACTTCCTCGCCTTTAATGCACCGTGGGGCAGCATGGCGGAAAGAACCTTAGTGCCCGCCGATAGCATCGTTCCCCTTCCCGCCACACTCGATCCTGTTCTGGCTGCGGCGCTGGCTAATCCGGGCATGTCATCCTGGGCAGCGTTAACCCGTCGCGCACAGCTGCGTGCCGGTGAAACCGTATTGATCAATGGCGCAACCGGTACCTCAGGCGGATTAGCGGTACGCATCGCGCAACATCTGGGCGTAGGCAAAATCATTGCGACTGGCCGAAACCGCGCCGCACTGGATCAACTGCGTGCGCAGGGTGCGGATATCACGCTCACGCTGGATGAATTGCCGGGTGCGCTCCCGGCACTGATGAAAGAAGGCATTGATGTGGTGCTGGATTATCTCTGGGGCCAGAGCGCGCTCGATATTATGCAGGCCGCAGTGGCAGGCGGTGAAAAGACGGTGCGTTTTGTGCAAATTGGTTCGCTGAGCGGTCAGGAAATCACGCTGCACAGCAAGCTGCTGCGCTCATCCGGATTGACGTTGATGGGCAGCGGCCTGGGAAGCGTGTCGGATAAGGAATTGATTGCCTGCATTGGCGAAATGCTGGCCGCCGCCGCCGAGAGCGATTTTTCCATCGCCTTCCAGATGCGTCCATTAAGTGACGTCACCCTGGCGTGGCAGGAAGATGATAGCCGCTGCCGCACGGTGTTTACGCTTTAGATCAACGGAAGTAAAAAGGGGCATTGCAAACGATTGCTTTCACAACGCAACCGTTTAAAATCGCCCCTTTGTTGTAATTGAGAACGTCCACCATGTCCGTCAACACCGCTGAATCACACCAGCCTGCCAGCGCTGCAAGCCCGAAAAGTGAACTGATTTACCGCCTCGAAGACCGTCCGCCGCTGCCGCAAACCTTGTTTGCTGCCTGCCAGCATCTGCTGGCAATGTTTGTTGCGGTGATTACGCCCGCACTGCTCATCTGCCAGGCGCTGGGTTTACCGGCGCAGGACACACAGCACATCATCAGCATGTCGCTGTTTGCTTCTGGCGTGGCATCGATTCTGCAAATTAAAACCTGGGGACCGATCGGTTCCGGCCTGCTGTCGATTCAGGGCACCAGCTTTAACTTCGTGACCCCGCTGATTATGGGCGGCATGGCGCTGAAAAATGGCGGCGTTGATGTACCGACCATGATGGCCGCGCTATTTGGCACGCTGATGGTCGCTTCCTGTACCGAAATGGTGCTGTCGCGCGTGTTGCATCTGGCACGCCGTATCATTACGCCGCTGGTTTCCGGCATTGTGGTAATGATTATCGGCCTGTCACTGATTCAGGTCGGTTTGACCTCGATTGGCGGCGGCTTTGCTGCGATGAGCGATCACACCTTCGGCGCACCGAAAAACTTGCTGCTGGCTGCTTCGGTGTTAGTGGTCATTATCCTGCTAAACCGTCAGCGTAATGCCTACCTGCGCGTGGCTTCACTGGTGATCGCCATGGCAGTAGGTTACGCACTTGCCTGGGCGCTGGATATGCTGCCCGCTACCAGCACGCCATCTAATCAACCGCTGATCGCCGTACCGTCGCCGCTCTATTACGGTCTTGGCTTTGACTGGAATCTGCTGATCCCGCTGATGCTGGTGTTTATGGTGACCTCGCTGGAAACTATCGGCGATATCACCGCGACCTCTGATGTTTCCGAACAGCCAGTAAGCGGCCCGCTGTACATGAAGCGGCTGAAAGGCGGCGTGTTGGCGAACGGACTCAATTCGTTTGTTTCGGCGTTGTTCAACACCTTCCCGAACTCGTGCTTTGGCCAGAATAACGGCGTGATTCAGCTGACCGGCGTTGCCAGTCGCTATGTCGGTTTTGTGGTGGCGCTGATGCTGATCGTACTTGGCCTGTTCCCGGCAGTGAGCGGATTTGTGCAGCACATTCCGGAACCGGTGCTGGGCGGCGCGACCATTGTGATGTTTGGTACCATCGCCGCATCTGGCGTGCGCATCGTTTCGCGTGAACCGCTCAATCGCCGCGCTATCATGATTATCGCGTTGTCGCTGGCGGTAGGTTTGGGCGTTTCTCAGCAGCCGCTGATTCTGCAATTTGCCCCGGACTGGCTGAAAACCCTGCTTTCATCTGGCATTGCGGCCGGTGGTATCACCGCCATCGTGCTGAACCTCATCTTCCCGCAAGAAAAGTAACGCAGCAGGCAGGCTTCGGCCTGCCTGATATTTATCCGCATTTACATCCAGGCTGTTGAGCTGTAACGGTAATTCAGGCATAACAACCACTCACCGGATAAATATCGGGATGGATGAGTGCGATGAAATTTTTAGGCAAGTTTTTCCTTACCTTACTGCTGCTAATTCTGCTGGCGCTGGTTGTGCTGTATGTGTTGCTGCAAACACAGTGGGGCGCAGGCTGGTTTAGCCGCTGGGTAAGCGATAAAACCGCCTGGCATCTCTCCCTTAGCAAGATTGAGCACGACTTCTCGTCCCCTTCGCACATCATTCTTGATGATTTCAGCTTTGGTCACGATGGCCAGCCCGCCGTGCTGGTGGCGAAGCGCGTTGACCTGGGTCTCGCGCTGGTACAGTTCAGCGATCCGCTGCATTTCAACAGCATCGAAGTGCGCGACGGTGAAATCAATCTCGCCAATCAAGCGCCCGATACCACGCTGCCGATGCAGGCCAATCGCCTGCAGCTGAACAATGTGCGTATTGAGAATCCGCATAGCACCTTGCCGATGACCGCTCAGCGCGTGAATGGCGGTCTTCTGCCGTGGAAACCGCTGCCTAACGACGTGCTGGGCAGCGATGCGCAGTTCCAGATCAGTGCTGGAACTCTGACGCTGGATGGCGTACCGGGCAACAATGTGTTGCTGCAGGGCAACATTAAGCAACGTCGTCTGGTACTGAGTAATATTGGTGCCGATTTAGCGCGCGGTTCGATGACCGGCAATGCCGAGCGCGATGCGCAGGGCAACTGGAAGATTGACCAGCTGCGCCTCAACGATATCCGCCTGCAAACGCATCAAAGCCTGAGCGACTTCCTCAATCCGCTGCGCGATGTCCCGTCGGTGAGCATCAATCGTCTGGATATGACCGATGCACGCCTGCAAGGGCCAGATTGGGCAGTGACCGATCTCGATTTAACGCTGAAAAATGTCACCCTGCGCGGCGATAACTGGGAAAGCGATGGTGGTTCGCTTTCCATGAACGCCGGGAATTTTATTAACGGTGGCTTTGAGTTGAACGATCCCATCGTGAATGCCGATCTTTCGCCGCAGGGTATCGCGCTAACGCAATTCAGTTCTCGCTGGGTCAATGGCGTGGTGCGCGCCAGCGGCAACTGGACACGCAGCGATAAGCGTCTGACGCTGGATGAATTGGCCATCGCCGGGCTGGAGTATACGCTGCCGCAAAACTGGCGCGAGCGCTGGCAGCAGACCTTGCCGGATTGGCTGGACAGCGTGCTGGTAACGCGCGCCACCGCTAACCGTAACCTGATAATCGATATCAATCCCGCCTTCCCGTTCCAGATGACGTCGCTGGATGGCAGTGCGGATAACCTGCTGCTGGCACGCCAGCATCAGTGGGGCATTTGGGCCGGGAAAGCGAGCTTTAACGCTGCCGAAGCCACCTTCAATCGTACCGATCTGCGCCATCCTTCGATTGCGCTGAATGCTAACGACCAACAGATTCAAGTGACTGAGCTGAGTGCCTTTAACGGCAGCGGTTTACTGGAAGGGACAGCGACGGTAGGTCAGGATGTACAACGACCGCTGACGCTGAGCCTAAAAGGTCAGGCTGTGCCGGCCAACGTGCTGCAAAACTGGGGTTGGCCAACGCTGCAGTTGAGCGGCAATAGCAATTTGCAGCTGCAACTGAAAGGATCTCTCAACGCCAACGCACCGCTGCGCCCAAGCGTGGATGGCACCTTGTCGGTAACCACCGATGCACAATCCGTGCAGCAGACAATGCGTGGCGGGCAGGTTCAATAGTTTAAAAACCAGGTCGCCATGAATGGCGACCTTACGCATGAGGCGCGCGTTAATTAATACGCGCCCCGGAGCCGCCCTCTTCCAGCGATCCGTCAGAATCAGCCGGCAGCACGATATACACACCTTCAAACACCGCGCCTAACTCTTCGTCACCAAACAATTCGACTTCCATCTGTACGCGTGCTTTACGGCCACGCGCCAGCCTATCGAGATCGCCACTCAACGAGCCTAGATCGGCAATGGCGCCCGGACGACCGCTGATGGGCTTGCTATAGCGAATATGCGCATCCGCCAGAATGATGGTGCCGCCAAGATGACGCTCGCGCAGCAGCAGCCAAATCAAGCCCCAGCCAGTGAGGGTGGCGAGTGAGAACAGGCTGCCCGCGAATAAGGTGTGATGAGGATTCTGATTGCCCGCTTCTGGCATGGTAGTAACAAATTTCTGCCCGGTATATTGCAGAATACGCACGCCCATTTTTTCGCTCAGCGGGATGTGCTCGTACCAGGCTTGCTGCAGCTGTCCGCACCAGTCGGCGCGATGCAAGATATCGTCGAGCGTCACCACCGGTTTAATCATCAGGAAATGGCGTACCGGCGTAGTTTGCGGCGCGGTGATTTCCCCCTGATTGACGTAGCCAAGCTTGGCAAAGAATTCGACGGCATCTTCACGCGCGCTACAGGTGACGCGCTTAGCCCCTTCCTGACGCGCGACCGACTCCAGCGTCATCGCCACCAGCGTGCCAAGACCTTTGCCCTGCACGGAGGGATGTACCGCGAGGAAGCGAATCGCCGCTTCGTTTTCCGCGTTGATGTACAGACGTCCCACCGCTACCGGTTTGCCCTGCTCATCCACCACCATTTGATGATGCGCCAGCGCATCCCAGGCATCACGCTCAGAACCCTGCGGCTGACGCAGCGGCTTTCGTAACATTTCCCAACGGAACTGGTAATACATATCCAGCTCTTCCGCCGTTTGCGGTACGCGAAGATGATACATAAAGTGATTCTCTCGTTCGGAGCTTGCGTGGCTAAATCCTTGCCGCTCGGCTGTTAACCTCACACCTGTAACCAGAAGGTCACCGGACCGTCGTTCACCAACGAAACCTGCATATTGGCGGCAAAGCGCCCATTTGCGGTGGTCACACCCTGTGTTCGGCAGCAATCGCTGAAGTATTCATAGAGACGCTCGGCTTCCGCCGGTTCTGCACCGCCAGAGAAAGAGGGACGCATACCTTTATTGGTATCAGCGGCGAGGGTGAATTGCGACACCACCAGCACGCTGCCGCCGGCCTGCTGTACGTTGAGATTCATCTTGTCATTCTCATCCGCGAAGATGCGGTAGCCGAGAACGCGCTCGGTCAAACGCTGCGCCTTTTGCTCGTCGTCGCCCTTTTCAACACCCAATAACACCAATAACCCATTGCCAATTTCACCCACTGTCGCGTCATCAACGCTGACACTGGCGCGACTGACGCGCTGAATCAAAGCAATCATGTTTCCTCTCGTTCTTTATCGCGTTCCTGCTGTTTTAACTGGCGATAGTCATCCAGGGTGACGGTGATTTCTGCGCCTAACAAAACAATACACCACGACCAGTAAACCCAAAGGAACAGAATCGGGATGACCGCCAAAACGCCGTAAATTAACTGATACGAAGGGAACATCGTAACATAGAGCGCAAAGCCTTTTTTCCCCAGCTCGAACAGCAAACCGGCAACGATGGCACCGATCAGTGCATCGCGCGTGGGCACACGCCGCGTCGGCACAATGCTGTACAGCAGCCAGAAGGCGAGGATAGAGAGAAACAGCGGGAAAATGCGCAGCAGATGATCGATTAAGCTGGTGACGCCGGTGACGTTTACCCAGCGCAGCGACAACAGATAGGAGCTCAGGGCTAAACTGGCGCCGGCCAGCAGCGGACCCAGCGTTAGGATCATCCAATACACCGCAAAGGAGTAGACCATTGGCCGGGGCTTATCGCTGCGCCAGATGGTGTTTAACGCGCTGTCCACCGAATGCATCAGCAGCAGCGCGGTGACAATCAACCCGACAATACCGACCGCCGTCATCTTGTTGACGTTGGCAACGAACTGATCCAGATAACGCTGAATGACGTCGCCCGTCGCCGGAATAAAGTTAGTGAAGATGAAGTTTTTCAGCTGCACGCTGATATCGGAGAACATGGGAAAAGCGGCGAACAGCGCAAAAACCACGGCAATTAGCGGCACCAACGCCAGCAATGAGACGTAGGCCAGATTGCCCGCCTGCGTCGTCATATTGTCTTCGTCAATGCGTCGCCACAGCAGTTTTACCCACAGGAAAAAAGCATGCGCCGAGTGGCGCAGATGTCGTTGATTCAGCACTCAGAGACGACCTGCAAACCAATCCGGCACGGTTTTCTCATCAACCACCAACACGCTCTCAATGCCGAGCGCACGCGCCGCATCGATGTTGGCTTGGTTATCATCAAAAAATACCGCCTGGTCGGCCTGATAGCCTTCGTGCTGCAGCACATAGTTATAGATGCGGGCTTCCGGCTTACGCATGCCGATATCCTGCGACATATAAAGATGATCGGCCGCCTGCTGTACATCAGGATATTGCGTTGGCCAGAACTCGAAGTGCAGCTGATTGGTATTCGACAGAATCACCACGCGCTCGCCCTTAGCACGCAGTTTGTTCATGATCGCCAGCGTTTCCGGACGCACGCCGACAAAAACCGCCTGCCAGCCTGCCGTGAATTGTGGGTAACTCAGCGCGATATCCAGTTGATCGCAGATACGCGCGGCGAATTCGGGATCGCTTATCTCGCCACGTTCGTGTTTCTCAAAAGCCTCATCCATGCGGAAGTTGCTTTGCAACGTTGCCAGCGGCACACGCCCCAAATCGCTCCAGACGCCGAGCACACGATTAAAATCGATATCAACAATCACATTGCCTAAATCAAAAATGTACAGCATGACGCCTCTCCTTTATGTTCCCTGGATCATTCACTTTAGCGGCAAAAGTGGTGTCTGAACAGGGACGAAGCGCGGGAAATCAGCAATCTGGAAGCGGAGCCAAAGTTCAGCAAGCGAGCGTTGCAGCGGCTTGCAGGCATAAAAAAGCCCCGCAAGTGCGGGGCTCAATATCAGACTGTTTCGCTTACTCTTTGCTGCCGCGAGAAGAACGCTTACGATCGTTCTCGGTCAGGTGACGTTTACGAATACGTACTGACAGCGGAGTCACTTCTACCAGTTCGTCGTCATCGATGAACTCGATAGCCTGTTCCAGCGTCATCTTCTGCGGTGGAACCAGAGTGGTCGCTTCATCAGTACCTGACGCACGCATGTTGGTCAGTTTCTTACCGGTCAGGCAGTTAACGGTCAGGTCGTTAGAACGGCTATGAATACCGATGATCTGGCCTTCATACACTTCCGCACCGTGACCCAGGAACAGCTTACCGCGATCCTGCAGACCAAACAGGGCGAACGCTACCGCTTTACCCTGGCCGTTAGAGATCAGTACGCCGTTCTGACGCTGACCCACTTCGCCCGGACGCACGTCGTCGTAGTGGCTGAAGGTGGAGTACAGCAGACCGGTACCTGAAGTCATGGTCATGAATTCGTTACGGAAGCCGATCAGACCACGGCTTGGGATCATGTAGTCAAGACGTACACGGCCTTTACCATCTGGATCCATGTTTTTCAGGTCGCCTTTACGCTCACCCATCGCTTGCATCACAGAACCCTGGTGGGTTTCTTCGATGTCGAGGGTGACGTTTTCGAATGGCTCCTGCTTACGGCCTTCAAACTCGCGGAAGATTACTTTCGGACGGGATACCGCCAGCTCGAAACCTTCACGACGCATGTTCTCGATCAGAACCGACAAGTGCAGCTCACCACGACCTGAAACGCGGAACGCATCAGAATCTTCGGTTTCTTCAACGCGCAGTGCCACGTTGTGTACCAGTTCTTTGTTCAAACGCTCCAGGATCTGGCGCGAGGTCACGAACTTACCTTCTTTACCGCAGAACGGTGAGGTGTTCACGTTGAAGAACATGGTTACGGTTGGTTCATCGACGCTCAGGGCTGGCAGCGCTTCCACATTCTGCGTGTCGCAGATGGTGTCAGAGATGTTCAGCTCGCCCAAGCCGGTGATAGCGATGATGTCGCCCGCTTCTGCCAGAGTGCTTTCGATACGCTCCAGACCGAGGTGGCCCAGTACTTTACCGACTTTACCGTTACGGGTTTTGCCTTCGCTATCAATGATAGTGACTTGCTGGTTCGGCTTCACGGTACCGCGCTTGATGCGGCCGATACCGATCACGCCCAGGTAGTTGTTGTAGTCCAGCTGCGAGATCTGCATCTGCAGTGGCGCTTCAACTTCAACCTGAGGTGGAGAAACGTGGTCGACGATCGCCTGGTACAGCGGGGTCATGTCGTCAGCCATATCGGTGTGTTCCAGACCCGCGATACCATTCAACGCCGAAGCGAAGATGATCGGGAAGTCCAGCTGCTCGTCAGTCGCATCCAGGTTAACGAACAGGTCGAATACCTGATCAACAACCCAATCAGGACGCGCGCCCGGACGGTCAACTTTGTTGATAACCACAATCGGCTTCAAACCATGAGCAAATGCTTTCTTGGTTACGAAGCGGGTTTGCGGCATAGGGCCATCCATCGCATCTACAACCAGCAGCACCGAATCCACCATGGACATGACGCGCTCCACTTCACCACCGAAGTCGGCGTGTCCTGGGGTATCAACGATGTTGATACGGTAGTCATTCCATTTGATGGCGGTGTTTTTTGCGAGGATGGTAATCCCACGCTCTTTCTCCAAATCGTTGGAGTCCATTACGCGCTCAGTCGCTTCGGTACGAGCATCAAAAGTACCGGACTGTTGTAGCAGCTTGTCAACCAGGGTGGTCTTACCATGGTCAACGTGCGCGATGATGGCGATGTTACGCAAATTTTCGATCACAGCTTTGCCTCAGGCATTATAGAAATAACGCGGTATTGTACACGGATTAAGCGGAAGACTGAACATGATCACAGATTTCGCCGAAAGTTTCTCGTAGTGCTGGTTTTTAGCACCATTAACGGTGCATTAATCTGCACTGCGATAGCATTTTGCACCATGATAGTGCTTTCATTCACCACGGGTGCACCATAACAATGCATGCAATCCATCCTGGTGCAGCCTTCGACTCACGAAAGGGCGCATTGTAGCGCCATTTTCGCTATTGTCATAAAGTTGGCACAGAATTCGCTTTATCTATTTTAAGCGAAAACGACAGTTATAAAACGGTTGAAAGAGCTTGCCGAGATCTTTGGTTAGGAGTGGTCAGCAGTTGTGGCGCATTCCCGGCAACGAAGTTCTCTCACCATGACGATAATGACCATTTCCAGGAGAGTTGAGTATGTCCGCTGAACACGTTCTCTCGATGATGAACGAGCATGAAGTTAAGTTTGTTGACCTGCGTTTTACCGATACCAAAGGTAAAGAACAGCACGTTACTATCCCTGCTCACCAGGTTAACGCTGACTTCTTCGAAGAAGGCAAAATGTTCGATGGCTCCTCCATCGGTGGCTGGAAAGGCATTAACGAATCAGACATGGTGCTGATGCCGGATGCAACCACTGCAGTTATGGATCCGTTCTTCGAAGACTCGACCCTGATCATCCGTTGCGACATCCTTGAGCCAGGCACACTGCAGGGCTACGATCGTGACCCGCGCTCCATTGCTAAACGTGCAGAAGAGTTCCTGCGTTCTTCAGGCATCGCGGATACCGTGCTGTTTGGACCTGAGCCAGAGTTCTTCCTGTTCGATGACATTCGTTTCGGTTCTTCTACTTCAGGTTCACACGTGGCTATCGATGATATCGAAGCAGCATGGAACACCGGTAAAGAGTACGAAGGCGGTAACAAAGGTCACCGTCCAGGTCTGAAAGGCGGTTACTTCCCAGTGCCACCGGTTGACTCAGCACAGGACATCCGTTCAGCCATGTGTCTGACCATGGAGCAGATGGGCTTAGTGGTTGAAGCACACCACCATGAAGTGGCAACTGCTGGTCAGAACGAAGTGGCAACCCGCTTCAACACCATGACCAAAAAAGCGGACGAAATTCAGATCTACAAATACGTGGTGCACAACGTTGCTCATGCGTACGGCAAAACTGCAACCTTCATGCCTAAGCCAATGTTCGGCGATAACGGTTCAGGTATGCACTGCCACATGTCCCTGTCAAAAGGCGGCGTGAACCTGTTCTCTGGCGACAAGTACGGCGGCCTGTCTGAAACTGCTCTGTTCTACATCGGCGGTATCATCAAGCACGCTAAAGCGATCAACGCCCTGGCAAACCCAACCACTAACTCATACAAGCGTCTGGTCCCAGGCTACGAAGCACCTGTTATGCTGGCTTACTCTGCCCGTAACCGTTCTGCTTCTATCCGTATCCCAGTGGTTGCTAGCCCGAAAGCACGTCGTATCGAAGCACGCTTCCCGGATCCAGCGGCTAACCCATATCTGGCATTCACCGCGCTGCTGATGGCCGGTCTTGATGGTGTTATCAACAAGATCCACCCTGGCGATGCGATGGACAAAAACCTGTATGACCTGCCGCCGGAAGAAGAAGCTGAGATTCCAAAAGTTGCAGGTTCTCTGGAAGAAGCACTGAACGCACTGAACGAAGACCGCGAGTTCCTGACTCGTGGCGGCGTGTTCACTGATGACGCCATCGATGCTTACATCGAACTGCGTAAGCCAGAAGTTGACCGCGTGCGCATGACTCCGCACCCCGTTGAGTTCGAACTGTACTACAGCGTTTAATCAGCATTAAAGATTCGCGGATTATGCATCGCCGCAAGGCGGCAATCGAGATTGCCGGGGAGTTGAGATAACTCAGTGACTCGGGTGAACGAATGCAGCCACGTAGCGGGGGTGTAAAAGACGCAGAAGATTTTATATTGCCGTGGAAACTTTAGCCCATCTCCGGATGGGCTTTTTTCTCCGCGTATTCTGGTTCAAAGCACAGATTTCCGTCCTTAAAGGCTATAATGCACTAAATTAGTGCAGAGGAACGCTGTATGGCAACTGGCACGCTGCCCGACGCGGGGCAGATTCTCAACTCCCTGATCAACAGTATTTTGCTGGTCGATGACGATTTAGTTATCCATTACGCCAACCCGGCGGCTCAGCAATTATTGTCGCAGAGCTCACGAAAATTGTTCGGCACGCCATTACCGGAATTAACCGGCTATTTTTCGCTGAATATTGAGGTGATGAGCGAGAGTCTCGGGGCTGGCCAGGGCTTTACCGACAGTGAGGTCACTTTAGTGGTTGATGGCCGCGCGCATATTATGTCGCTGACGGCACAGCGGTTACCCGATGGCTTTATTCTGCTGGAAATGGCGCCGATGGATAATCAGCGCCGGCTTAGCCAGGAACAAATTCAGCATGCTCAGCAAGTTGCTGCCCGCGATTTAGTCCGCGGTCTGGCACATGAAATTAAAAACCCGTTAGGGGGATTACGTGGCGCCGCGCAGCTGCTTACCCGCGCGTTACCCGATCCTTCCCTGCATGAATACACGCGCATCATCATTGAGCAGGCAGACCGCCTGCGTAATCTGGTTGATCGACTGTTAGGTCCGCAACAACCGGGTTTACACGTGACGCAAAGCATTCACCAGGTAGCAGAACGCGTGGTGAATCTGGTGTCGATGGAGCTGCCGGATAACGTTTCGCTGGTGCGTGATTACGACCCAAGCCTGCCGGAACTGCCGCACGATCCCGACCAGATTGAACAGGTGCTGTTGAATGTGGTGCGCAATGCGCTGCAAGCCCTAGGCGATGAAGGTGGCACCATCGTGATTCGCACACGTACCGCCTTCCAGCTCACGCTGCACGGTACGCGTTATCGTTTAGTCGCACGCATTGATATTGAAGATGATGGCCCAGGCATTCCGGCCCAGCTACAAGATACGCTGTTCTATCCGATGGTGAGCGGACGCGAAGGTGGCACCGGCTTAGGTCTCTCCATCGCCCGTAGCCTGATCGATCAGCATTCAGGAAAAATAGAATTTAACAGTTGGCCAGGTCACACCGAATTCTCGGTCTACCTGCCTATTCGCCAGTGAGGTTTGTATGCAACGAGGGATAGTCTGGATCGTCGATGACGATAGCTCCATCCGCTGGGTGCTTGAACGAGCGCTCACTGGAGCCGGTTTGAGCTGTGCAACCTTTGACAGCGCTAACGAGGTACTGGATGCGCTCGCAAGCAAAACCCCAGATGTATTATTGTCGGACATTCGTATGCCTGGCATGGATGGTCTTGCGCTGCTGAAACAGATTAAACAGCGCCATCCGATGCTGCCGGTGATCATTATGACCGCGCACTCCGATCTGGATGCTGCTGTTAGCGCTTATCAGCAAGGTGCATTCGATTACCTGCCAAAGCCGTTTGATATTGATGAAGCTGTGGCGCTGGTTGAACGCGCGATTAGCCATTATCAGGAACAGCAGCAGCCACGTAATCAACCGGTTAGCGGCCCAACCACCGATATTATCGGCGAAGCGCCGGCAATGCAGGATGTGTTCCGCATCATTGGTCGTCTTTCACGCTCCTCAATTAGCGTGCTGATCAACGGGGAATCCGGTACCGGTAAAGAGTTGGTTGCGCATGCGCTGCATCGCCATAGCCCGCGTGCGAAGTCTCCTTTTATCGCGCTGAACATGGCGGCGATTCCCAAAGATCTGATTGAATCAGAGCTGTTTGGTCACGAGAAAGGCGCATTTACCGGTGCGAACCAGATTCGTCAGGGGCGTTTTGAGCAGGCCGATGGCGGCACGCTGTTCCTCGACGAAATTGGTGATATGCCGCTCGACGTGCAAACCCGCTTATTGCGCGTATTGGCTGATGGCCAGTTTTATCGCGTGGGCGGCTATGCGCCGGTGAAAGTGGATGTGCGTATCATCGCGGCAACCCACCAGAACCTTGAGCTGCGGGTGCAGGAAGGCAAATTCCGTGAGGACTTATTCCACCGTCTCAACGTAATTCGCGTTCATCTGCCGCCATTACGTGAACGACGCGAAGATATTCCACGTCTGGCACGTTATTTCCTGCAGGTTGCTGCACGTGAGTTGGGCGTGGAAGCGAAGATTCTGCATCCGGAAACCGAAACCGCGCTGACGCGTCTGCATTGGTCCGGTAACGTGCGCCAGTTGGAAAACACCTGTCGTTGGTTAACCGTGATGGCGGCGGGCCAGGAAGTGTTGATTCAGGATCTGCCCCCAGAACTGTTCGAATCCAGCACGCCGGAGAATCCGGTGCAGTCGCTGCCGGATAGCTGGGCTACGTTGCTGGCGCAGTGGGCCGATCGCGCCTTGCGTTCCGGTCATCAAAATCTGTTGTCGGAAGCACAGCCGGAGATGGAGCGCACGTTGCTCACCACCGCACTGCGTCACACGCAGGGTCACAAACAGGAAGCGGCACGCTTGCTCGGCTGGGGACGTAATACCTTGACGCGTAAGCTGAAAGAGCTGGGAATGGAATAACGCGCAGATTGGGCGTTTTGAGACAAGGGGAGCAAATTTGCTCCCCTTTTTTATATCACTCGCGAGAACTGCTGCATGCGCATCTTTTGCCGCATATACACATCAAAGCACATACAGATGTTACGAATCAGCAATCGGCCTACACCAGTAACGTGCAGGCTGCGGCCTCTCTGCTCAACTAAGCCATCGGCCACCAGCGGCGCTAACAGGGCTAAATCCTCGGCAAAGTAGGCTTCAAATTCAATGGGGTACTGGGCTTCTACCGCCGTAAAATCGAGCGCAAAATTACAGATCAACGCCTTAATTACATCGCGGCGCAGACAATCATCTTCACTCAACGTGAGCCCCCGCCAAAGCGCATTGCCGCGCAGCTCGACATCGCTGTAATAGGCTTTCAGCTCTTTATGATTTTGCGCATAGCTATCGCCCAACATACTAATAGCCGACACGCCCATACCGAGCAAATCGGTTTCGCCCTGCGTGGTGTAGCCCTGGAAGTTACGATGCAGCACGCCCGCACGCTGCGCGACCGCCAGTTCATCATCCGGACGCGCGAAGTGATCCATACCGATAAACTGATAACCTTCGCCGGTTAAGGTGGCGATGGTTTCCTGCAGAATTTGCAGTTTCTGTGCCGCACCTGGAAGCTCATCATCTTTGATTTTCCGCTGAGCAGCGAAAAGCGTAGGCATATGCGCATAGTTGAAGACACTAAGACGATCGGGATTCAATGCAATAACGCGCTGTAAGGTAAAGGCAAAGCTTTCCGGCGTTTGCAGCGGCAGACCATAAATCAGATCGAGGCTAACCGAGCGGAAGCCTTGCTCACGCGCCCGCTGCACCAGAGCAAAGATGGTTTCTTCGTCCTGCACGCGATTAACGCGTTCCTGCACCGCTTTATTGAAGTCCTGCACGCCCATGCTCAGGCGATTAAAGCCTTCCGCGCGCAGATGATCGATCATCTCCAATTCGATTTCACGCGGATCGACCTCGATCGACATTTCAACATCATCGGCAATCGTAAAATGATCGCGTAGCAATGCTACCAGCCGACTGACCTGCTGCTGATTGAGAAATGTCGGCGTACCGCCGCCCCAATGCAATTGAGTGACGCTGCGCCCCGCAAACAGCGGCGCACGCTGACAAATCTCCTGCTCCAGCACATCAAGGTAGCGATCGGCTTTGTGCAGCTGGCGCGTCACGATTTTATTGCAGCCGCAGAAGTAGCAGAGACGATGGCAAAACGGGATATGCACATACAGCGATAACGGACGATTGGGGTAGCGCTCAACGGCGTGCTGAAAATCAGCCTCAACAAAGTTCTCACTGAACTCAAGTGCGGTGGGATAAGAGGTATAACGCGGGCCAGCGTAGTTGTATTTTTCGATCAGGTGCTGATCCCAATCTATCTGCTGCGATGACATGCTCACTCCTTACGGTGACGTCGTCTGAGAGAGGGTCGCGTGGCAGAAGAGTGGACGAAGCGATGGGCTGAACGCCGACGTAAACGCGACTTCAGACGCGACAGGCGGCGTAGTTTAAACAATAACCAGAGCAGATAACATGTCAGCAGCAACGCGAAAATTGATCCAGGCCAAAACATAGGTGAATACCTGTTTAGCGCGGCATGCGTGAAAACGCATGCCGATCAAAATTTGCCTTAATTACCTTTTAACAGGCGCATCATATCTTCTTCGGCCTGCTCATCTTCCGCTTCGTCATCCAACGCGATGCCGAGCGTTTCCATCAGTTCGTCGATGCGGTCTAAGGTTTGATCCAGCCAGGCCTGATCTTCGCCACTGAGGGTTTCACCGTTTTCCAGGCGATCCAGCAACGTATCCAGGCGTTCGTCATTTTCCAGCTTCGCCAATTCTTCTTGTGGCGTCAGACGGACTTTTTCCGCTTTTGGCTTTGGTTTGGCTTCCGGCTTCTTCGCCGTCTGGGTTTTACCATCAGCAACTAACGCGACTGGCGTTTTGCTGCCCAGGCGTGGATCCTGAGATTTTTTACCCTGGCCTTTGCCAGCGGTTTGCGTTTCCGGATTAGCGCGGCTGCCAGATTTATGACCGCTGTGCTTTTTGTCGCGTTTGCGATCGCGCGCTTCTTGATTGAGGTCTTCACGCGATTTGCGCTTGGCTTTCGCAGCAGGTTTGCCACGCGGGGCTGATGCAGGTTGCTTCATGGTGTCCGGTCTCGGCGATGCTTTGTGAGTTCAGTATAGAATTGCGGCGAAATCTAGCAGAAAGTAAGCAAAGAAAAAAGGCGATAGCCTATGCTATCGCCTTTTATCGCACCTTCATACGAAGGAAACACTGAATAAATCCTTTACGGCTCACAACGTCCCGGTTGCTCCATCGCCACATCGCTCCTGCGATTAATCCTTGTCCCTGTCCGATTCCTGCCTGAACCGCTTCCCGCCATGCTCTTGGTCATCCCCGACACTCCTGAGCTCATCATCCTTGATGGGTGCTGCCGTGCACTGACAACAAATGTAGACTAATAGGTAAAATGAACAAGTGAGACTTGTCTCTATTTTAGAGTGGCACTTCCCACTTATCTCTCAATTCATTGAAAAATCACACTTAAATCAATTGTTAATATTCAATGAAGCGGTAATCACTGGCAGTAAAAATCGTAGATCTCTTACAAAATGGCGTGTTAAGACGCTATCGGGCACTTTTGCGCCATTACAGGTATAATCAGCCCTATTGCCCGATTCATTTTGCTGGAGTTTCACTTTGTCTGCTTTGAACTATCACATGACCCATTTCATGCTCAGCGCCCCTGATATTCGCCACTTACCGGCGGATGTAGGTATTGAAGTTGCTTTTGCCGGGCGCTCGAATGCAGGCAAATCCAGTGCGCTGAATACCATCACTAACCAAAAAGGTCTGGCACGTACCAGTAAAACGCCTGGCCGAACTCAGCTCATTAACCTGTTTGAAGTAGTTGAAGGTAAATGTTTAGTCGATTTGCCGGGTTATGGCTATGCCCAGGTTCCGGAAGAGATGAAGCGCAAATGGCAGCGCTCGCTGGCGGAATATTTGCAAAAACGTCAGGCGCTAAAAGGCCTGGTGGTATTAATGGATATTCGCCATCCGCTGAAAGATCTTGATCAGAACATGATTGAGTGGGCCGTTCAGAGCCAGATTCCAGTCCTTGTGCTGCTGACCAAAGCTGACAAGCTGGCATCCGGCGCACGTAAAGCGCAACTGACTATGGTGCGTGAAGCCGCGCTGGCCTTTAACGGTGATGTGCAGGTGGAAATGTTCTCTTCTCTTAAGAAGATGGGCGTTGATATTGTGCGCAAGAAACTGGATAGCTGGTTCAATGAACTGGAGCCAGCACAAGAAGGTGATGGCGAAGAGCAAGCAGAGTAACGTTGTTGTGGCTTTTGAGATAAAGCCCAATAAAAAACGCCCCAGTCATAAATGACTGGGGCGGCTAAATATTCAGCCAAATCCGATTACGTGAAGTAAAAGGTCTGAAAGATAGAACATCTTACCTCTGTACCCTACGCGACAAACTCTACCTGATTTTACGCGCCCTACAAAGGGTTTTTTGTTGTTAACTTTCAGGATTCGACATCTTTTTTACTAAGCTCATCACATTTTTATACGCGCAATGTAGTTTAATTACTAAAAAAATGCTTAGGCGTTAAGCAGTTACAAAACGCGCATTTAATAGACCGCTTTACAACGTTGCTGAACCGATTAAGTAAACTTTTTTCTTATGATGATGTCAGCGGCATGCATATACCGCTAACTGCGCTACATCAATGCGCTTCATCCCAGTTATCGCCGGTTCCCACTTCAACCTGCAACGGCACATCCAGCTTCATGCTGTTCTCCATCAGCTCACGAATGGTCTTGATGGCACCCTCTACCGCGTCGCTGCGGATCTCAAACACCAGTTCATCGTGTACCTGCATTATCATCCGTACCGCATCGTCTTTTTGCTCCAACAGCCAGCCATCAACTGCAATCATGGCGCGCTTAATGATATCTGCAGCCGTGCCTTGCATTGGTGCGTTGATCGCGGCACGCTCAGCGGCTTTACGCCGAATAGCATTACTAGAGGTAATATCCGGCAGCCACAAACGACGACCATCGAGCGTTTCAACATAGCCTTTCTCTGCCGCCTTCGAACGCGTCTCTTCCATATAACGCAGCACGCCCGGGTAGCGTTCGAAGTAGAGATCCATGTATTTCTTCGCCTCGCCCGCGCCGATATTCAGCTGACGAGAAAGGCCGAAGGCGCTCATACCGTAGATCAAACCAAAGTTGATCGCCTTAGCACTGCGGCGCTGCTCACCAGAAACCTTGCTCAGCGTGACACCAAACACTTCTGATGCGGTAGCACGGTGAATATCTTCGCCCTGAGCAAACGCATCCAGCAGGCCTTTATCTTGTGATAAATGCGCCATAATGCGCAGTTCAATCTGTGAATAGTCCGCAGCAACAATAATATTGCCTGGCCCGGCAATAAACGCCTGGCGAATACGACGACCTTCTTCGTTGCGCACCGGGATGTTCTGCAAGTTAGGATCGGTAGATGAAAGTCGCCCGGTCGCCGTTACTGCCTGGTGATAGGAGGTGTGCACTCGACCCGTAACCGGATTGATCATCAGTGGCAGCTTATCGGTATACGTCGATTTCAGCTTCGAAAGGCCGCGATGTTCCAGAATTACCTTCGGCAATGGATAATCTAGCGCCAGTTCAGCCAGTACTTCTTCACTGGTGGAAGGTGCGCCGCCGGGCGTTTTTTTCGTCGGCTTAATACCCTGTTTTTCAAAAAGAATGGTTTGCAGTTGTTTAGGTGAAGAGAGGTTAAACGGTTCACCCGCTAACTCATGCGCTTTCAGCTCCAGCTCAGCGACACGCGTGGTCAACTCCTGTGAGTGTTTCGCCAGGATATTTTGGTCGATCAACACGCCGTTGCGCTCAATTCGCGATATCACCTTCAACAACGGCATTTCAATCTCTTCAAATACCTGTTTTGGCCCCGCCTCTGGTTCCAGCTTCGCCCACATTTTCAGATGCAGCTGCAGCGTGACATCGGCATCTTCAGCGGCATAGTGCCCAGCTTGCTCAAGCGCAATCTGATTAAAGGTGAGCTGATTTTTGCCTTTGCCAGCGATCTCTTCGAAAGTCACCGTTTTATGGTTCAGCCAGCGCGCTGCCAGGCTGTCCATATCGTGTTTACCTCCCACGCTGTTCAGGCAATATGATTCCAGCATGGTGTCGAATTTAATGCCGTTAAGTTCAATATCGTAATTCTTCAATACACCGCGATCGTATTTGAGATTCTGGCCAACTTTCGCCGCGTTACCGTCTTCCAGCAGCGGTTTCAGCTGTTTCAGCACGTCATTACGATCCAGCTGTTCGGGTGCATCCAAATAGTCATGGCCAACGGGCAGATAGGCGGCTTCTCCCGGTGCGACAGCAAACGCAATACCGACAATGTTAGCGCTCAGTGTATCCAGCGAATCAGTTTCCAGATCGAAAGCGAAGAGTTCGGCGCTTTTCAGCTTTTTCAGCCACTCAGCGAATGTCGCTTCATCAAGAATGGTGACGTAGCCATCCGCTGATAGCACGCTGGTGGTTTCTGTGACGGGCGCAACAACTTCACTTAGCTGCGATTTCTGCGTCTGCGAGTTGCTCTTCTTGCCTTGTTGCAGCCATGTGCCATCCTGCAAATCAGCGATCCAGCGTTTGAACTCGTAACGGCTAAATAAGGTTTGCAGCGCTTCAACATCAGGCTCGTTTACGATCAGTTGATCGCACGTCAGATCCAACGCAACGTCGGTTTTAATGGTTGCCAGTTGATAAGAAAGGAAAGCCACATCGCGGTTTTGTTCCAGCTTCGCCGCCATGGTTTTCGCACCGCGGAAAGAGAGATCGGCCACTTTGTCGAGATTGTCGTAAATCGACTGCATACCGCCAAGACCTTGCAGCAAGGCTTGAGCCGTTTTCTCACCGACGCCCGGGACACCGGGAATGTTGTCCGAGCTGTCGCCCATCATGGCGAGGAAATCGATAATCAGCGTTGGAGGTACGCCATATTTCTGTTCGACCTCTTCCGGGCCCAGCACGGTATTCGTCATGGTGTTGATCAGCGTTATCGCCGGCGTGACGAGCTGCGCCATATCTTTATCACCGGTGCTGATTAATACCGAACGACCAAGTTTTTCCGCTTCCAGAGCCAAGGTGCCGATCACATCATCCGCCTCAACGCCCGATACCGCCAACAGCGGCAGGCCCATCGCTTTCACCATCTCATGTAACGGTTCAATCTGCGCCCGCAGATCGTCTGGCATTGGTGGACGATGCGACTTGTAGTGCTCGAATAACTCATCGCGGAAGGTCTTGCCTTTAGCATCGAAGACTACAGCCACATGGCTTGGCTGATACTGCATCAACAAACTTTTCAGCATGTTAAGCACACCATACATGGCGCCAGTTGGCTCGCCTGCACTGTTCGTTAGCGGCGGAAAGGCATGATATGCACGGTACAGATAAGAGGAGCCGTCGACCAGAATCAGGGGATTTTCTGCAATTTGCGCCATAGGTTCGTATTTTCTTCGTTGCGATAATGAGGGCTATAAGGATGCCACAACCGGAGGAGAATGTTGAATGCACTCAGGGAAGTCAGGATCTTTTTCGTCGTTACGCGGCACGGATCGCAAGGATCAGGTTGTGGATAAGTTTGTGCGTAAAAATCATAACATATTGTTATTTACGTTAATTGTAATTACTTTGGAAGTAAAATTATATATATATCATAAAGTTATATTCCGAATACAACCTTATGCAACGTAATGAAAAGATGATCATCCATGTGGATATTAAGCGAAGGGCTTATATAAACATCGTATTAGTAAAACTAAAAAGGCAATAAAAAACGCCGACGTTGTCGGCGTTCTCTGAAGCTAAATTACTTCTTTTCTACCAGGAATTTCACGACGTTGGCGTAATCAGCAACGAAGTTATCCATTGAGCTGGTATCCAGGCCGCCGTTGTTAACCATATATTTACCGTTAACAAAGATTGCCGGCACACCCTGTAGATTTACGTCAGCAGCTGCTTTTTGCTGCTGCGCAACCAGCGCTTTCACCGCGAAGCTGTTCCACGCCGCATCGTAATCTTCGGAGGAGATACCTGCCGCTTTGATAAAGGTCTCTTTCAGGCTCGCCGCATCAGTAACGGTTTGAGTTTTCTGAATACCGTCGAAAATGGGTGCAGTTACTTTGCTTTCTACGCCCAGCGCCATTGCAACAGCCCATGCCTGAGTAACGATTGGACCGAATTGGCCACCAAGGAAATCAACGTGGTATTTCGTCACTTTAGTGTCAGCCGGCAGATTCTTTTTCACTGCATCGCTCACGTGATAAACGCGTTCGAACTGGTAGCAATGCGGGCAGAAGAAGGAGAAGAACTCCAGAACCTGCGGCTCACCGGCTACCGGCTTCGGCAAAGTAACGAACTGTTTACCATCGTTAAACTGTGCCGCAGAGGCGCCAAATGCCAGCATCAAACCTACCAGCGCAAACATGATCTTTTTCATCGTGAAACAATCTCCTGAGTACTTCATTAATATTGCGGGCTAAGCTGCAACGGCGGTTCGTTTAACAGCCTCTCCTGCTCGATAAATAATGCAATCTGCCGGCGCCAAAAATCCTCATCTGTCATCCAGGGAAAGGCGCGCGGAAAAGCGGGATCCTGCCAGCGGCGTACCACCCAGGCCAAATAATAAACCATGCGCATAGCGCGTAAAGGTTCAATCAGTGACAATTCATGTAAATCAAAATCACCGAATTCATTATAAGCTTCCAGCAAAATGTCCCATTGAATCAATTGTTCCTGACGATCGCCGTTGACCAGCATCCATAAATCCTGCACGGCCGGCCCGGTACGCGCATCATCAAGATCGACAAACATCGGCCCTTCACGCCACAGAATATTGCCGGGATGGCAATCCCCATGCAACCTAAGCGGCTGCCACTGCGTATGCCAGCGCTGCTGCAACGTAGTGCTCAGCTTATCAACGGCAGCAAGCAGTATGTCTTTTAAAGAAGCGGGTACTAACGTGCTTCTTTCCAGCTCCTGCCGTGGTTGAAACACATACTCTTCCAATCCAAACGCTGGGCGCTGCTGGAACGGACTTTGCCTTCCGGTTTGATGGATGCGTCCAAGAAAGCGGCCCACCCATTCCATCTGTTCCTCATTGTCGGTTTCATATTGTCGGCCGCCCAAACTGGGAAAGACTGCGAACATAAACCCGGCATGATGATTCAGCGTACTGCCCTGTAGATTTAGCGGTGCGGCAACCGGCACTTCATCGCCCAGCAGATCCTGCGTGAACTGATGCTCTTCAAGAATCTGCTGTGCGCTCCAGCGCTGTGGACGATAAAATTTCGCCACATAGCGTCGCTTCTCATCATCGCTAAACTGATAAACGCGATTCTCGTAGCTATTGAGGGCAGTTAAGCCTGATTCGACACGCAAACCCGCATCCCAAAGTGCATCAAGAATGACATCGGGATTCAGCGTCTGGAAATTAAAGGCGGCTTCGCTCATCATTTTGCCTGTATGTTACCTTTGCGATTAATGCGCAAGGATAACACTACTCATCATCCTTAATCACACCACGAGCACGTAATAGCGCGGTTTTGAAGTCCACTTCATAATCCTTTTTTAGGCCGGGTATTTCAGCGTCGCTGCCTGCTTCACGCATTTTGAGATGGTAAATCAATACATCGTCCGTTAATTCACTTAATGGGCCACTGAAACCAGATTCATGCGCTAGTTTTTGTAAAAATGCCAACAAGTTGATGTCGGACTCCTTTTGCCATGCTGGTTGCAGAAGATCGATCAGTTCATTGAGTCGGTGATATTTCATCATTGATTCCTTTATGCAGGTGGTACGCTGCCGCTATATAAGTATCGTCCAGAATAGAGAAGGAGACGAAGATGACAGCATTTACCGGCGTGATCCTCGCAGGTGGGCAAGGCAGCCGTATGGGTGGACAGGATAAAGGGTTACTAATGCTACAAGGTGAACCCCTTTATCAGCATGTTTTGCGGAGATTTCGACCGCAGGTCGATATTGTGTTGATAAGCGCTAACCGTAACATTGATCGCTATCAGGCAAGTGGTTGTCAGGTAGTTACTGATTCAATGCCTGATTATCCCGGACCGTTGGCTGGCATGCTTAGTGGTTTGCGTCACAGTAAAACTGCATGGGTCGCCTTCTGCCCTTGTGATACGCCTTGGCTTCCCAGTAATTTTGTTGCGCGTTTATGGCAGGAACGTGGCGATGCACCCGCAGTGTGGGTGAAGTCTTCTCAGCGCGATCATCCTGCTTTAGCGCTAGTGAATTGTGCACTGGCCGATGATCTCGAAGCCTGGCTACTCCGCGGCGAACGGCGTTTGATGCAGTTTTTACGCAAGCATGATGGATATGCCGTTGCGTTTTCAGATGCAGAATCGGCCTTCCGTAATATTAATACACCCGATGACCTGGTTAATGAGGAAACGTTGTCATGACCGTGCCTTTGCTGGCTATTTCTGCCTGGAGCGGAACCGGAAAAACCACATTGCTAGAGCAAGTTATTCCGCAACTGAAAGCACAAGGCATACGATCAGGCTTAATCAAGCATACGCACCACCAAATGGATATCGATTCGCCTGGGAAAGACAGCTATTTGCTGCGTAAAGCCGGAGCGGAACAGGTGATCGTCGCCAGTAATAAACGATGGGCTTTGATGGTTGAAACACCCAACCAGACGCCAAGTCTCGCAGAGTTAGCATTGAGGATGGATAGTTCGGTATTAGATTTGATACTGATTGAGGGTTTCAAGAATGAACCAGTGCCTAAAATTGTGCTTTGGCGGCGTGATATACCGGGTCAGATTGAGGATTTAATCGATGAGCACGTGATCGCGGTGGCCACTGATGAAGATTTGAAGATTGATTTACCCTATTTGGATATTAATCAGCCGCAGCAGATTACTGATTTTATTATTCAGTGGCTTAAAAGCCTTTGAAATGACTGCATTAGCGTTTTTTATGAAATATAGACGTAAAAAAGCC